>DAHUYP010000024.1 GCA_027315105.1 Gammaproteobacteria bacterium
CTGGGCTCGATGAACGAATTTGCCTTTCATCTGGGCTTTCATATGGAACGCAGCGGAGATCCGCTCGTCCTGGCCCTGGGCTTGAGCGACATACCGATGTCGGCAGTCGGCACAAAAAGTCACTACGGAATTCCGAGGAACATGGCGCGCGAGTTGCTCAACGGGTATGGCGACTGAGAGCGTCCGCTACTGCCAAATCTACTGCCAAATCCGGGGGTCCGAGGGGATTGGAGGGGACGAAAACACACATGAATTCAGTAAGTTATTGATTTCTAAAATGCGTCCGCCGGGTTCGAATCCCTCTCTCCGCCAATTTTCTCGATAAAACTCAATATATTACGAGATGCCCCGCTGAGATTCGAGTGATCTCAGGCTGCCGAGAATTCTCACGACTTCTCAGTGAGTCTCACGTTTTCCCAAATGATCTCGATCCTGCGGTGTGCAGGAACTAGAAGTTAGGTATTGTACTAAGTATTGATCCGCTATATGGTTAGGCGTATGCCTAACCAAACCCAGCGACTGAACCAGGTATTCCAAGCGCTGTCGGATCCGACGCGCCGAGCAGTCCTGAAGCGACTGAGCCGTGGTCCCGCGCCTACGCTAGAACTGGCGCGGCCCTTCGGCATGGCGTTGCCGTCCTTCACCCAGCATCTGAGCATGCTCGAGAAGTTTGGGCTGGTGAAATCGAGAAAGACCGGTCGCGTGCGTACGTACACACTTGCGCCCCAACCGCTGCGGGCAGCCGAGAGCTGGATGACGGACCGGCGCAAGCTTTGGGAGTGTCGTCTCGACCAACTGGACGCCTACCTGCTCACAATGAAGGAGAACGTCGATGACGGCGAAGAATGAACAGGACCTGGTGCTGGAGCGCGTGGTGGACGTTTCGCCAGAGCTTGTGTTCAAGGCGTGGACTACGCCGAAACATTTGATGCCATGGTTCTGCCCGAAGCCCTACCGGACTGTGGAATGCGAGATCGACTTGAAGCCGGGCGGAAAGTTTTTCGCTCAGATGGTGGATCCGGACGGCAACAAGCTGCCGGCCGCTCCTGGCTGTTACCTGGAGATCGTGCCGAACTGCAAGCTCGTTTGGACGTCTGCGCTCGGTCCCGGCTATCGGCCGCACGATCCAGCCTCCGCGCCGTGGTTCTTTACCGCGGTGCTGACGTTCGAACCGCACGGCAATAGTGGCTGTAAGTACACCGCCACGGCCGTACATACCACCAGGGAGCACGCCGAGGCGCACGAGAAAATGGGATTCAGTCAGGGTTGGGGCAAGGTGCTGGAGCAGCTGGTCGATTACGTGAAGACCACACCGATGAGCTAAGCAGGTGCGCCGGTGGGGCAGAGGTGCACGCTATTCTCCAATGTCCCGGGCCAATGAATAGCTCGTGCTGCGTCCGCCGCTGGCGTCCTTGCGTGGGGCGCCTCGTTCAACGGGGTCCAGGATGTCTCGGTAGGCAGTGTCCTGTGAACACTTCGCGAGCCTGGCCCACCTCGACATCGTGAGCTTCCCCTCGAAGCCGTCGAGTAGTCCGTTCAGCACCTTGACTTGCCGGGCGCTCAGCGATGCTTGCGCAAACCGGCCCCAGAAACGCGCCTTCTCCAGGACCCGGGCTAGCGTCCCCTGTGAGCCGTCGATCGCGCGGCGCAGCCGAGGATTGGCGTCTCCACGCCGTTGTTGAGTTTGACGTGCGCCATGATTTGTCCCATTGAACTTACCGTCCGACCCGCGCGGCGAGGTGGGCCGGATACCGCTCGCCCCTGATCTCGATCCCCACCAACGCGTCGTTGATGTGCAGAAGGTCAACAGGCGTCAGCTCGATCGCTGCGGCGCCGACATTCTCGTCGAGGCGATGCAACTTGGTCGTGCCCGGGATGGGGACGATCCATGGCTTGCGGGAGAGCAGCCACGCCAGGGCAATCTGGGCGGGCGTCGCCATTTTCTCCGCGGCGATCTTGCCGAGGAGATCAACCAGAACCTGGTTTGCGCGGCGATTCTCGGCGGAGAAGCGTGGAACGACGTTGCGAAAGTCGTCCTTCGCGAAGGTCGTGGTCTCGTCGATCTTGCCGGTGAGGAACCCTCTTCCGAGCGGGCTGAACGGCACGAACCCGATACCCAGCGTTTCGCACAACGGCAGGATCTCGGCTTCAGGTGCCCGCCACCACAATGAATACTCGCTCTGCAGGGCGGCCACCGGTTGCACGGCGTGGGCACGCTGGATGGAATCGGCGCCGGCCTCCGAGAGCCCGAAGTGCCGCACCTTGCCCTCGCGGATCAAGTCCTTGACCGTCCCGGCGACGTCTTCCATCGGGACCTGCGGATCGACCCGGTGCTGGTAGAAGAGGTCGATATGGTCCGTCCTGAGGCGCTTGAGAGCGGCGTCGGCTACGGCGCGAATGCGTTCCGGGCGGCTGTCGAGGCCGGCCGTGGAATCGCCGCCCTTGAAGCCGAATTTCGTGGCGATGACCACCTTGTCCCTGATGGGCGCGAGTGCCTCGCCGACCACTTCCTCGTTCGTGAAGGGCCCATAGGCCTCGGCGGTGTCGAAGAACGTCACGCCGCGATCGACCGCGGCACGGATGAGATCAATGGCGTCCTGACGGGGCAGGGCAGGCCCGTAGGCGAAGTTGAGGCCCATGCAGCCAAAGCCCAGGGCAGAGACTTCCGGGCCGGTGCTACCAAGTTTTCGTTTCTGCATGTCATGACTCCGTGTCTGGGTCGGCTGCCATGGCCAGCGGGACAGGCGCACGGGAGTCCGAATGGCGTAACAGTAGGCGTTCGCGTCTCTAACGACTAGACGTTAGAATTCGATCAGACCTATGAAGCAGATGCATAAATGAAGCGGGAGCACCTGGCTGACCTTGCGGCGTTCGCGACGGTGGCGAGGGAGCGCAGCTTCACGAAGGCCGCTGGACAGCTCGGGATGACCCAGTCGTCGTTGAGCCACGCGATCCGGCGTCTGGAAGGCAGGCTAGGCCTGCGGCTTCTGAGCCGGACCACACGCAGTGTAGCCCCGACCGAGGCGGGCGAGCGCCTGCTACGAACCCTGCGCCCGGCATTTGAGGGGATCGACGCCGAGCTCGAGGCGCTGACCTCCCTCCGGGAGCGACCCGCCGGCACCATCCGGATTTCCACGGCGGAGCACGCGGCGGAGACCGTGCTGATGCCTGCGTTGCAGCGCTTCCTGCTTGCCTATCCGGATGTTCAGGTCGAGGTCACGCTCGACCACGGGCTGACCGACATTGTGGCCGGACAATTTGATGCCGGCATCCGCCTGGGCGAGCAGGTTGCCAAGGACATGATCGCGGTGCGCGTCGGACCGGACATCCGCATGGCTGTCGTGGCCACTCCGGGCTATTTCGACGGCAAGCGAATCCCCAAGACGCCACAGGACTTGCAGGGGCACAACTGCATCAATCTGAGATTGCCGACCCGCGGGGGCATCTACCCTTGGGAATTCGAGAAGGGTTCGCGCGAAATCAATGTCCATGTCGAAGGACAGCTCGTGTTCAACACCTTGTGGATGCGTTTGCGGGCGGTGAGGGCGGGGCTCGGGATTGCATTCGTCTCCGAGGACACGGTGCAGTCGGACCTGGCCGCCGGCCGGCTGGTGCGTGTGCTCGCGGATTGGTGTGCGCCGTTTCCCGGCTATCACCTTTACTACCCGAGTCGACGCCACCCGACGCCCGCGTTCTCGCTGTTGCTGGACGCGCTGCGATACCGTGAACCGGAGCGCCGCAGCCACAGGGCCTGAGCGTACAGATTGCGCCGGGTGTCAGTTAACTCACCACCCACAGTGGCTGAAATGTAGCCAGGATTTGGCCATGCCGCGGCCGATGATGGACCGAGGGCAGCGCGGAGCGATTGCGCGCTTGAGCTACCCATGCGGCTCTCCGGTGAACGCGCCGCGCAAGACGATCAGAAGGTGACGCGAGCACCGATCGTCGGAGCAAGGTTGCTGTCGTAGTAATAGGGGACGCCGGGGCCGTGAGGAATGGCGATGGCCAGACCACCGCCGACGTCGGAATACGCAACTCCGGCATAAACGTCAAAACGCTTTGTGAAGTGATGATCCGCATAGAGCGACACCTCGTTGAGAGTGCCTGCGCAGGCGGCGACGACACCGGCGGCGCCCCCGCAGCTCCCTGGCACGCGAAAATCGTTCTGCAGCTGTTGGTACCAGGACAAGGTGATTTCGGTCTTGCTGTCGAGAGCGTATTTCACGCCGGTCCACCAGATCTGCGCGATCTTTGGAGAATCAAGATTGTTGTCTTCGACGCCGCTCATGATATAGCCGCCCTGATCCGAGGCGCCGACGCCCAATGGGTTCGACGGGTTCGTGTACCGGATGTGTTCGTAGCCGCCAAAGAACTTGAATTGGTCCAACGTATACCGGGCAGCGACCATAAGGGCGGAGTTGTCGGTCACAATGCCATATACGGTATTGGTCGTTCCGACCAGATTGGCTCCGGTGATGGGAATTGTATTGACGCTGTTGAGGGCCGACTGATACGGCTGCGTCGGACTCGTTGGCCCCAGCAAGGGGTTGAGCACGCTGATGGCCTGGTTGTAATGCTGGTAGACGATATCGACGGAGAGATTGCCGTCTTCTCCTCCGAGGTCGAAGCCATAAGCGGAGTTGTGCGGATCTTCCGGCGCACAGGTGGCGGCGGTCCAGGTTGAGGATGCGGCGTAGCAGCCGCCCGAACCGTCGGCGAATTTGTACATCGCGCCGAAATGGACCGGGCCATAAGCGACCCGATACTTTATGGCGTCGTCCCAACGGCTGTCCTCGGTGTCGCCGCCGCCGGCCATCGTGCCGTTATACCCGATATATGAGAAGGCATAGGCGCCGCCGGCCGGATCGTAAAGCAGCATTGCGTCCGTACCGAGAGAGCGTTGACGACCCAAGGTCAGCGTGCCGAAATACGTGGACGATATGCCGCCGTAGAATTCGTCATTGAACGGTTGACCCGCGCGCGCGCCGTCGATGACTGCCGAATAGCTGCCCCTCGGAAGGCCGTTGTTGGCGATGTCCGTGGCTGACGCGTTGGCGAGCTGGCCGGACTGCGGATTGATGCCGGTCGAAGCGTTGAACACAGCGAACCAATCCTGCAGAAACTCTCCTTTGCCTCTGATGCCCAGACCCGTCTGGGAGAGGTTGTTCGGCTCGATCAGAAAGCGCGATTGATTGCCGTTCCGGTTGACCAGCGATTCACCTTCATAGTTGTAGGGGCTCTGTGGTGAACCGTGACTGACCCAGCCCACGCCGACGTCATAAGCGCCGTATAGGGTGATGCCGTGCCAGGTCAGCGTGCAATCGGTGGTGGCAAACTCGTGGACGCTCTCGCACGGCTCGGCGGCGGCCGGAGGCTGTGGAACATTTTGAGCGCGCGCCGTCTGACTCAAGACGATAGTTGCAGCAAGCGCCGCAAGGGCGCCCCACGAGACAGACCGCATTGTGCTTTCCTCGGAAGGTCGTAACGAAATATTCGGAATCAATCTGAGGACTGCGATGGGTCGGGTGACGCTTCCGGCAAATTCCACGCGCCCGCCTTCTCGATCGCGCTATATACCAAACTATATAACGCGGTGGCAGGTGCTTCAAGCCGGATGACGATGGTTTCCTCAAATGGACCACATCCGCCCAGGAGCAGATGCGGCTCGGACTAGGTGTAGCCGGTGAGTGCGAGCCCCTGATCAAGCCCGATGTCTTCGAGCGCGAAGGCCCTGTGCCGAACGTCGGCTACACCTGCGGAGCGATGCGGCACAACGACCAGATCATCCTGCCCTATGCGGTCGCCGACACCGCTTCCAGATTGGCGACGATCAAGGTCGCCGCATCGATGGCTGTCATGCAGGGCTGACAATCGTGTTTCGTCCCGCATGGGGGCGATGTGGGCGGGGAACGGGACGCGCCGGCCCGGGGGGACTGCGGCGCGACGGCGGGCGTCCGCCACCCGCCCTCAGGTGCCGGCGTAACCCGGAACGGCGAAGTGCGCGGTGGGCATGCCGCGCGCCGCGGCCGCGAACGCATCGGTGATGATCCGGTGCGCGGCGCCCCAGCGATGCTGCGAGTCCAGCAGCACCAGCCAGACGCGATGGCCCGATTGCTCGGCCACGGCGATCAGGCAGCGCCCGGCGTGCGCGGTGTAGCCGGTCTTGAGGCCGACCACCCCTTCCAGATGTCCGAGCAGCTGATTGGTGTTCCGGAACGCCAGCTGCCGGCCCGAGCTGGTGCCGAGCGTCGCCCGCTCCTGCGCGACGACGTCCGCAATGCGCGGGTCGGCGTGGGCCGCCCGCGCGAGCCGCAGCAGGTCCGTGACGGTGGAATACTGGCCGTCGGCGTCGAAGCCGCAGGGGTGCACGAAATGGGAGTCGTGCATGCCGAGCTGCTCGGCACGCTCGTTCATGCGCGCGGCGAACTCCTGGAGCGAGCCGGCGGCGTTCTCGACCAGCGCCAGGCAGGCGTCGTTGGCCGAGTGCATCAGCATCGCCGCCAGCGCGTCGTCCGCCCGCACGAGCTCGCCGGTGCGCAGTCCGACTCGCGGCCGGGTCGCGTGCGCGGCATCGTGGCGCACCCACAGCAGCGCATCGGGCTGCCAATCCGAATCCAGCAGCACCAGGGCGGTCAGCAGCTTGGTGAGGGAGGCTGGTGCCCGGTGCACGTCCAGGTTGCGGCCCCAGAGCAGCTCGCCGTCGACCACGGCGGCATAGGCGGCCGCGGCCCGGGGGTACGGATCATGGCTGTAGGCGCGCGGGGTGGCCTGCGCGGTGCCGACAACGGCGATCAGGAGCGCGATCGCCAGACCGCGCAGCAGTTTGTTCGGGTTCATCGCTGCTCGAACGCATCCCTCCCGCATACCGTGCGCGCAGTCTAGCCGCACCGGCCCGCCGATCATAGATACTGCATCACATCGAAGTCGCATCGCATCCAGACTGCATCACATCGGCGGGCCGCCGCGCCGCCGCCAGGCGGGCGCCGGCACGCATCAGTCGCGGGAGCGCAGCAGCGCGGCCGCGGCATGAATCGCGGCGCGAATCTCGTTGTAGGTGCCGCAGCGGCAGATGTTGCCGGCCAGGGCCTGATCGATGTCGGCGTCGGTGGGCTGCGGGTTGGCCGCCAGCAGCGCCGCGGCGCTCATGATCTGGCCGGACTGGCAATAGCCGCACTGGGGCACGTCGTGCGCCAGCCAGGCCTGCTGCACCGGATGATCGGAGTTCGGCGACAGGCCCTCGATGGTCGTGACGCGGCGGCCCGCGACCGCCGATACCGGCAGCACGCAGGAGCGGGTGGCGGTGCCGTCCACGTGCACCGTGCAGGCCCCGCAGAGTGCCGCGCCGCAGCCATACTTGGTGCCCGTGAGCCCGAGCATATCGCGCAGTACCCACAGCAGGGGCGTGTCGGCCGGGACGTCGATGCTGCGCAACCGGCCGTTCACGGTCAATTGAATCATCGGGCTCCCCTGGATGCGCGAGGCCGGCGAGGGCGTGCTCGGGCGGCGCGGTGCCTGGATCGCCCGGTAAGCTACCATGAACCAGGGGGGTGGGATGCCGACCCCGTAGCGACGCGAGCCTGAGGATCATGGCGAACATGCTGTTGACGCTGGCCGAACGGTCCGACTTCCGCCGCACCGGTCGCAGCGATGAGGTGGAGGCGCTGTGCGCCGCCTTCGCGGGGCGCTGGAGCGAGGCGGTGCGCTCGATCGAGTTCGGTCGCTCGGCCGAGGGCCGGCCGCTGCGCGCCTTGATCGTCTCGCGCGCCGCGCCGCTGGCGGCGGCCGAGCTGCGCGCGCGCTCGATCCCGCTGCTGCTGGTCCAGGCCGGCATTCATCCGGGCGAGAGCGACGGCAAGGATGCGGGTTTCATCGCGCTGCGCGAGCTGCTGGCGGGAGATGCGGCGCCGCAGGTGCTCGAACGCATCGCGATCCTGTTCGTTCCGGCCTTCAATGTCGACGGCCACGAGCGCAGCGGGCGCTGGAACCGCCCGAATCAGAACGGGCCCGAGGAGACCGGCTGGCGCACCACCGCGCGCAACCTGAATCTCAACCGCGACTACACCAAGGCCGACTCGTGCGAGATGCAGGCGCTGCTCGGGCTCGTCAACGAGTGGGATCCGCTCATCTGCGCCGATCTGCACGTGACCGACGGGGCGGACTTCCAGCCCGACGTCTCGATCCAGGTCGAGCCGATCAACCAGGGCGACGCGCAGCTGCGCCCGAGCGCGCTGCGGCTGCGCGACCAACTGATCGCCCGGCTCGCCGCGCAGGGCTCGCTGCCGCTGCCGTTCTATCCGGATCTGGTCCGCACCGACGATCCGGCCTCGGGCTTCGTGCTCACGGTGTATTCGCCGCGCTTCTCTATCGGCTACTTCGCGCAGCGCAACCGCTTCACGGTCCTGGTCGAGACCCATTCCTGGAAGGACTACGCGACGCGCGTGCGCATCACGCGCAATACGCTGGTCGGCCTGTCGGAGCTCACGGCCGAGCATGGTGCGCAGTGGCTGCGCGAGGCGCGCGCCGCGGATCGCGCCGCCACGGGACTCGCGGGCGAGCGGATGGTGCTCGATTACCGGTCCGCCTGGCGCGAGCCCGGTACGGGCGATCGTGCCGAGCCCGCCGGCGGCGCGGGCGCGGCACGCACGATCGACTTTCCGGGCTATGCCTACACGCGCCGGCCGTCCGCCATCTCCGGCGCCCTGGTCACGGTCTACGACCCGAGCAGGCCGCAGATCTGGCGCGTTCCCTACCGCGATCGCGTCGAGCCGTCGTTGAGCGTGCAGGCGCCGCGGGCCGGGTACATCGTTCCGAGCGCCTACGCACAGGAGGTGGCGGCCAAGCTCGCGCTGCACGGGCTCGCCTGCGCGCGCCTGCAGCCGCGGGCGGGCGATCTGGCGGTCGACGCCTTTCGCGCCTCGCGGGTGCAGTTCGGCGCCGCGCCGTTCGAGGGCCGCCTGCGCGCGGCGATCGACGGACAGTGGCGCGCGGAGCGGCACGCACTGGCCGCGGGCGCCGTGTTCGTGCCGATGCAGCAGGCCAACGCGCGCCTGCTGGTGGCGCTGCTCGAGCCGCAGGCGCCTGATTCGCTGGCGGCCTGGGGATTCTTCAATGCCTGCTTCGAGCAGAAGGAGCAGCTCGAGCCGTACGTGGCCGAGCAGATCGCGCTGGCCATGCTCGATGCGGACGCCGGCCTGCGGCAGGAGTTCGCTCGCCAGCTCGGGCAGGACAGTGCGTTTGCAGCGGATCCCGGCGCCCGCCTGGAATTCTTCCTGCGCCGCCACGGCTCCTGGGACGCGCGCTACGGGCTCTATCCCATCTTCCGTGTCGACGTTGCGCCCGAGCTCGCCGCCCCGGGAGGCTGACGATCCATGCGGCGGCGGCGCGATCGCGTCACGGCATCAGCGCCTCGGCCACATGCGCTCGAGCACGCCGTCATGGCGCATGAAGCGGTGCCAGAGCGCCGCCAGCGCGTGCAGGCCGGCCAGCGCGAACAGGGCATAGGCCAGATAGCCGTGCAGGTCCTCGGTCGGATGAAACACGGCGCGGTTGGAGCGCACCCCGAAGTCCACCCGGAACAGCCCGAAGTCGAATGCGCGGGCGTGCCAGACGAAGGTGACGATGCCGAGCATCGGGATGACGAACATCAGTGCGTAGAGCAGCAGGTGCACGGGAGCGGACAGGCGGCGCGAGACTTCGCCGACCTGCGGCGGCAGGGGCGGCGGCGCATGGCGCCTGCGCCAGGCAATGCGTACGATGACCAGGAGCCAGACGAGCAGGCCGATCAGGGCGTGGACATTGATCCAGAAGGCCTGGGTGCGCTTCGGCCACGAGTCGTGCAGCAGCCCCAGCACACCCACCGCAACGATCAGCACCACCATGCTCCAGTGCAACGCGATGGCCCCCGATCCGTAGCGCTGCATGCCGGGCACCTCCCGGCCCGGCCGCGCCGAGCTAGCGTCCATCGGTGGCTGCCGGAGCGTGACTCGCGGCGCAGGCGGCAGGGCAACGCATGGTCATTCCTCATCCATAGGTGAGCTCATCCAGGACTGGCCGGCCGCGCTGCGGCGCGCGGCACGACAGCCGGCAACGCGGCCGGCGCTATTCGCTCTGCGCGAGTTTGCGCTCCATGAGTTCGAGCCGGTTGCCGAACGGATCGGCGACGAAGACCCGATCGTAGCCCTCGAGCGCTGCATCGGCGTGCACCTCGATGCCCTGCCGCCGGCAGCGATCGACGATCTGCGCAAGACCGGTCACGAGCAGACCGGGATGCGCCCTGGTCGCGGCGTGGAACGCCGCATCGACGCCGAGGTGGATCTTGACACGATCGCTCTCGAACCAGCAGCCGCCGCGCCCGGCCAGCGCCGGCGGCTTGGGCGTCTCGGGCAGCCCGAGCGCGTCGCGGTAGAACGAGCGGGCGCGCTCCTCCCCGCCGGCCGGCATCGCGAGCTGTACATGGTCGATTCCAATGATCGGCATCGGCGCGTCTCCCTGCCGCCGGCAACGTGCAGGCGCAAAATACCACCGGCACCGGCGAGTGCAAATGGCGCGGCGCAGCCCGCCGCAAAGGCCCGCGCGGGCCCGGCGGCCCGGGCCATCATGAGGGCTTCTGGTCGGGCTGCCCGGTGCGGTGGAAGCGCCGGCGCTCGTTCCACTGATGGCGGGCGTGCAGCCGCTCGGACTGATCCACGGCTTCCGGCGGCAATTGCTGCAGCGTCCGCAGCGCCGCGGCGTGGGCCATGACCACCGCAGGGTCCGATTGCATGAGGGAGCGGTAATGGCCGAGAAACTCCTGTTCCACGGGCGCGGCACTGCCGGTGAGCAACTCCCGCGCATGCGCGCCGATTGCCGCGGCCTCGCTGGCCGGCAGATCGCTCGCATAGGCGAGCGCATGATCGATGTCGGCGATCAGCCGGTACAGCGGCTGCAGCCACGCCCACTCCGCATCATGTGTGATCTGGCGCAGACGCTCCAACGGCGGGGCCGGCGGCGCGAAGTGGCTTTCCGCCTCCAGCACGGCGGCCAGCACGGCCTGCAGGGCGGCGCTGGTCTCGCGCAGGCTGCGCAGCCAGGGATGATCCGACGACATCTCGAGCCTCCCGGTCGCGAAACGGTCCATGGCGGATCTTACCGTGCTGCCCCGCAGGCGGCACTCGGGTCTACCGGCGGCGGCCGTGCGAAGCCGCCGAGGTAACCGCTCGCGCAGGTCTACGAATCGGAACTCCCGCCACCAGTCGTCGGAACATACCTTCCTTCCAGGACCTGCTGCCGGTACTCGGCCACCGAAATGATCCGCTGCGCGCGCGCGTCCCAGAGAATGTGCTTCAAGGCGCCGTGCACCTGCGACAGTTTCACGCGGGTGACGTCCGGAAAGAGATGCTGGGATTCCCTGTGACACGCTGCCAGGCAATAGTTGGGAATCCTGGCGGATAGATGGTGGATGTGATGATAGCCGATGTTGGCGGTAAACCAGTTCAGCCAGCGCGGCAGGATCAGAAAGCTCGTTCCTTTGATCGCGCCGGCCGTGTGGTCCCAGCGTTGGCTGTCGCTCGCATAGGAGTGCTCGAAATTGTGCTGCACGGTGAACAGGATGATGCCGGCGCCACCGGCAATCGACAGGCTGATCAAATAGATCGAAAAGAACAGCGCCGTGCCGAGCGCCCAGCTCATCAAGATCCAGGCGCCGAGCAGCACGACATTGTTCCAGAACATATGCCAGTGCTCCTTGGGCGATTTCCAAAGTCGCGTCTCGAAACTGGCAGCATGCTCGCGCAACGACACGCGTGGCTGCGCCCATTTTCTTGCGGCCATATGGATCACGAGGCCGAGACTGCCCTTCATCCAGGTGAAGCGCGGGTTGAAAATCAAATATATGAAGCCGGCGATCGGTGCGCCGATGATGCTGCACTTGTGCCTGTACATGCGCCGTTGCGCGCCGGTCATCGCCGCATACTCGTCCACCGACAGGGTGCCATAGGGCCCGCGGTATCTTTCCCAGTTGCCGTTGTGGGAATGGTGGTAATCGTGATGCTTCGACCAGACGTACTGCGGCATGCCCGAGAGGACGCCCAGCAGAAAGCCGATCGCGCGATTGAGCCGCCGGTCGCGAAACAGGCAGCGATGGCCGCAATCGTGCATCAGCGCAAAGACGCGCAGCAGGAACAGGCTGAGCAGCAGAATTGGAGCCGCGGTGAGCCAGCGAGAAGCGCCGGCACACAGGACGGCGACCCACCAGAGGAGCGCCAACGGCACCAGCGTCGTCAGCGTTTGCGTCAATCCCTTAACATCATCCGGCTTGGTGTGCGGACCAATGATGGCCCGGCTTTGCTGCTTGATACGTTCGATCGACGATACGATATGGCACCGCGCGGCTGCAGACATGGATGTGATGGGGACGCCGGCTGCAGTCTAGCAGAGGGACATTTCGCCGTGGTGCCCGATGGTCGAGCGATGAATCGTGCGTCGGTGCGGCCGGGCATACGGCCAGGCTGCTGGTCGGGCCGGGAGGCGCCACCGATGTCCGTGCGCAATGCCGCCATGGGTGCACGGGGTTGCCGCCCCGGTGCCGGCGCGCCGGCGCCATTGGGCCGCGGCGGCGGGTGCGGCGCTCGAGCCGGCCGGTAGCGCGCGTGCCCGGCGGACGGCGCCGCCGCCGTGCTTCCAGGCCGTCCTGCTATGCTTATGCCTGTCGGCCCCGGATCCGGGCGGGAGGATAACCGTGTCCACCATCCACTCGAAGGCGAAAGTCACGCTGAATTCGCTCGCGGCGCTCAAGACCAGGGGCGAGCGCTTCGCCTGCGTCACGGCCTATGACGCGACCTTCGCGGAAATCGCGAGCAGCGCCGGCATCGAGGTGCTGCTGGTGGGCGACAGCCTCGGCATGGTGATCCAGGGCCACGACTCGACCCTGCCCGTGACCATGCAGGACATCCTCTATCATCTCGAGGCCGTGAAACGCGGCAATACCGGCTCGCTCATCATGGGCGACATGCCGTTCATGAGCTATTACTCCGAGGGCCTGACGCTCGACAATGCGGCGCAGCTGATGCGCGCCGGGGCGCACATCGTCAAGCTCGAGGGCGGACGCTGGATCGCCGAGTCCACGCGCCTGCTGGTGGAACGGGGCATTCCGGTGTGCGCGCACATGGGGCTGACCCCGCAATCGGTCAATCGCTTCGGCGGATTCCGCGTGCAGGGCCGGGACCCGGAGCAGGCGCAGACCATTCTCGATGAGGCCGTGTTCCTCGAGCAGGCGGGCGCCAGCCTGCTGCTGCTCGAGGCGATCCCGCAGCAGCTCGCCGAGCGCATCACGCAGCGCCTGCGCATTCCGGTGATCGGCATCGGCGCGGGCAAGCACGTCGACGGGCAGATCATGGTGATGCACGATCTGCTGGGCATCACGCCGCCCGACATCAAGGTGCCCAAGTTCGTGAAGAATTTCCTGGCGGAGAGCCACGGTGGAATCCGCGGCGCCTTCGAGGCCTTTGCGCGCGCGGTCAAGGACGGCTCGTTCCCGGGACCGGAACACAGCTATTAGGGCCCGATGAAGCGGATTTCCTCACGCGCGACGTTCTTCTACAAGCGCATCTTCCCGCTGCTCTGGCTCGGCATGCTGGCCTCGTTCGCGAGCGTCGCGCTGTGGGGGAGCGGGCGAGGCCATGCAGGGAGCATGCTGGTACTGGCGCCGCTCGCGCTGATGACGCTGGTCGGCTTCACGCTGTTCCGCTACCTCATCTTCGACCTGGCCGACGAGGTGTGGGACGACGGCGAGTCGCTGATCGTCAGGAACGGCGGCGTCGAGCAGCGCGTCATGCTCGGCAACATCATCAACGTCGGCTTCACGGTGCTGACCAACCCGCCGCGCGTGACGTTGACGCTGCGGCAGCCCGGAGCGCTGGGCCGGGAGATCACCTTCAGTCCGCAACGCCGATTTCCGGGCTTCAGACGCAGCCCGATCATTGACGAGCTCATCGAGCGCGTGGATCGCGCGCGGCGGGACGGCCGATCGGGGTGAGCCGACATATCACGTTGACCGCAGCCCGGCCGAACGCCATTCGAGTGCTGCGGGACCTGATGCCTGATGGAACGATGAGGAGCCCGGCAACATGCTCGTTCGAGTCGACGACGTCTCCGCTCCGGGCGACCGGCTGACGATCGCAGCCATTGCGATCACCGCCTACCTGTGCTCGGGGGCGATGCACGAAGCGGCCGGGCACGGCCTGGCCGCGATCCTGGTGGGGCTGCACCCGACGCGCGTGTCCACGGTCGATCTGGAGGTCAGCTTCTTCCAGGTGCCGCCGTGGAAGGTGCGTCTCGTCGCCGCGGCGGGTTGTGGGGCCAATCTGGTGCTGGCGGGACTCGCCATGCTCGCGGGCTCATGGGCCGCCGGACGCTCGGCCGCCACGCGCTATTTCTTCTGGCTGCTGGCGACCATCAACATCCTGATCCCCGGGGGTTATCTGATGGTCATGACCTTCGCCGGAATCGGCGACTGGGGCGATTTCGTTGGCGGCCTCGATCAACCGCTGATCTGGAAGACCGGCCTGACGCTGCTCGGAGTCGGAATCTCGCTCTACGGCCTGCGATGGGGGGTAAGGCATCTGGAACCATTCCTCGGCGGGCCGCGCAGCAGACGGCGTGCATGGAGCCTCACGCTCATTCCGTATCTGGCCGGATCGGTGACCGACACGCTGGCGGGCGTGCTCAATCCCACCAGCCCGTGGCTGATCCTGATCTCCGCCGCGGCCGCAAGCTTCGGCGGCACCAGCTGGCTGCTCTGGATCGGCGGCCTGGCGGCGCGCCGCCAGCTGCCGTTGCCGGCGCCGCAGAATCTGCTGGTGCGGGACAATCGCTGGCTCGCGGCCGGAGCCATCAGCATCGTCATCTTCTTTTTCGTGCTCGGGCCCGGGGTGCCGCGGTGAGTGCAGCCGATGCCGCCAGAGCCGCGGCCACCACTCTTCGAGCACTCAAGACGAACAACGTGAAGGCACTTGCGCGCCCGCAGCATTGCCTGGTGATCCAGGCGCTTCGCTGCTGAACGTGCCGTGGTAATGTCGCGCCAAACGGGGCATTCACGGTACCAGGCGCCGGAGCGGATGCATCATCCATGGATTGATATGTGAGGGCGGATGTCACCACGACGTGCGAGGAGATCACGCGCGATGAATTGCGGCCAATGGCCGCCCAACTTGCCGACTTTGCGCGAGCAGCAGGAACCGGTGCAGCGTCATGCCCGGGCCCGCTTCATTGCCATGATGGACCTGGACAACTACGGCGGGGAGGAATTCCTGCTTTGCATTCCTTACATCGAAGAAACACCCGGCGCTGACCGGCTCAAGAGCCTTTGCGAGGGCCTCGCCGAATTGGACATTGATGTCGGTGGCAAGCAACCGATTCACATTTCCGCATCCTTTGGCGTGGCGCCGCTCGATCCGAACGTCCCGGTTGAAGCCTGGATTGACCGCGCCGACAAGGCATCGAATTCGGCGAAATCGCCGGGACGGAATTGCGTGCGCGTATGGGATCGAGCGATGTAAGGACGAGTGGGCGTTCAACATGGGCACGGCAGGTCAAAGTACACCACTCGTGGCCGGGCCAAGATTCCCCACCGATGCGTCGGGATGCGGCATGATGCCGCGGCGGCGGCGCCTCGATGCGCAGCCGGTGCAGGATATCGAACATGGCCGCTTTGCTCCTTCGTGTCAGGTCGCCCGCGCCAGCGCGACGACGCGCTCCCAGCTCGTCACCTGCATGCTCGGCCGCCCGTTCATGCGCTCGAGCCAGCCGACGAGATTGGCGCGCTCCTGCGTCAACGGCGTCCATTCCGGCGTCTGTGCGAGGAAGTCCATCTGTGCAGCCACCATCAGGTCGGCAAGACTCGCAGCGATACCTGTGAGATAGGGCTGCGCGCCGAGAAGACGCGACAGCTCGGCGAAGACCCGATGTGCCCTGGGCATCGCGGCGGCAATGGCCGCTTCGTCCGGTGCCAGCCCGAGCAGGCGCGGGCCGACGAGGCGATGGAAGCCGATCACGCTGTTGACGCCCTGGTACAGATACCAGTCGCAGATACCCATGATCTGATCCATGCGCGCGGCCTGGCGCGGATCGGACGGCGTCAGCGGCGGGGCCGGCAGGATGCGCTCGAGATGACGCAGGATGGCCTGAGTCTCGTAGAGCACGAAATCGCCGTGCTCGAACGTCGGGACGCGGCCGAACGCATTGAGGCTGCGATAGGGCTCCTCATGCCGCGCCTGCGGATTGACGGCGCGGAAACGATAGGGCGCGCTCTTCTCGGCCAGCGTGGCGAGCACCGCGCGGCCGAAGGGACTCCCCGGAATGCTGTGGACGACGAAATCGGACATCGCGTGATCTCCTCAGGTGCCGGTGAAATCGGCGAAGTTGCGCAGTCGGGTGGGCCAGCCGCCGTTGAGCTTCTGCACGTGGCCGGCGGCGTCCGCGCCGAAGCGTTCCAGATCGCGATGGACCAGGGTCACCCTGGTGCCACCGGCGGCAAGCGGGGCGAAGTTGATCTCGACTTCGGTGAGAAGACCGGGATCGAAACCCCATTTGCAGTCGATCTGCCAGCCGAGCAACACGCGGCCAGGCGGCTCCCAGGCGAGCACCTTGCCCCATTGCGTCTCCTTGCCGTCCTCGTCGCGCTCGAACCAGCGCCCGCCCGGCTGCGGCTCGATGATGATGGCCGCATGCGGCTTGCCGCCGATGGTGCCGCCCTGCGGCCACCAGCGCGACATCTGCATCGTGAACAGTTCGAATGCGCGCGCCGGCGCCGCCTTGACTTCCACGCTGTGCACGATCGGGGCGATGCTCATCTTGAGTCCTCCTCCTCATCATGATGATCGTCGGCGAACTCCCGAAAGCCATCGAGTGCCGAGCGCCAATGCCGGTCCAGCCATGCGCGCATGGCGCCAATGCCGCGCGGATCGAGCCTATAGATGTGCCGGGTGCCACTCGCGGTCTCGCGCACGAGTCCCGCCGCCTTGAGCACACGCAGATGCTGCGACACTGCGGGACGGCTCACCGGCAAGCCGCGGGCAATCTCGCCCACCGCGGCAGGCGAGGCAGCCAGGCGCTCGAAGATCGCGCGCCGCGTGGGGTCGCCCAGGGCGGCAAGGCTCTTCGACGCCGAACTCTTATGGTAAGTCATGGCTAACGGTAAGCATACGCTATCTGAATGTCAACGGCTTCGCCGCAGGGACCGCGACCCTCCGAATCTCAGGGCCACGGCTGTGCCGATATCAGCCGCGCCGCCTCCTCGACGCATGGACCCAGCTCGATGACGGATCGCGCGGCGAGGTCGCGGCGGGAGAAGATCGTGATCTGCCGCATCAGGTCGGCGGCCCGCGGGCATGCCAGGCGAATCACATCCATTGCGGATGCGCCCGCTGACCCGGGCGGCAGGTTCTCCGCCAGTGGGTCGAGGTTGCCGGTGATAGCCAGCAGTATGTTGTTGGAGTCGTGCGCAATACCGCTAGCAATGCTACCCAGAGCCCGCATCTTCTGCGACTGCCGCGGCTCCTCCTGAAGAGTCAACCGTTCCTGCTCGGCCGCCACCTTGTGGCTCAGGTCGGTGAATGTCGCAAGCACGCACTGTTCACCGAGTATTGTCAGGACATTGACTGTCATCAAGACGGGCACGTTGCCGCCGCACCGACGTCGAGGCTCGAGCTCCATTCCTTTGGCTATGTCGCCCCGCTCGATGAGCGCCAGGATCTGTTTGCGCGCGTCCGGTATCGGGTAGAAGGCGAGCTCGCCGACCGCTTTCCCGACGACGTCTTGCCGGCGCAGACCGAAAAGTGTCTGGAAGGAGGCATTGACATCGAGAATGATGTCGTCCGAGAGGCGGCGGATTGCCATGCCGATCGAGCTGCCGTGAAAAACAGTGGCAAATAGCTGTCTGCTTTCGTTGAGTGCTTCCAGTTGAGCTTTCAGCTCCTGGTTCAGTGTCCCGATCCTGGCGTGCGCGCGCTTTCAATCAGTGACGTCGATGCCGGGCGAGAGCCGTAGGTCATGCGCCGATGACTTCGATCTTGGAGTTGATGGCCTCGATGAGGTTGGTGCCGAGGGGGTATCGGCAGCGCGCCAGGATCCTCAGCAGGTATGGGCGTAGCGCCCGGGCGGAGCGCTTGAGCGGTTCGATGCCGCGTCGCAGCGCCTTGCGGTACCAGCTGCTCCAGGGCTTGGCGGCCCGCTCCGGCTGGCGCTGTGCCCATACATCCTTCAGAGCGTCTCGCGGCACGTAGACAACGAACAGGCTGTGATTGGCGCTCGGCAGTTCGCCGAGTTCGACAGTCGTCTCCTGGATTGAGGAGACGCGGTTCTTCAGCAGCGGCCAGCGGGCACCCCTTGACGTTCAAAACGTCACGCAGTCCCTCTCCATGGACGATGCCCGAGAGCGGATCGAAGCTTGGCGGATCGTTTACAATGCGCATCGAGCCCCCCCGCTCACTCGGTCATCTGACACCGAGCGAGTTTGCACGGAAACGTCATGGAAAAAGGACGTCAGAAGCAGCGAGTCTCTAGCACCGAACCGTCCCTCAATTGGGGCAGTGTCACTATTTCATAGGAGCGGTGTTGTGTGGAAGCGGCGCGGCCGGGGCAGAAAATCTGAAAGCATGTGGCGTTCAAGAGAAATTCCATACCTGCTAACTATTCTCATGGCAGTGGTAGCTTGGAGCGTCCAGCGGATAGTAGATCGTGCTACCGCGCTGCCACTGGTTTCATATGAGATCAAATCAAATATCGAGGGTATCCCCGCGCAAGCTCTTGTGGTTCCATCCTGTGTCGAGGGCGCCAAGACAACGGCTGTACGAGTATGGCTAGTGCGGTTTCACAACCTCAGCGGAACAGCCTTTTTGAACACCGACTTTATCTTCCAGGCGCTGGGCCCAAATCCTCACATTCTGGCGGTGAGATGGACCGACATCCCCCCCGCCGATGCGGGCGGCGTACCTAATAATCGGTGCTCGCCCCCAGGGGCGGAAAGTGAGTCTCTGCACCTTCAAGAGTTTCAGCCGGACTGGTCCGGGATAGCTCGAGTGTGGGCCTTTAATGCGACCGCTATTACCGTGATGCATCATTTCTCGGACTTGGCCGCAGGCTCTGCGCATCCCGCCATGCGCCTTATGGAATCTGGGTTGACGACAGCGATTGTGGAACACGAATTCGGTCTCTATGCTTGTTTGGCAGTAGCGGCAATTCTAATGATTGTTCTGTTCTTGTGGCTCGTGCCCAAGTCAAAAGGCGATGAGTAGATTTTCGAATCCAAGCAGAATTGTCGTCGCATTGTTAGTGGCGGCGAAAGTGAACGCGGGTTCGCTCATCAAGGTCATCGATAAAGATCAAGATGCTCCGGTGCAAAGTCGCATAGAGATCAATGCTCGAAACATGGGCTCAACTCAACCAGACGGCATCTTGAAACTACGCGTACCGTGTAAGGCCAGTGATTTGGTGGCAGCGATCCCGTTATCAGCCGACTACGTAAAGGGGGCCGCCTACTGCAATTCGCAAGGTGACCAAACCCAAGTAACAGTCTATCGCCGCAGCGTGCTCGTAGTTCTCGAGGCGCAGTTTCAGCATGCTAAACACGTGTCCGACCTGAGCGCAGAAAGTATATTGGCCAGGGAGATTTCAGGGCGCTACAAAGGCATAGACTCCAGCCAAGTTAGGAAGTACGAATCTGAGGCGG
Source organism: Gammaproteobacteria bacterium (assembly GCA_027315105.1). Lineage (GTDB taxonomy): Bacteria > Pseudomonadota > Gammaproteobacteria > Steroidobacterales > Steroidobacteraceae > FEN-1191. The sequence goes on from DAHUYP010000024.1 coordinate 19,703, forward strand.
CTGCCGCAGAGGTGGCAATATCACGGTTGCCTAAGAGCGCAGTGACGAAGATAGAATTCGGCTATCTCAGGGATTCTAAGAATTGGACTTATTTCGAAGACAATATCAACGAAGATCGCACTTGGGTACTCAACGGCAGAGTTGCAGTTGACTGGCACCCGGAAACGGGGCTACAAGCCAAGGAAGTAGCCAGCGGACAAGTCGTCTGGGAAGTGCCAACAAGCTCGGAAGTTGTATCGCGGCCACTCCGGTATCGAATTGGGAATAAAACCTATCTGTCGGTGGAAGGATCCGGATCCCCTAAGAAGGAGGTGCTAGAGTTAAGCGACAACTTCGAAGCCATAGGGACCGCGCCGATGGCACAGAACCCCGAGAACCAAAATAAGCAAGAAGGCGGCACGGTCTACACTTTCCCGTTGCGATCTCCCTGAAGGGTAGCGTTTCCGCTGGTCAACAACTTTAGCCGCGCTCGAAAGATTGCTCAGCCTCTGACGAACCTTCGGACACGCTCAATATGTTGTTCGGCACCGTTCTGCAGACTTCGCAGATGTAAATTGGCGCGCCCGGAGAGATTCGAACTCCCGACCCCCTGGTTCGTAGCCAGGTACTCTATCCAACTGAGCTACGGGCGCGCTGTCTTGGCTGCTGCGAGGCGGCGGCTTCAGGCCGGCGCGGCTGCGGTTGCAAAGAGCCGCGCATTCTAAGGTCGGACGGCGGATCCGTCCAGACGCGGCAGCGGCATGAGCGGGGCCGCCCGAGGCGGCGCGGATTCGCGTGGAATCAAGATCTTGGGCCCGCGCCGGTGGTCTGCGGCGCGCGCCGATCAGGGTACGCCTATTAAAAGGAGTAGCCGGCCGCGACCACCAGGGCCTGCGGGCCGAAGCTGATGTGGGTGGTGCGGATGACGCCGTCGGTGTTGGCGGTCAGGCGGCTGTCGACCCGCGTGACCGAGTACGAGGCCATCACGCTCCAGTTGTGCGGCAGCTTGTAGGTCATGCCGGCTGTGGCGGCGGGACCCCAGGATGCGGGCAACGAGATCTGGGTCGGGCCGCCGCTGGCGGCATTGCCGGCCGGGGTCGAGGCGCGATCGAAGAAGTAGGTGTAGTTGAGGCCGACGCCGACGTAGGGCCGCCACGGACTGCTGTCGTCGAGGAACACGTATTCCACCAGCGCCGTCGGTGCGAACCAGCGCGCGGTCGAGACCTCCTGGCCGTTGTAGGGCACGGAGCCGAGCGTCGCCGGGCCCCTGCCGTAGGTCTTGGTCAGCGGCGGGATGCCGAACGCGAGCTCGGCCGTGAAGTGCGTCGACAGCCGCCGCAGGTAGGCGAAGTAGGGCGTCTGCACGTCCTTCACGTCCACATTGACTCCGGGCGGCACATACGGCCCGGAGAGATCGTCGGCGGAGGCGTGGTAGAAGACGAAATACTCCCCGACCCTCACCGTGTTGTTCGGGATGTCGTCGGCCCGGCAGAGTGCCGCGCCGAGCAGCAGCATGACCGGCAGCGCGCGAAGAGCGGATTTCGTCATGGCCGATTCCTTATCGAATTGGCTGATCAGAAGTGGCTGAAGAAGCTACGCACGGCGAGTGCGCAGAACGGCGCCACCGATGAGTGATAGCTCTCGATCACCTGCAGCTGCGCCGCGGCCGCCGTCAGCCCGCCGCCGGCCGCGGTCTGGTAATAGGCCATCTGCGCGGCCTCGGAGGCCTGGAACGCGCCCTGGATGGCGGCGAACGAGCCGGATGGGCCGCCGGATGGATCCACGTCCAGCACCGTGAGCAGCCCCGCCGGCAGAGCGCCCCAGAATGCCGCCATGGTCAGGGTGTTCACGCTGAAGAACACGGTCGGGTCGTTCTCGCCGCCGCACAGCAGCGTCGGTGCGGTGGGTGCCCAGCTGCCGTTGCGCAGGTCGTTCAGGTAGAGCGCCTTGCGCAGCGGATAGCTCGGCACGGCCGACGCCAGCGTCACCGTGCCGGTGGCGGTGCCGTCCGGATCGCCCGCGGCATCGAGCGCGTAGGCGACCCGCATGGTGTCGTTCAACAGGTAGGAGGAACCGAAGCCGGCGTCGAAAATGGGCGTGAGCGGATTGTTCGGGTTGCTCGGCACGGCCAGCTGCGCCGTCAACTGCGTCGACAGCGCCGTGTTGTTGGGGATAGTGACCACGGGCGTGGTGCTGTCGAACAGCGCGCTCTGCGGCAGCAGACCCTGCTGGAACAGGCTCGCGAGTGGCGTCGTGCTCGGCAGCACGGTGGCGATGCCGCTCGCATAGGTCGTGGAGTACAGATCCGTGGTCGCGGTGTAGATGTTGCCGTAGGCGTGCTGGTAGCTGGTCGTGATCAGCGGCACGAACACGGTCGAGCCGATGTTGACGTTGCCGAACACGATGGCGTCGCCGAAGGCCTCCATCGCATACGGTCCCGACATCGGTCCCGCCGCGGTCACCGTCGCGCCGGCCGCCTCGAGCGCGCGCTGGGTCGCCATCGCGACGTGTCCGCCCTCCGAATAGCCGGTGACGAACAGCGCGCCGCTGTCGGTGGTCGAGCGGCCGAAGGTATTCGGCAGCGCGGTGCGCGCCGCGGCCAGCGCGTCGATCATCTCGCCCGATTGCTGCACGGCATCCAGGAACGGGTGGTAGCCGAGCGTGGAGATGTCGTAGCCGGCATAGTTCGGCGCCACGACGATGTAGCCCTGCGCCGCGAACATGGCGGCGATCAGCGCGCCCTCGGTGTTGTTCGGGTTGGTGATGTCGGCGATGTTGGCCGCCTTGTCGGTCTGCGTGCCGTGCGCATACAGCAGCATCGGCCGCGGGCCGGAGCAGGTCGGCGCGGCGCCGGTGGGCACCATGAGCGCACCCGAGGACTCGGTGCTCTCGCCGGCCGCGCCGACGGTCCAGAACTCGATGTAGTAGAAATCGACCCCGCAGACCGGCGCGCCGGTCAGCTGCAGCAGCTGCGCGCCCGAGGTGCTGGCCCCGAGCTGCGCGCCGAAGCTCGCCGCGTCCAGGGAGGCGATCCGAAACGGCGTCGCGATCGCGAGCGTGCCGTGCGCGGTCGACGCCGAGGGCGCTGACGTGGTGCTGTTGGAGCCGCAGGCGGCGAGCAGCGCAGCGGCCAGGGCCGCGCCTAAATGGCCGCGAAGTCTGTGCATGCCTCTCTCCCCCGCCTTAGGCTTATTCATTAGCGGACCCCCCCACGCGCCGGATCCTTGGATTTTTCTGCGGCGGGCGCCCGGCCGCTTGGGCGAGGATTGTACGCTCCTTCCCGGACGGAAAACATCTGCTGCGCCGCGGCCGCTGCGTCGGGCCGCAGCTGCGCCCCTTATGTCGGATCATCGATCGATGCACCCGCGCTGGTCCCATCGGTATCTTTCCCTATAGGCGCGCGGGCGGCAAAGATCGAGCATCGGCGACGTTCCAGGCTGGAGACCGGCCGTGGTGAGCGATGAGGTGCTCAATCGACTACTGCAGCGCCGCGAGCAGCTGCGTGCGCGCATGCAGCGCGTCCGCGCCGACCAGCGGCGCGAGGCCGAGCCGTTGAGCGCCGACTTCGAAGAGCAGGCCACGCAGCGCGAAGGCGACGAGGTGCTCGATCGCGTGGGGCTGTCGGCGCAGCAGGAGATGCAGCAGATCGATGCTGCGCTGCTGCGGCTGCGCGCCGGCTCCTATGGCACCTGCGAACGTTGCGGTCAGGCCATCGAGCCTGCACGGCTGCAGATCGTGCCGCAAGCGGTGCGCTGCAGCCGCTGCAGTGCCGAGCAGAGCACGACGCGCGCCTGAGGCCGGATAGCCCGCGCTCGGTGCCGCCGGGACCTCGAGCGCGCGCTGCGCTATTCTGGCGGCCGGCGGCTCCAGGGCATCGGTCACGCAGCGGTAGCTATGAAATACAAAGACTATTACGCGAGCCTCGGGCTTGCGCGTGGCGCGAGCGACGGGGATATCAAGCAGGCCTATCGGCGGCTGGCACGCAAGTACCACCCGGACGTGTCGAAAGAGCCCGACGCCGAGGAGCGGTTCAAGGAGATCGCCGAGGCCTATCAGACGCTCAAGGATCCGGACAAGCGCGCCGCCTACGATCAGCTCGGCACGCATGCGTCAGGACAGGAGTTCGAGCCGCCGCCGAGCTGGCAGCATCAGTGGCAGGGCGCCGACGCGGATACCTTCTCGGCCGAAGGACTGGATCTGTCGGACCTGTTCGCGCATCTGCACGCCGCGCGCGGGCACGGCGGTGCCGCGCGGCCGATGCCCGGACAGGACTTCGAGGTCGCGGTGCCGATCACGATCGAGGAGGCGTATGCAGGCACCGAGATCGATCTGGATCTGAATATGCCCGAGTACGATGAGCGCGGCCGGCTGCGCCGCGTGCCGCACGCCTTCAAGGCGAGAATCCCCAAAGGCGCCACCGACGGACAGCGGCTGCGGCTGCCCGGCAAGGGCGGCAAGGGCAGGAACGGCGGGCGCAACGGTGATCTCTACCTCAACATCAGCCTGCGGCCGCATCCGGTCTATCGCGCCGTCGGGCACCATCTGTACATGGACCTGCCGCTCGCGGCGTGGGAAGCGGTGCTCGGCACCAGCGTCGAAGTGGCCACCCCGGGCGGCGCGGTGCGCCTCAAGGTGCCCGCCGGCAGCCACGGCGGCCAGCAGCTGCGCCTGCCGCGGCGCGGCCTGCCGACCCCGAAGGGCGGCAGCGGCGACCTGTACGCGGTGCTGCAGATCGCGGTGCCCAGTGTCGTGAGCGAGCAGGAGCGCGCGCTTTACCGGCAGCTGGCGGAGATCTCGGCCTTCGATCCGCGCGCGCAGGTCACCAGGGAGCCCAGTCATGCGGGTTGAACTGACGGAGATGCTCTGGCTCGAAGAGCATGAACTGTCGTCGTCCGAGTTGGCCGCGATTTCCGGGCTTACCCCCGAGCTGCTCGAAGAGCTCGTCAGCAGCGGTGCCGTGTCGCCGATCGATCCGTCGGTGCCCGAGCCGCGCTTCGGTGCCGCGGCGCTGCGAACGGCGCTCACCGCGCGCCGCCTGTGTACCGATTTCGAGCTCGACACGCCGGCCCTGCTGCTCGCCCTCGGATTGCTCGATCGCATCGATGCGCTCGAAGCGCGGCTGCGGCTGCTGCGCGCGAAGCTCCCCGGCCTGCGCTAGCGCGGCCGCTGGCGCCCGTAAGTGGCTGGTATCGTTCGCGCATCCGGCGCAGTCCCGGGTTCGCCGCATTGAACTGTTGCCTGCCGGGATTGTCTGTGGATAGCGACCATGCCCAGCTGGCGTGGCGCGCGAGCATCCGGGAGCATTTCAGGGCCGACGTCGGTTTCCCGATCCTCGAGCACGTCGAGCGCTACTATTACACCCGGCCCGCGAGCGGCTCTGCGTCGCCGGGCCGGGCCATGGATTGAGATTCGAGGGCGCATCGGCGCCAGGGCGGGATGTCATCATGTCGAACTCCCATGCAGGTCCGGGCCGCCGCGTGCTCGATCGCCGCGGATTTCTCAAGCGGCTGGGTGCCTGCGGCGCGGCGTCGATCGTGGCGGCGCCCGTGCTGGCGCGCGCTGCCGAGCGCCGCGTGGTGAGCTTCGTTCACACGCATACCGGCGAGACGCTCAGCGCGGCGTATTTCGACCACGGCTGCTACCAGGCCGGGTGCATGGCCGAGGTCGATCGACTGCTGCGCGATTTTCGGACCGGCGACGTGCATCCGATCGACCCGTCGCTGCTCGACATCCTGTTCGAGCTGCAGCGCGGTGCCGGCCGCGACGGGGCGTTCGAGGTGATCTCCGGCTACCGCTCGCCGCGCACCAACGCCATGCTGCGCAGCCGCTCGGAGGGCGTCGCGCAGCACAGCATGCACATGGAAGGCCGCGCGATCGACGTGCGCCTGCCGGGCGTCGCCAGCCGCAAGCTCGGCGAGATTGCGCGCTCCCTGAGCCGCGGCGGCGTGGGCGTGTATCCGGCTTCCGATTTCGTGCACGTGGATACCGGCCGCGTGCGTTTCTGGTAGAGCGCCGCGCTTCCAGCGGACCGGGTCTTCAGCCGCCGGCGGGCAGCGGCGGCAATCCGAGCAGCGATTCGAGCTGCCGGTCGTAGCCGTAGATGTCGTCGAAGAAATGCACCGCGCCGTCCTCGGTCGCGACCGCGGTGCCATAGACGATGAGCACGTGCACCGGCACGGCCAGCGGCACGTGCAGCGTGGCGTCGCCGTTCATGGCGGCGATGATCCTGGACGCGGTCCAGTCCCCCGCGTTGCCGGCGAGCACCTGCTCGGCCAGTGCCACCGGATCGCTGACCCGGATGCAGCCATGGCTGAACGTGCGCCGGGGCTGGTCGAACAGCCGCGTCGCGGGCGTCGAGTGCAGATAGACGTCGTACGGGTTGGGCAGCACGAATTTGATCAGCCCGAGCGCGTTTTCTGGACCGGGTCGCTGGCGCAGCCGCAATTGGCCCGCCGCCAGGGCTTCGATGCTCTCGGCGCTCAGGGGCACCACGGCGGCCTGATCACTCGCGCCGCGCACGATCTCCATGTCCTGCGAGCGCAGATAGTCGGGATTGCGCTGCAGCAGCGGCAGGATCTCGCGCGTCAGGATGCTGCGCGGAACGTCCCAATAGGGCCGGAACACGACGTATCGCATATCGGCGGTGAACACCGGCGTGCGCGTGTGCGGGTACTGCCGGCCGACGATCACGTTCATGCGCAGCATCGAGGATTCATGGTCCTGCGTCGATGTGAGCGCGAACAGCCGGAACTGCGGGATGTTGACGATGATGCTCGGGGCGCGCAGCGGCGGCAGCCACCGCCAGCGCTCGAGCGTGAGCTCGATCTGCCGTACGCGCTGCGCCAGCGGCGTGGTGAGCGCCGCGTAGGTGGCGCGCCCGAGCACGCCGTCCACCCGCAGGCCGTAGAGCGATTGCAGGCACGTCAGGGCCTCGACCACCGGCGCGTCCAGGACCTGCGGATCGGCCGGGGCTGCGATGCCGGCGCTCTCCGGCGGTGCACATCCGAGCGCCGCCAGCAGCGGGCGCAGCTGCGCTGCGCCCGCATAGCGTTCGCCTGCGGCCAGCCGGGCGTGCGGCAGCGGCGGCAAGCGGCTCAAGGCGGGTTGGCGCGCGAGCTCGCGAAAGCGCGGCAGCGCCTGCTCGAGCAGCCGGTAATGGATGAACTGCGGCTCGAGCCGCTCGAGCACCGTGCGGGTATCCGGCTCGGTTGCCAGCTGCTGCAGCTGCGCGAGCGCATCGAAGCGGCCCGTGTGGGGCGGCAGCTCGAAATGCGCGGTGCGCGGATCGATGCGGCCGTCGTGCAGATCGGCGATGAACGCCAAGGCGCTCGCGGACAGCCGCCGGTCGAAATCCGCCCAGGCGACCGGCGCCGCCGGGCTCTGCCGCAACGTGCGCAGCTGCAGCGCGAGCTCGTCGGGCGCATAGTCCCGCGGCTGCAATCCCTCGTCGGCGGCCGCCTGCAGCGCGCCGATCACCGCCGATGCCTCGGCGCTCGCTGCACCGCCATCGCTCCAGAGCAGCGTGTAGTCGCGGTGCGCGTAGAACGCCTCCAGCAGTGCCCGTTGCGCGGCCAGGCCGCGCCGCAGAACCGCCGGCGGCGCTTCGGCGGCCGGCAAGCGCATCAATGCCGCGCGCAGCGCACCGGCGCCCGCCGCATCCAGGGACACGGGCGCGCGCGCGCCGGCAGCGGCCAGCGATGACAGCAGCGCGCACGCGATCCAACGCTTCATCGCGGCAGGTTACGGGGCACCGGCACGCGCTTCATCCGCATTAGCCGCATCCGAACAACTGCGTATACACGCCGCCGTGCGCCCTTGCTACAAGACCCCATGGGTATTGGCCCGAAGGTGCTGGTGCAGATCGAGCCGGCGGCGCACGGCCATCCGGCGCTCGCCGCCGCGCCGTCGGGCGGCGCCGAAGCCGGCATCGAACAGGAGACACGCCATGGACATGGCCAGTGAGCAGACCGGCTTCAGAGGCTTGCTGGCGCAGTTGCGCCAAGCCACCGCGCAGCTGGCAGATGCCGCGGTGGATACGCTGCAGCAGCGAATCGAGTTGCTGGTGCGGGCCTACCGCGCGGAATTGCAGCGTGCGATCACGCTATCGACGCTGGCGCAGGGCGTGATGCTGTTCGTCTGGACGGCGGCGGTGTTCGCCGCGGCAGCGGTGCTGATGGCGTTCTGGGACCGGCATCGGGTCGCTGCGGCGTGGTGGACGGCGGGCGGGTTTCTCGCAACGGCGGCGCTCGGGGCGACGCTGCTCCTGCGCCTGCGCAATCCCTCGCCGAGGCGCTGAGCTCGCGAGCGCGTGGTCACGCGCTCAGTGGCCGATCATCAATTGCCGGACGCAGTGACCCCCATGGTCAGGATGATGTCGATCTCCGACTCGGCGGACAACCAGTCCTCCACCTCATGGCCGGGTGCAAAGCCGCGCAGCTCGGCGCGATAGTAGGCCGCCTCGGCGATCAAGCGGCGGCGACGCTGCGGATCGAGCAGCGCAGTGACGGTGTCGCCGGCTGGGGCTCGAGGCTTGTTCGTCCGCGGCTTCTTCTGGGTCGCCCGACGGCTGCCGCGCGCAGTGGGCGTGGTGTCTGCAGGCATGGGGACAGCTCTCTTCAAGGTCGCCATTCGACCGGCCTCGATCTTCGCTCCGTTCGACCTGGAAACACAACCCGGTGTGCGGCCGCCGGGCGCAGCGCGGCTACTGCGACGGCTCGAGGTGCACGATCATGCGCACCAGGTGCGCGAGCGATGAGGCGCCCATCTTCTCCATGACGCGCGCGCGATGAATCTCCACCGTGCGCTGGCTGATCCCGAGGTCGGCGGCCATGAGCTTGTTGGGCTTGCCGTCGGCGACCAGCGCCAGCACCTCGCGCTCGCGCGAGGTCAGCTGCTGGAAGCGGCCGCGAATCAACTGCCCGTCCTGCAGCTGCTCGCGGTTCTGCCAGTCCTTGCGCAGCGCGTCCTGAATGCGATCGATGAGATCCTGATCCCGAAACGGCTTCTGCAGGAAGTCGAAGGCGCCGTGCTGCATCGCTTCGACCGCCATCGGCACGTCGCCGTGGCCGGACATGAAGATCACCGGGATCACGGCGCCGCGGCGGTTGAGTTCCTGCTGCAGCTCCAGGCCGCTCATGCTCGGCATGCGCACGTCCAGCACCAGGCAGCCCGGCTGGGCCGGATCGTAACCGCGCAGGAACTCATCGGCGCTCGCCATGGACACGACCTGCAGTCCGGCGGACTTCAGCAGCAGCCGCAACGACAGGCGCACTGCCTCGTCGTCGTCGATCACGAAGACCACCGCCGATGTATCCATGATGCGCCGGGATGCTATGGGATCGAGCCGCCTGGCGCCCTACGTATCTTCCGCACATCGGCTGGCGCGCGGCGCGGCCGCGGCGGCGCAACGCCGGCAGAACTCAGTCGGCCGCCGGCTGCACACCGATGGTCAGGGCCGTGTCCACCTCGCTCTCGGCTGCGAGCCAATCGTCGAGCTCATAACCGGGGGCGAAGCCGCGCTGCTTGGCGCGATAATAGGCGGTCTCGGCGATCATGTTGCGACGAACGTCCGGGCTCACGAGCGAGCTGATCGGGCGCGCGTGGCCCTGCGGGTGCGCGCCGGCGTGCGCCGCGCGGCCGGCGTGTTCGCCGTGGGGTTCGGTCGCGATCGAGCTCGAGGCAGTGACGTTCACGGCTGTCTCCTGGTTGCATCCGGACCGCGGCTTCAAGGCATCATCGGCATCGCCGGAACCAGCCGTGCGCCGGTCGGGGTCCGTGCGACGTGCACCTTGAAGCGCGGCGGCTTGACGATCAGCAGATCGCTCGACAGCCGATCGAGCAGGCTCTCGGCCGTGTTGCCGATGAAGACCCGGCTCAGCCCGGAACGCGATACCGCGCCCATGACCACGATGTCGCTGCGTACGCTGCGGGCGACCTCCTCGATCGCATCGACCGGCGGCAGACTCACGAGGTGGCGGCGCGTGCGAGCGATCTTGCTGCCGTCGAGCACGCGCTCGAAGCGCGCGCGCGCCGCCGCGGCGGTCCTGGCATTGATGCTGGCGGCGGTCTCGGCATCGAGCGCATCGTTGATGCCGCGGCCGCTCGGCACCGGCACGTAGGCGTGCACGGCATGCAGGCGGCCGCCAAGCGCCTCGGCCACGATGCCGCTCACCTGCAGAATCTCGCCATCGAGCCTGGCCGGCTTCTCCAGGCTGTGCGCCGGATCGATGGCCGCGAGCATCACCGGGTGATCATAGACCCCCGATTTCTTGACCAGCAGCACCGGCACCGGGCTCAGGCGCAGCAGTTCCCAATCGTTCAGATGCAGCAGCGAGGGGGCGATATGCCGGCCCGCGTGCCGTTCGGCAACGATGAGGTCGGCCTTGGCGACGCTGGCGCGGCGCACGATGGCCTCGTAGGCCGGCGTGTCCCACTCGACCGCGACGCTGATCTGCAGGCGGCGTTGCCGGCCGCGGCCCTCGAGCCGCCCGGCGAGCGCCTGCAGGCGCCTGAGCGCCTGATCCTGCAGCACCTTCTGGGTGTCCTTGAAGCTGCGATCGCTGTAGATGTAGGTCTCGGCGTAGATCGGCGCCGTCAGCGCATGAAACAGCTCCAGGCGCGCTCCGAGCGCGCGCGCGAGCTGCGCACCCTTGTGGACCGCTGGTGTGGTGCGGGCGGCCGGGTCCTTCACGGCCACGAGAATCCGACGAATCGAGCGCATGGGCTGTTTCCCCCAAATATCCGGCAGACGACCTGAGCTGCGTCAATCGTGCACCGCAACCGAGTGTGTTGCGATTCGTAGCTGCCACGATGGCGTTGCCATGAATACCTATATGCCGGCGGGCCCGGGTCTCAACCGTGCTGCCGGTTCCACCAGCCCCCGCCCAGAGCGACGTACAACGCCACCGTGTCCTGGTAGCGTGCCGCCAGCGCCTGCAGCTCGTTGATCTTCGCCTGATGATACTGGGCATCGGCATTGAGCACGTCGAGATAGGCTGCGACGCCCGCGGCGTAGTTGGCCTGCACCAGGCGCAATGCCTGCCCGGCTGCCGCGAGCGCCGCGTCCTGTGCCTGGAGCGTCGCGGCATCGTGATCGAGCGCCTGCAGCGTATCGGCCACCTGGCCGAATGCGCTCAGCACCGTCTGCCGATACAGCGCCGCGGCCTGCCGGTAATTGTCGGTCGCCGCCTTGCGCCGGAACCACAGGGTGCCGCCCTGGAACAGCGGCGCGGTGGCGTCGGCGCCGAGACTCCAGGTGCGTCCGCCGGCTGCAAACAGGTTGCCGGGGGTCAGACCGTTGGCGCCGTAATTGCCGCTCAGGCTGACGCTCGGCAGCAGCGCTGCGGTCGCCACGCCGATGTTGGCGCTGGCCGCATGTGCCGTGGCCTCGGCGATCAGGATGTCGGGGCGCTGGCGCACGAGCTCCGACGGCAGACTGACCGGCAGATCGGGCGGCAGCGTCAGCTCCGCGAGGCTGATCGGCGGTGCCTGCCATTGCGCCGGCGTGTATCCGGCGAGCGTCGCCAGCAGATCGTCGCTCTGCGCCAGCTTCTGCTCGAGTTGCGGCATGGCGGCCTGGTAGGAGGCGAGCTGGCTCTGCAGGCTCAGCACGTTCGAGTAGGGCACCGTGCCGGCCTGCGCCTGGACCGCGGCGAGCCTGACCTGCTCGCCCTGCAGCTCGATGAGCTGCTGCGTGGCATCGATCTGCTCGCGGTAGGCGGCCCTCGCAATCACGGTGTTGACGATGTTGGATGCCAGCGTGAGATAGGTCGCCTGCTCGCTGGCGCGCTGCAGCTCGACCTGCGCGCCCAGCGCCTCGATCAGGCGCCGCTGGCCGCCGAACAGGTCGAGCGCGTAGTTGACGCTCGCGGAGAGCGTGAAGAGGTTGAAGATGCTCGACGGGAAGCTCTGGCCGAACTCGAGGGCCGAGAAGCGCTGGCGGCGGGCCGCGGCGTCGCCCTCGAGCTGCGGATAGAAGATGCCGTAGCCGCTGCGCAGGCTGTCCTGGCTCTGGCGCAGACTCGCCTGGGCCGCCTCGAGGCCGGGGTTGCGCGCCAGCGCCTCGGTGACCAGCGCATCGAGCCTGGCGCAATTGAACAAGTGCCACCAATCGGGCGCCGTCGGGGCTCCCGGCGTGAAGCGCTGCGCGGTGCCGTGCGCGGACGCGGTCTGCGCGGCATCCCCACCGTAAGCATAGTGCGCCGTCGGCGGCGCGCTCGGGCGCACGTAGTCCGGACCGGCGGCGCAGCCGCCCAACGCGGCGGACAATGCCGCGAGCGCGACCTGCCGCAGGCGCCGGTGGTGACCGGCGCTACTGTTCGCCGACATAGACGTCGACCAGCTGGCCGGGGTAGAGATTGAGGCCGCTGGAGTTCTCGAAGCGGAAGATCACCGGCAGTACGCGCACGTCGACGCGTTCCTGGCGCTCATCCGACAACTCGATCTTCGGTGTCACGTACGGCTGGATGCGCGCAAAGGTCAGCGGCACGTGCGTATCGGTGCCGCGGATGAACATCTCGGCCTTGATTCGCCCGGTGTCGGGCAGACGGTGGATCAGGATTTCGTCGATGTACGCGCGCACCGCCAGATGGCTCTGCGATGTCGCCATGACGATGAGGGGGTCGTAGCCCTGGGTATAGGAATCGTAAGCCCCCTGCGGCGAGACGTAGCTGCCGACGCCGGTCTGCACCGCGAGCACCACGCCGTCGGCCGGAGCGCGGATCGTATATTTTGCCAGCAGCGCCGCCGATGCCGCGTAGGCCTTCGACAGCGCGGTGTACTGCCGCTGCTGGTTCTGGATATCGTAGACCCACGCCCCCGCCCGGGTCAGCTCGTATTGCCGCTGCACGACCTCGAGGTTGGTGGCCGCGACCTTCTCGGCGTTCCTGGCATTGTCCAGTGCATCCAGGCTGACCGATCTGGGCTCCAGGTCATAGGAGCGCTGCTGCTTGGTCAGGGCGTCGGCCGCGTTCTTGAGGGTCGCCTGCGCGTTCTGCACCTGCGCGAGCGCGACCGCGAGCGTCTCGGGGCGCGGCTGGGCCTTGAGCTCCTCGAACATTGCCCGGGCCGCGTCGGCCTGCGAGCGCTGCTGCCCGGCGATCGCGCGCTGCACCGAGTCGTCGATCGTCAGCAGCGGCTCACCGCGCCGTACCTTCCGGCCCTCGCCGGCCATGACCTGCGTGATCGGCCCGGTGACCTCCGGGTAGATGTTGATATTCTCGCCCTGCGGCTGATCGCTCTCGATCAGCCCTTCGCAGTAGATGCCGTTCGCATAGGGATTGGCCGCCGGGTTGAACAGCGGCGGCTGCGGCTTGGGCTGCCGCGCAAAGATGTAGGCGCTGACGAGCGCCAGCACCAGCCCGGCCCCGGATACGAAGAACAGGATCCTATTGCGCATCCAGCTCTCCGCGGTCGAATCCCGTCAGCCGCCCGTCCTCCATCTTCATGATGCGGTCGGCGAATTCGTAGATGCGGCTGTCGTGCGTGACGATGATGATGCAGCGCTGCTCGGACAGGATGTGCTCGCGCACGAACTGCACGATGTTGCGTCCCGTATCCCCATCGAGCGACGCCGTCGGCTCGTCGAGGATCAATACGTCGGGCCGGCCGACGATCGCGCGCGCGATCGCGACGCGCTGCTGCTCGCCGCCGCTGAGCTTCACCGGCGGCAGGTCCGCCCGGCCCTTCAGGCCTACGATCTCCAGGTCATGCGCAGCCTCGGTGAGCGCCTGGTCCCAGGGGCGTTGCTGCAGGATCAGCGGAATCGCGACGTTCTCGGCGGTCGTCAGGCGCGGGAACAGGTGGTAGTCCTGGAACACGAAGCCGATCTTGTGCAGCCGGAACTGCGCCAGCCGGTCGTCGGAGATGCTCCAGATATCGGTATCCTCGACCCTGACGCTGCCGCTGTTGGGCCTGAGGATGCCGGAGATCATGCTCAGCATCGTGGTCTTGCCGCTGCCGGAGGGACCCACGACGTAGAGCATCTCGCCGAATCTGGCCTCGAAGCTCAGATCCTTGACGGCGTGGGTCCTGGCTTCGCCCTCGCCGAACCACTTGTTGAGGCCCGCGGCCGAAATGGCGGTGCTGGACATCGCTAGCCTCGGAAGATGTCGAATGGCTCGATCGTCAGCACCTTGCGCACGCCGAAGTAGCTCGAGATCGAGGCGATGACGACCACCATGATGAAAGCCAGGCCGAGATTCGTGTAGGTGACCATGGCCGCGTAGTCGGGCAGGTACAGCCGCGCCAGCCAGATGACCAGCGAGCACAGGCCGACGCCGAGGCCGTAGCCGGTGAGCGAGACGAACGTCGCCTGGAACAGGATCATCGACACCAGCTCGCTGCCCTTGGCTCCGATCGCCTTGAGCGCGCCGAACTTCTCGATGTTCTCGAGAATGAACGTATAGAACGTCTGCCCGGATATCGACAGGCCGATGATGAAGCTGATGAGCGTCATGATCAGCATGTTGGTGCCGATGCCGGTCTGGTACTTGTAGAAGGCCGAGATCTTGCGGATGAACTCGTCCTTCGTCAGTGCGAGGTACCCCGCGGCCGCAACCTGCCGCTTGATGGCCGCCACGTCGGCGGGCTTCTTCGGCTCGACCAGCACGTACGAGATCGTGAAGCGCGAATTGGGTATGTACTGCATCGCGCGGTAATAGGTGGTGTAGAGCGTCGGCACGCCGAACAGGCCGCTCGAGATCACGCGCGCGGTGCCGACGATGACGCCGCGATGGTCATTGAGCTCGAACTGCGCCCCGATGTTCGCGCCCTTGAGCTTGTAGAACTCCGAGTCGTCGACGGCGATGAAGGCGTTCTCGGCGAAGATGTTCTCGATGTGGCCGGAGATCAGCTGCGGCCGGCCGAACAGGCTGCTGTCGTCCAGCCCGATGACATTCGCCGCCTGATACGTGCCGTCGTGCAGCTTCAGCAGCGCGGCGCCGGAATACAGCGGCACGGCATACTTGACGCCCGGGATGCTGCGCACTTCGTCGAGCACGTAGTCGGGCACCGGGATGGTGTTGGCGACCGTCTGCACGGACGGGTCCATGACCCAGATCGAGGCGCCGATGTTGATCACCGTGGCCGACGCGCGGCTCAGGATGCCGGCGAACAACGACGTCATCTCGATCATCAGGAACACGGCGAAGGTGATGCCGACCAGCAGCGCGGCGAACTTGGTCCGGTCGTTGACCAGGAGCTTGAAGGCGATCCGGTAGATTCCGGGCATTTGCAGCTGTCGCATGGTGGTGGGTCCAGGATGCCGGCGGGCGGTGCGCCTGGCCGCGCGCGAACGCCGCGTGCAGCCCCGCGGACCGATGCGTCCGCACGCCGGCATCGTCGCACCGGCGCGCCCGCCGGCGCCATACGAACAAACGCGTAACGCGCGGCGATGAATGCGCGGCCGCCGGCACGCGCGCGCGCTGCCGGCGCAGCGTCATCGCGGGCGCATGCCGCAACGCGGGCGGCCGCCGCGAAAAGCCGCGGCGGGAGGCCAGGGCGGGAGGCTCGGGCGGGAGGCTAGGGCGAGCGCGCCGAAGAGGCCGCGGACAGGTGTGCGGCGAGCCCGCTCGGCGGCTCGTGAACCAGATCCTTGTGAACCTCATCGACCACGAGGGTGCGCAGCGCCGGGGACAGGACCTCGCGCAGCAGGCCGAGGAAGCGCGGTCCGGCCACCAGGATCAGCTGCTGCACGGCGCCGTCCTGATGGGCCTGCTCGAGCTGCGCGGCGATCTGCCGTGCAAACAGCAGTGCCTCGTGCTCGCGCGGGCTGCGCTCGCCGCCGGCGCCGTGGTGCGCCGTGGCGCCGCGCCGCCCGTGGTCGGCAGCCGCATGGTTGGAGAAGTGGCCGGGCCGGTCGGAGCTGAAGTCGCGGTCGTGCAAGTGCGCCTTCGGGTCGGTCAGCCGCTGCACGAACGTGAGCGGGTGACCGGCGCGCTCGGTGTCGTAGAAGCAGGCCTCGCTCTGATCGGCCACCACAATTCGAATCGTCATGCTCGATCTCCCTCGCAGTGTGTGCGGATCGCCGCCGGGCGCATGGTCGGCGTCAGGCGCGCGCGCTCGCCGACTGCTGCGCGACGATGGCCGCGAGCGCATTGAGGTCCCTGGCGATCTGGCGCAGCAGATCGTCGGTCGATATCACTCCCACGAGCCGGCCGTTGGCGGCGATGACCGGGGCGCGCCGGACGCGGCCGGCGCGCAGCCGCCGCAACGCTTCGGCGATGTCGTCGCGCTCGTTCACCACCAGCGGATCGCGTGTCATCGTGTCGGCGGCATTGAGCTGCGAGAAGTCGGCCACGTGCGACAGCTGAGCGCGCACCAGGTCGCGGTCCGTGAGGATCCCCACGACCACCGGCTCATCGGCCGGTGACTGTGTGACGATCACGGCGCCGCAGCGGCGCTCGTACATGAGGCGGGCGACTTCCGACAGCGGCGCATCGACGGCGACGCTGACGATCTGGCGGCTGCAGACGCTTCCCACATCCATGGTCCGGTCCTCGTGACGATGACGGCAGTCTGCGTACGATGATGCCGCATGGCAATGCGTAGCAATGCGGATGCCGCGGCCGGCTCCGGCGTCGTAGGCTTGGCGGGTGTCGGGCAGTTGCAGGACCAGGAGGTCGCATGACGGTCGGTGAGATCTGCAGCCGCGAAGTCTATCTGGCGAAGCCCGAGCAGGCGCTCGTCGAGGCAGCGCGCGAGATGCAGCATCGGCACATCGGTGCGCTCGTGGTCGTGGGTTCGGCCGCCGCGCCGCTGCGGCCGATCGGCATGCTCACCGATCGCGACATCGTCTGCGGACAGGTGTCGCGCAAGGCGGACCTGCACTGCCTGACGGTTGCCGACGTCATGTCGGGGTTTCCGCTGACGCTGCCGGAAGACGGTGGCCTGAGCGAGGCGATTGCCGCCCTGCAGGTACGCGGGGTGCGCCGGGCGCCGGTGGTCAGCGCGGCGGGCGATCTGGTCGGCATCGTGACGCTCGATGATCTGATGCCGGCCGTCGCCGCCGAGCTCAATGCGCTCGCCAACCTGATGGCGGCGCAGGCTTCGGTCGAGACCCAGCACTGATGCTGCGCCACGGACGGCGATGGCCAGGCGCGCGCCCCGGCGGCGCGGCGCGTGCGGCCGGTCCGGGGTCTGCTTCCATTGCAGGAGGATCGATGACGCACTTGCTGAAGAGAAGGCCGCAACTGGTCTGTGCGGATCAGGCGCCGGCGGCTTGGGTGCGTGCCGTGGCCGCGGTGCTGAAGTCGCGGCTGCTGCCGGCGTGCGCGCCGGCATGGCGGCCCGCACACGTGGCGGCCGCGAGGCCCCGGGGCAGCGGACGCGGCTGCTGAGGGCAAGACCGATGGCTGCGGAATCGGCCGTGGCGGCACGAGGCGCCACGCGCCCGGCGGCGCTGCCCAATGAGGCGGTGGCGGCGGCGTTCGACGAAATGGCCGACCTGCTGGCGATCAGCGGCGAGAACCGCTTTCGCATCGGCGCCTACCGGCGCGCGGCCCGGATCGTGCGTACGTTGCCGCGTGCGTTGTCGGAATTCGCGGGCATCGAGGAGCTCGATCAGATCCCGGGCATCGGGCCGGACCTGGCGGCCAAGATCCAGGAGTTGCTGCGCACCCGAACGCTGCGATCGCTGCAGCAGCTGCGAACGAAGGTGCCGGCGGGGCTGCGTGCGCTGCTGGGGCTGCCCGGGCTGGGCCCGATTCGCGTGCGCGCGCTGCACAGTGCGCTGGGCATCAAGGGCATGGATGACCTGCGGCGCGCACTGGCGGCGGATCGATTGCAGCGGCTGCGGGGCTTCGGACCGGTGCTGCAGCAGCGCCTGGAGCAGGCCCTGAGTGCCGCCGCCGCCCCGCAGCGCTGGCTCTGGTCGGTCGCCGCGCAATACGCCGAGCCGCTGCGCGACTACCTGCGGTCCCTGCCGCGCGTGACGCAGGTCGAGATCGCCGGCAGCTACCGCCGCGGGCGCGACACGGTGGGTGATCTGGACCTGGTGGTATGCGCGCGCGGCCCGCTCGACCTGGCGAGCGCGCTGCGCGGCTACGCCGAGGTGCGCGATCTGTCGGCCGCCGGGCCTACGCGCTGCAGCGCGGTGCTTGCCAACGGCATGCAGGTCGATGTGCGCGTGGTTGCGCCCGACAGCGCCGGTGCCGCCCTCTACTATTTCACGGGCAGCCGCGAGCACGGCGTGCGCATGCGGCAGCGGGCGCAGGCACGCGGACTGAAGCTCAATGAGTACGGGCTGTTTCGCGGGCGCAGGCGCATCGCCGGAGCGAGCGAGCAGCAGATCCTGACGGCGCTGGGATTGCCCTGGATTGCGCCCGAGCTGCGCGAGGACCGCGGCGAGATCGATGCGGCGCAGCGCGGCGAACTGCCGCAGTTGATCGAGCTTCGGGATCTGCAGGGCGATCTGCATGCCCATACCAGCGCCAGTGACGGGCGCGAGCCGATGCCGAAGATGGTGGCGGCGGCTCGGGCGCAGAAGCTGCGCTTCATGGCCATCACCGATCATTCGCGTCACCTGGGGGTGGTGCACGGCCTGGATGCCGGGCGCCTGGCCCGGCAGATCGACGAGATCGATGCATTGAACGAGACGCTCGAGGACTTCGCGGTTCTCAAGGGCGCGGAGGTCGATATTCTGCCCGATGGCCGTCTGGCGCTGCCCGACTCGATCCTGCGGCGGCTCGACGTCGTGGTGGCGGCGATCCACAGCCACTTCGACCTGCCGCAGGCGCAGCAGACCAGCAGGATATTGCGGGCACTGGAGCGCCCGTGCGTTTCGATCCTGGCTCATCCGACCGGGCGCCTGCTCGGGGAGCGCGCGCCCTATGCGGTCAGTTTCGAGCGCATCCTCGCCGCGGCGCGCGCCCGTCCCTGCTTCCTGGAACTGAACTCGCAGCCGGCGCGCCTGGATATGGACGATGTCCTCTGCCAGGCCGCGCACGCGCACGGAGTGCTGGTCAGCGTGGCCAGCGATGCGCATTCCGGCGCCGAGCTGGCGGATCTGGCGGGCGGCATCCGCCAGGCGCGCCGCGGCTGGCTGTGTGCGAAGGACGTGCTCAATGCGCGGCCGCTGCGCGAGGTCAAGGCGCTGCTCGCGACCACGCGCCTCTGAGCGCCACGCCCGGCCGTGCAGGGGCCGGGCCGACATCGGGCCCGGCGGATGCGAGCTAGGGGTTTTCCGGCGTTGCGCCCACGGCCGACCCGTTGTCCGATAGCGCAACGCCCATTCGCACGGAGCGCCGCGATGCCTTGGACGACGCAGAGATATCCGCCGGCCATGCAGCACCTGCCCGACGCGGTGCGCGAAAAGGCGATCGAAATCGCGAACGCGTTGCTGGCAGAGGGCCATGACGAAGGCCGCGCGATCCGCATCGGGATCGCACAGGCCAGGCGCTGGGCGCGGCGGCATTGGGGAGCGCCCGGTTCCGCGGCTGCGCGGCAGGCGCACCGGTGAGCGCGCGGCACGACCGCCGGCGCCGCGCGCGCGCTGCCGCGACCGCATTCGCGCTGCTGCTGCTGCCGGGGCTGCTGCCAGCGATGCACGCGGACGCGGAGGATCTCTCGGGCTACAGCGGCGCCGGGCTGTATCAACGATTCTGCGCCAGTTGCCACGGCCTGCGGGGCCTGGGCGACGGGCCGGTCGCCGGCTCGCTGAATGTCATGGTGCCGGACCTCACGCGCATTGCGGCGCGCCACGGCGGCACGTTTCCGGCCGACCAGGTCCGGCGCATCATCGACGGCCGCACGGTACAGCCGCCCCATGGATCGCGCGACATGCCGGTCTGGGGCTACGAGTTCGGGGTGGCGGAAGCGGGCGACGCGGTTGCCGGCACGGGACCCGCGCCGGTGCCGGCGGCAGAACTGGTCGGGCGCCTGCTGGACTACGTACGCTCGATGCAGCGTAAATAGCGCGCGCCGCGCGTGCCCGCGGCGCGGTCCTCAGCGCGGCGCCAGCGCCGCCGCACTGCGGCTTGCGGTTTCGCGCGCCGGAAACGCCGCCGGCACCGGCGGCGCTACGGGCTGCGCCAGCAGCAGCGCGCTGATCATCCCGGGCGCGAGATCGCACCATTCCACGCCGATGCCGTCCGGCGCAATGCGCACGACGAACGCGGGCACCGTCTGCCCGTCGATCAGAATATCGATGCGCGCCATGAACGGTTGCGCGGCGCTGGTGCGGATGAATGCGCCGCTGACGCTGGCGTTGGCAATCTGACCGGCGAACGCCTGTGCGGCCGCGGTGCGCAGCGCCACTGGGATCTCGATGCCCGTGCGCTCGCCCCATCGATGTTCCATGACCGGACTCTCCGCCGCGTGCGACGACCTGCGCATGCTTGCACGGCGCCGTCGCACGAGACATACCCAATAGTCGCTATCGAGCGTCAGTCGATGCCCCACAACAGCTGCGTGCGGCATCGGCATCGATCCGCTAGGCGCCGGGTGTTGCACTCCGGTGGCCTGCGACATCACGCCGCCATGGGTGCGCGGGCAGCGGCGAGGCGGGTGGGGCGATGTTGAGGCCGCGGCCGCGCCAATCCCACTGGTAGCCGCCCCACAGCGGCGGCACGACGTGCATGCCGTCGCCGAAGCCGACCAGCCCGCCGTGGAAATTGGTGTCAGGCGGGAAGCCGAAGAAGTACGGCGGAAACGCGGCCATGGCCCACGGTCCGTAGACCACCGCCGGGTCGTAGTGCGGCACGTAGACGATGGCCGGATTCGCCGGCTCGATGGTGATGTCATGGCCGTCGTCGGAGACGCTCTGTTGCGGCGTCGAGCTCAACGCGCCGGCGGCCACGGCGCGCCGGCGCAGGCGCTGCACGCAGTCCATGACATCCGCCTGCTGCACCAGGAACGCATGGCCGATCCGCTCGGTCCACGGCAGATTGCGGCTCATCTGGCGCAGCACCGGCGGGAACGGCAGCAGCGATTTCACGCTCGGATCCCAGCTCTGCTGCTGCATCGCCGCGTACAGCCGATCGCCATCGAGCGCCGCGTTCGCCGGATCGTCGAGCCAGTGGGCCGCGGCGGCCAGCTGGCGCGGATGAGTGGCGGCCGCGAGCAGCTGCGCCAGCAGCGGATCGGGGTAGAGCGCGATGACTGCAGTGAGCTGATCGAGCTTCGGGGCGCTCAGCGGCGCCACCGGGGCCGCGGCCGCAGTCGGGGCCGCGGCCGGCGCATCGGTCGCGCCCGAGGCGCACGCCGCCAATGCTGCGACCCACGCCAGGGTCCAATCAATCAGGCGCCGTCTCATCGATCGTTCGTCCTGCGGTGCCCACGCTGCAGCCACGCTCTCAGATTCCGGCCCGGAAGCGAATACGAGCAATTGCCTACCTCGGCGCCGGGCGGTGCCGCAGCGGAGCCAGCGCCGGCGCTCGGCGCGCCGGCGTGGCCTCTAGCGAACCAGATGCGGGTAGGTGCGCGCAGCGATCGCCAGCAGCGCCAGGAAGACCAGCGACAGCACGCCGCAGTCCCAGCCGATGCCATAGACGCTCTGGCCGCCCTGGATCATGAGGCCGCGCAGCGCATCGACGAAATAGGTCAGCGGGTTGAAGGTCGCGATCGATCGCAGCCAGGCGGGCATCAGCTGCAGCGGGTAGATGGCGTTGCTGGCGAAGAACAGGGGCATCGTCAGGACCTGACCGACACCCATGAAGCGCTCGCGCGTCTTGACGATGCAGGCGATGATGAGCGAAAACGTCGCGAACACCGCGGCGCCGAGGGTCACGACCAGGACCATGGCGGCCATGGCCGCGGGCTCGAACCGGATTGGCACGCGCAGCGCCACCGCGATCACGTAGATGACGGCGGCCTGCACCAGACCGCGGAAATCCGCCGACAGGGCCTTGCCGACGATCAGCGAGCTGCGGCTCGCCGGGCTGACCAGCAGCTTGTGCACGATGCCCAGATCGCGTTCCCAGATGACCGCGATGCCGTAGAAGATCGCGCTGAACAGCACGCTCTGCGCCAGGATCCCGGGGGTCATGAACGCCAGGTAGCCGACCTTCCCGGTGTCGATGCCGCGCGCATGGCTGAGCACCTGGCCGAACACCACCAGCCAGAGTATCGGCTGGATCGCGCGTGAAACCAGCTCCGTCGGGTCGCGCACCAGCTTACGCAACTCCACGTCCGCGATCGCCAGGCACTCGCGCCAGAACTGCAGCATCGCGGCACGCTACCCGAGCCGCCGCGCCACGCGCCGCGTATCGGCGGTGTCGCGCCAGCGGCCGCTGTCGCTGGCCGAGCTGAAATGCGCGAATACCTCATCCATGGTCGCCTGCGGCGAGACCACGGACTTCAGCGCCTGCGGGCGGCCGCGCGCCGCGATCCGGCCCGCATGCAGGATCGCGATGTCACCGCACAGATGCTCGGCCTCCTCCATGTCGTGAGTGGTGAGCAGGATGGTCATGCCGTAGTCGCGGTTCAGGTGCGCCAGCCGCTCCCACACCGTGTGCCGCGCCAGCGGATCCAGACCGATCGTCGGCTCGTCCAGGAACAGCACCTTCGGCCGATGCAGCATCGCCTGCGCCAGCTCGAGGCGGCGGATCATGCCGCCGGAGTAGGTCTTGACCAGGCGGCGGGCGGCCTGCTCGAGGCCCATGAACTGCAACGCGTCGGCGATGCGCGCGGCCTGTTCGGCGTGCGCCACGGCGTACAGGCGCGCCGACAGCAGCAGGTTCTCGTAGCCGGTCAGCGCGCCGTCGGCCGACAGCAGTTGCGGTACGTAGCCGATGCGCCGCCGCACCGCCGCGCTGGCGAGCCGGATGTCGAATCCGGCCACACGCGCCGTGCCGGCGCTGGCGGGCAACAGCGTGGTCAGTATCTTGATGGTCGTGCTCTTGCCGGCGCCGTTGGCGCCGAGCAGGCCGAAGATCTCCCCGTATGCAACGTCGCAATCGATGTGATCCACGGCGAGCAGGTCGCCGAAGCTGCGCGTCAAGCCCGTGATCGCGATGGCAGCTTCGGCGGTGGCGGCAGCGGCAGCGGCAGCGGGCTCGGATTGTGACATGTGAACGGCGTGCTCCGTGACCGGCGGTGGGCCGTGCGCCATATCGCCGCGGCGGCTCAGACTTCCGCCGGCGATACCGGCTCCTTCTTCGGCTCCGGGATCTCGGTCATGGTAGCCTCGGTGAGCAGCAGGACGCCCGCGACCGACACGGCGTTCTCCAATGCGACCCGGATCACCTTGGTCGGATCGACGATGCCGGCCTCGAACAGATCCACGTATTGCTTGCGTGCGGCGTCGAAGCCGACGTTGCCGGCAGACTCGAGCATCCTGCTGACCACCACGCCCGCGTCGACCGCCGAGTTCTCGGCAATCTGGCGCGTCGGGACCTCGAGCGCGCGGCGCAGGATCTGCACACCGGTGCGCTCGTCGCCGTCGCATTGCTTCTCCAGGCGCTCGACGGCGGCGATGGTCTTGAGCAGCGCCAGGCCGCCGCCGGCGACGATGCCCTCCGCCACGGCTGCCTTGGTCGCGCTGATGGCGTCGTCGAGCGCCTCCTTCCTGGTCTTCATCTCCGCCTCGGCGGGCGCGCCGACGCGGATCACGGCGACGCCGCCGGAGAGCTTGCCGAGGCGCTCCTGCAGCTTCTCCCGATCGTAGTCGCTGCCGGCCTTGTCGATCTCGCGGCGGATCTGGCCGATGCGCGCCTCGATGGCGCTGCGCTCGCCCAGGCCGCCGACGATGGTCGTGGTATCGCTGTCCACCACCACGCGCTTGGCGCGCCCGAGCTGCTCGAGCCGCACGCTCTCGAGCTTCACGCCCAATTCCTCCGAGATCATCTCGCCGCCGGTCAGCACCGCGATGTCCTGCAGCATCGCCTTGCGCCGATCGCCGAATCCCGGCGCCTTGACCGCAACGCTCTTGAGGATGCCGCGCACCTGGTTGACGATCAGGGTGGCCAGCGCCTCGCTCTCGACGTCGTCGGCGATCAGCAGTATCGGGCGGCCGCTCTTGGCGGCCTGCTCCAGCAGCGGTATCAGGTCCTTGAGGATGTTGATCTTGCGATCCGTCAGCAGCACGTACGGATCCTCGAGCACGGCCTCCATCTTCTGCGGGTCGGTGATGAAGTAGGGCGACAGGTAACCGCGATCGAATTGCAGGCCCTCCACCACCTCCAGCACGGTCTCGGTGGTCTTGGATTCCTCGACCGTGATCACCCCCTCGCCGCCGACCTTGTCCATCGCCTGCGCGACCAGCTCGCCGATGCCGGGGTCGTTGTGGGCGGCGATGGTCGCGACCTGCGCCTTCTCGTTGCGGGTCTTCACCGGGCGCGACATCGCCTTGAGCTCATCGATCACCACCTTGAGCGCGCGGTCCAGCCCGCGCTTGAGGTCGATGGCGCTGGCACCGGCGGTCACGTTGCGGATGCCGTCGGCATAGATGGCGTGCGCCAGTATGGTCGCAGTGCTGGTGCCGTCGCCGACCACATCGCCGGTCTTCTCGGCCGCCTGACGCAGCATCTGCGCGCCGAGATCCTCGGCCGGATCCGCAAGGCTGATCTCCTTGGCGATGGTGACGCCGTCATTGCAGACGATCGGCGCCCCCCATTGCCTCTGGATGAGTACCGACTTCGACTTGGGACCGAGCGTGATCCGCACCGCGTCCGCCAGCTGGGTGGCGCCGCGCAGGATCTTCTCGCGCGCAGCCGAGCGGAAGGTCATCGCTTTGTGGGCCACCGGGCGATCCTCCGCCGGCCGCTCGCTACGGTCGCACGGTCAGCTTGTCGATCACCTGCGATACGCCGGGAGCCTGCCAGGCGGCGATCTCGGCCTGCTGGCGCTCCTGCCAGGAATGCACCTCGCCCTCGAGCGTGACGGTGCCGTCAGCCGTCTGGACGCTGATCTTCTTCGCATCGAGCTGCGCCCGGCGGCGGAATGCATCCTCGATCTTCGCCTGCACGTCGGTCGCCGCCGGCTGGCAGCGGATCGTGATGTTGTTGGTGATGCCCTTGAGCCCGCGCAGGCTGCCCAGCGCGGTCTCGGCGGCGTTCTTCTGAAACCACATCTCCGCCTGGCCCGAGAGCGTGACCCAGCCGTCGCGCACCACCAGCCTGATCTGCGCGGCCGGCACCGAGACGTTGGTCTTCAGCGCCTCCAGGGCCGCCTCGCCGATCTCGGCATCGCTGAGCTTGTTGTCCAACGGCAGCTCGACCACGATGTCGTTGGCCACCGCCTGCACGCCGGCGACCGACTGTGCGGCCTGCTCGGCGGCCCGGCGCTCGGCGAACGAGCTCACGTGGCCGCTCAGGGCGACGACGCCGTTCTTGACCGCGACGCCGATCTGCCGCGAATCGAAGCGCGGGTCCCAGTCGAGCTCGGCTTCCACATCGTGCCGGAGCTGCATGTCGTTGCTCATCGTTGCGATCTCCTGCTGGCGCCGCCGGCCAACCCGCCTGCGGTCTGCGCCACTTTTAAGACCTGGAGCGACGCGGGGGAATACGCGGAAGCCGAAATGCCATGCGCGCTTGCGCGGATGGTCAGCGCTGCGCTCGCCGGCTAGCCTGCTGCAGATAGGCGGATCGAAGAGGTGGGCCATGGCGGAGGCGCTGAAGTACATCCGGTTCTTTCGCGAAATCGGCATCGACGACGTCGGCGTGGTCGGCGGCAAGAACGCCGCGCTCGGTGAGATGTACCGCGCTCTGACGCCGCACGGCGTGAAGGTCCCGAACGGCTTCGCCATCACCGCCGACGCCTACCGCAGCCTGCTCGATGCGAGCAACGCCTGGGAAGCGCTGCACGCGGCGCTCGATGGGCTCGCGCCCAACGACATGGCGGACCTGCAGCGCCGCGGTGCGCAGGCGCGCGCCATCATCCACGATGCGCCGCTGCCCGGGGTGCTGCAGCGCGAGATCCTGAGCGCCTATCGGCAGCTGCAGGGCGAGTATGGCGAGACGCTCAGCGTCGCGGTGCGCAGCTCGGCCACCGCCGAGGATCTGCCGACCGCGAGTTTTGCCGGCCAGCAGGAGACCTACCTGAACGTGCGCGACGACGCCGCGCTGCTGGAGGCCTGCAAGAGCTGCTTCGCGAGCCTGTTCACCGACCGCGCGATCCATTACCGGATGGACCAGGGCTTTGATCATTTCCGCGTCGCGCTGTCGATCGGCGTCATGAAGATGGTGCGCTCGGACCTGGCCGCCAGCGGCATCATGTTCTCGCTCGATACCGAGAGCGGCTTTCGCGACGTGGTGCTGATCAGCGCCGCCTACGGGCTGGGCGAGAACATCGTGCAGGGCAATGTCGATCCGGATGACTTCTACGTCTTCAAGCCGACCCTGCAGCGCGGCTACCGCCAGCTGCTGCGGCGCGAGCGCGGCAGCAAGAGACTCAAGATGGTCTATGCGGGCGACGCGCCGGCGGCGTCGACGGCCGGCGGCTTCACCCGCAACGTCGAGACCACGCCGCAGGAACGCGAGCGCTTCTGCCTGAGCGATGCCGAGGTGCTGCGGCTGGCCGACCATGCGCTGCTGATCGAGCAGCACTTCAGTGCGCGCGCGGGCCATGCGGTGCCGATGGACATGGAATGGGCCAAGGACGGCACCGACGGGCAGCTCTACCTGCTGCAGGCGCGGCCGGAGACCGTCGCCTCGCAGAAGGCGACCAACCTGATCGATGAATACCGTCTCAAGGGCGACGGCCCGGTACGCATCACCGGCAAGGCGATCGGCAGCCGCATCGGCAGCGGGCGCGCGCACGTGATCGAATCCGCGGCGCAGATGGGCGAATTCGTGCGCGGCGAGGTGCTGGTGACCGACAACACCACTCCCGACTGGGAGCCGATCATGAAGCGCGCCGCGGCCGTGGTGACCAACCGCGGCGGGCGCACCTGCCATGCCGCCATCGTGGCGCGCGAGCTCGGTATCCCGGCGATCGTGGGCACCGGCGCGGCGACGCAGACGCTGCGCAGCGGTGAGCTGCTGACCGTGGCCTGCACCGGCGGGGAGACCGGACGCGTCTACGGCGGGGCGATTCCGTTCGAGGTCGAGCACATCGACGTCAGCACGCTGCCCTCGACGCGCACCAGGATCATGCTGATCCTCGGCAATCCCGAGATCGCGTTCCAGAGCAGCTTCCTGCCGAACGACGGTGTCGGCCTGGCACGCATGGAGTTCATCATCACCGAATATGTCCAGGCGCATCCGATGGCATTGCTCAACCCGGACAAGGTGCAGGATGCGCAGGAGCGCGAGGCGCTGGCGCGGCTCACGCAGGGCTACCCGCGGCCGGCGGATTTCTTCGTCGAGCGCCTGTCGGAAGGCATCGCCGCCATCGCCGCCGCCTTCTATCCCAAGCCGGTCATCCTGCGCATGTCCGACTTCAAGAGCAACGAATACGCGAGCCTGCTCGGCGGGCGCTGGTTCGAGCCGAACGAGGCGAACCCGATGCTCGGCTTTCGCGGCGCGGCGCGCTACTCGCACTCGGCGTACAAGCAAGGCTTCGGGCTGGAGTGCGCGGCGGTCAAGCGCGTGCGCGAGCAGATGGGGTTCGTCAATCTGACGGTGATGATCCCATTCTGCCGCCGCGTGCCGGAGGCCGAGCAGACCATCGCCACGCTGCGCGAGTTCGGCCTGCAGCGCGGGCAGGACGGACTCGAGGTCTACGTCATGTGCGAGATCCCGAACAACGTGCTGCAGATCGACGCGTTCGCGCGCCATTTCGACGGCTTCTCGATCGGCTCGAACGACCTGACGCAGCTGACGCTCGGCGTGGACCGCGATTCCGAGCTCGTGGCATTCGATTTCGACGAGCGCGACGAGGGGGTGAAGCAATTGCTGCGCCTGGCGGTCGAAGGCTGCCGGCGCAATGGGCGCCACTCGGGCATCTGCGGCCAGGCACCGTCCGATTACCCGGAGGTCGCCGAGTACCTGGTGCGTCTGGGCATCGACTCCATCAGCCTGAATCCCGACTCGGTGGTCGGCGTGGTTCGACGCGTGGCGGCGCTGGAGGGCAGCCTCGCCGGGTCCGCTGCGCGCGCGGCGATCGTGAGCTCCTGAGGCGGCGCGGCGCGCGCGGCGTCAGTCGCCGGTCAGCGGCGCGGCGCCGGCCACGAGCAGCCGCCGCCGCAGGCTGCGGATGCCGGCGGCCACGGCCGCGGGCGAGCCGGTATCGATCTCCACCGTGCGCGCGCGCTCGAGCTCGCCGAGCGGCTCGAGGGCATCGAGCTGGCTCTGCAGCACGGCCGCCGTGGCCTCGGACGGATCGTCGGCGCGCTGCGCGCGCAGCGCGAGCCGGCGCTCGAGCGTCGCACGCGCCGCGTGGCAGGAGACGATGAAGCACGCGCAATGCCGGCCGCGCGCCAGCGCCTCGAATTGCTGCCGCCGCGCGCGCTGCAGGAAAGTGGCGTCGATGATGGCGTGCTGACCGCCCTGCAGCGCGCTGGCGGCGCAGTCGAGCAGCCGCGCGTAGGTGCGCTGCGTGGTCGCGGCGTCGTACGCGCCCTCGCCGACGCGCGGCTCGGGCGCCCGCGGCGCTGCGGCGGGCTGCAGCCGCCGGCGCTCGAGGTCCGAGCGCACGCGTATCGCCGGCAGCGCCGCTATCAGCTGCTCGCTCAGCCAGGATTTCCCCGAGGCCGAGACGCCGTGCATCAGGATCAGCGCCGGCCGCCGGCGGACGCTGAGCCGCACCGCAGTCTGCAGGCGCGCCAGCAGATGCGAATGCAGCTCCTGCGCCATCGCCGGCGGTGCGGGCGGGATGCCCAGGGCATCGACTTTGGCGCGCACCAGGGCGCGGTACACGCTATAGAGCGAGAGCAGGCGCAGACCCTCATAGTCGCCGCCTTCCTCGAGATAGGCGCTCAGGAAGCCATGGGCGAGATCGTCGGCGCCGCGCGAGCGCAAGTCCATGTAGAGGAACGCGACGTCACTGATCACGTCGATCCAGCGCAGGCGCGGCTCGAACTCGATGCAGTCGAAGGGCTGCCATTGCCCGTGCCAGCGCACGATGTTGCCGCTGTGCAGGTCGCCATGGCATTCGCGCACCCGTCCCGAGCGGCGCCGCTGCTCGAGCAACGGCTGCAGTTGCTGCAGGGCGCCCTGCAGCCACGCCGCCAGCGCCGCCAGGCGGCGCAGGTCCTCGGCCTCACCGAGGCAGCGGCGCACGGGCGCAAAGTTCTCCTGCAGCTGCGAGCGGATCAGATCCGGACTGCCCAGGGTCGGATCCGTGTCGGCGGCGGACGGGGCGCTGCGGTGCAGCCCGGCGAGGCGGCGGCCGAAGTCGGCCAGTTCGGCCACGCCGACCCGCCCCTGCGCCAGCTGGCTGGCCAGTTCGCTGTCGGGGTCGAACTGGCGCATGCGCACGGCGAATTCGACCGGCGCGCCCGGTGCCCCGAAGCGCAGTTGCCCGTGCTCGCGGGCGATCGGCACGACGTCGAGATAGATCTCCGGCGCGAATCGCCGGTTCAACCGCAGCTCCTCGTCGCACAGGAAGCGACGGCGCTCGAGGGTCGAGGCATCGAGAAAGTCGTAGCGCACCGATTTCTTGATCTTGTAGGCGTACAGACCGGTCAGCAGTACCCACGAGATCGGCGTCTCGCGCAGGCGAAGCTGCGAGATCGGGTGGGGAAAGGCCGACGGGTCGAGCAGCGCCGAGATGTCCAGCTCGTCGGCCGCCGGGCCGGCTGCGGATCCGCGGCCATCGTTCGGCGGCGCTTGACCGGTGTTCGGCGGTGCCTGCATGGTGTGGATGGTAGTGACTGGCCCGGTCACGGACGAGTGCTTGGCCGCGCGCCGGCCATCCGCAGCCACCCGGGGCCAGCGTCTCATGGCCGCGGCCATACCGGCATACGAAGGAACCCGTATGGCGCCCGGGTGCGTGCGGCAGGCATGGTGAGCGCCAATGGCGCGCACCGCACGTGCGCTCGATGACGGGGTTGAGCGTGAAACTGACCTTTCTCGGCGCCGCCGGTACGGTAACCGGCTCGAAATACCTGCTCGAGACCGGCGGGCACCGGCTGCTGCTGGACTGCGGGCTGTTCCAGGGATTGAAGCGCCTGCGCGAGCGCAACTGGCAGCCGCTGGCGTTCGATGCCCGCGGCATCGATGCCGTCGTGCTCACCCATGCGCACATCGATCATTCGGGCTTCCTGCCGGTGGTGGTGCGCGCGGGCTTCAGCGGCCCGGTGTATTGCAGCGCAGCGACCGTGCCGCTGTTGCGCCTCATGCTGCTCGACAGCGCGCACTTGCAGGAGGAGGCCGCCGAGTTCGCCAATCGGCACCGTTTCTCGAAGCACTCGCCCGCGTTGCCGCTCTACACGCGCGCCGACGCCGAAGCCGCGTTGCGCCTGCTGCAGCCTCTGGAATGGGCACGAGCCCGTGCCGTGCTGCCCGGTGTCACGGCCAGCCTGTCGCCGGCCGGTCATCTGCTGGGGGCGGCCTCGGTGCTGGTGCAGACCGCGGCCGGCCGGATACTGTTCTCGGGCGACCTCGGCCGGCCCGACGATCTGCTGATGCCCGCGCCGGCGGCCGCGCCCGAGGCCGATTGGATCGTGATCGAGTCGACCTACGGCGACCGCCGGCATCCTCACACCGATCCGTATGCCGAGCTCGCCGCGGTGATCGATCGCACCGTGCGTCGCGGCGGGGTGGTGGTGATTCCGTCGTTCGCCGTGGGCCGCGCGCAGACGCTGCTGCACCTGATCGGCGGGCTCAAGGCGCGCGCGGCCATCGCCGACGTGCCGGTCTACCTCAACAGCCCCATGGCGAGCGAGGCGAGCGTGCTCTACCAGCGGTTCCCGCGCGAGCATCGGCTGTCCGCCGAGCAATGCCGCGACCTGAGCCGCGCGGCGCATTTCGTATCCAGCATCGAGGAATCCAAGCAGCTCAACCTGCGGCGCGAGCCGATGATCATCATCAGCGCCAGCGGCATGGCGACCGGCGGCCGGGTGCTGCATCACCTGCAGGCGTTTGCGCCGGACGAGCGCAATACCATCATCTTCACCGGCTTCCAGGCCGCGGGCACGCGCGGTGCGTCGATGGTCGCCGGCGCCGAGACGGTGAAGCTGCACGGCGAGTGGGTGCCGGTGCGCGCCGAGGTGGTGCAGCTGCACAATCTCTCGAGCCACGCGGATCGCGACCAGTTGCTGGCGTGGATCAAGAGCGCGCCGCGTGCGCCGGAGCGCGTGTTCGTGACCCACGGCGAGCCGCCCGCCGCCGAGGCCCTGCGTGCCGAGATCCGGCGCGCGTACTGCCCGAACGTGACGGTGCCCGAATACGGTGAAACGCAGGAGCGCGCGAGCCCGGCCGCGGCGCGGCTGCCATGAGCGCGGCGCCGCCGGCCCCAGGCGCGCGCCGCGGGGTTGAAAAGCAGCCCGCCGGCCACGACTGTACGTGGAAGCGGGTACGCGGGGCCGGAAGGTAGCGCACCCATGCGGAGGCGAGCCCGATGAGCGCGGAAAGCAGTGGAATATGGATGTGGTCGCGCGCCTGCCAGATGCTGGACGAGGCGGAGCGGCGGCATCGGCGGCTGTTCGAGCTGCTCACGGTGCCGAGACGCCAGCCGGTCTGGGAACCGCCGGCCGACGTATTCGTGCTGCAGCACGGTCTGCACATCGTGGTCGCGATGCCCGGGGTGCGCCCCGAGAACACGGTGGTGGAACTGTCTTCCGGCGGCCTCTCGATACGCGCCCAGAGCACGCTGCCGATCGCGATCCGCAGCGCCCGCATCATGCGCCTGGAGATTCCCTACGGCCGCATCGAGCGGCGCATCGACCTGCCGCCGGGGCGCTACGAGTTGCTCGGTTACGAATTCACCGACGGCTGCCTGCACGTGCGCCTGAGCGGGGAGTGGTCATGAGCGCCGCGACCGACAGCCCGGGCAGCAATACCGCAGCGGCGGCCGTGCCGGCGGCCGAGGACGTGCTCATCATCCTGCCGATGCGCAACAGCGTGCTGTTCCCGCAGGTCGTGCTGCCGATCGCGATCAAGCGCGAACGCTCGGTCGCCGCTGCGCAGGAAGCGGTGAAATCCGGCCGCAAGGTCGGCCTGCTGCTGCAGCGGGACCCGGATCAGGATGATCCGCAGGCCGGCGATCTGTACCCCGTCGGCACGATGGCCAGCGTCGTGCGCTACGTGACCGCGGCCGACGGCACGCATCACCTGATCTGCCAGGGCGAGCAGCGCTTCAGCGTGCTGGATTTCGTGAGCCGCGAGCCGTTCATGGTGGCGCGCATCACGGCGCATCCGGAGCCGACCCAGATCAACCCGGAGATCGAAGCCAGGGCCCTGCGGCTGCGTGAACTCGCGACCGAGGCGCTGCAGCTGCTGCCGCAGGCGCCGGCCGAGCTGAGCAGCGCGATCCAGCACATCGACTCGATCCCGACGCTGGTCGACCTGATCGCCAGCTTCCTCGACCTCAAGCCGGCCGAGAAGCAGGAGGTGCTGGCGACCTTCGAGCTGCGGCCGCGCCTGGATCGGGTGCTCGAGCTGCTGCAGCAGCGGGTCGAGGTGCTGCGCATCTCGCGCCAGATCGATGAGCGCACCCGCGCGGCATTCGACGACCGGCAGAAGGAAGCCGTGCTGCGCGAGCGGCTGCGGCAGATCCGCAAGGAGCTCGGCGAAGGCGAAGAGGAGTCGGCCGAGATCGGCGAGCTGAAGGCGGCGCTGGCGAAGGCCGGCATGCCGGCCGAGGTCGAGGAGCACGTGCGCGCCCAGATCGCCCGCCTGGAGCGCATGGGCGAGGCCAGCGCCGAAT
Source organism: Gammaproteobacteria bacterium (assembly GCA_027315105.1). GTDB lineage: Bacteria > Pseudomonadota > Gammaproteobacteria > Steroidobacterales > Steroidobacteraceae > FEN-1191. The sequence continues at coordinate 52,367 of DAHUYP010000024.1, forward strand.
ACTCGATGAGCCGCACGTACCTGGAGTGGCTGCTGTCGCTGCCGTGGTCGAAGCTCGACAAGGAGGAGATCGACATCGACAAGGCGCGGCGCATCCTGGACGAGGATCATTTCGGCCTCGATGCGATCAAGCGGCGCATCGTCGAGTTCCTCGCGGTGCGCAAGCTCAATCCCGAGGGTCACAGCCCGATCCTGTGTTTCGTCGGTCCGCCGGGTGTCGGCAAGACCTCGCTCGGGCAGTCGATCGCGCGCGCGCTCGGATTGAAGTTCGTGCGCGTGGCCCTGGGCGGGGTGCACGACGAGGCCGAGATACGCGGGCATCGGCGCACCTACGTCGGCGCGCTGCCCGGCAACATCATCCAGGCGCTGCGCAAGGCCGGCACGCGCAATCCGGTCATGATGCTCGACGAGGTGGACAAGCTCTCGGCCAGCATCCAGGGCGACCCGTTCTCGGCCCTGCTCGAGGTGCTCGATCCGGAGCAGAACCATACCTTCCGCGACAACTATCTGGGCGTGCCGTTCGACCTGAGCAAGGTGCTGTTCATCGGCACCGCCAACATGCTCGACACCATGCCGGCGCCGCTGCGCGACCGCATGGAGATCATCCAGCTCTCGGGCTACACCGAGGAGGAAAAGCTCGAGATCGCCAAGCGCTACCTGGTGCGCCGGCAGCTGACGGCCAACGGCCTGAAGGCCGAGCAGGTGCAGCTGACCGATGCGGCGTTGCGCCGCATCATCAGCGACTACACGCGCGAGGCCGGCGTTCGCAGCCTGGAGCGGCAGATCGGCGGCGTGCTGCGTCATTCGGCGGTGACGATCGCGGCGGGCAACCCCGGACCCATAGCGGTCGGCGTCGATGAGGTGCCGCCCATCCTCGGTGCGGCGCGCTTCGAGAACGAGATCGCCATGCGAACCAGCGTGCCGGGCGTTGCCACGGGGCTGGCCTGGACGCCGGTGGGCGGAGACATCCTGTTCGTGGAGAGCAGCCGTGTGCCGGGCTCCGGCAAGCTGATCCTGACCGGACAGCTCGGCGACGTCATGAAGGAGAGTGCCCAGGCGGCGCTGACGCTGGTCAAGGCACAGGCCGAGCGGCTCGGGCTCGAGCCGACGGTGTTCGAGAAGTCGGATCTGCACATCCACGTGCCGGCCGGCGCGGTGCCGAAGGACGGACCGAGCGCCGGCGTGGCGATCTTTACCTCGCTGGTGTCGCTGCTGACGCAGCGTACGGTGCGTCACGACGTCGCGATGACCGGTGAGATCAGCCTGCGCGGCCTGGTGCTGCCGGTCGGCGGCATCAAGGAGAAGACCGTCGCCGCCGCGCGCTCCGGCATCAAGCTGGTGATCCTGCCGGCGCGCAATCGGCGCGATCTGGAGGATATCCCCGCCAGCGTGCGCGAAGCGCTGCAGTTCGTCTGGGCCGAGCGGGTCGAGGACGCCATCGCCGCGGCCTTCGAGGGCGGCCCGGCGCAGCGGGCCGCCGCCTAGGAATAGGCCATCGTCGACACGAAGTAGACGCCGCGGCGCGAGCGCGGGACGCGCGCTACGAAGTGCTCCGGCTTGACGACCAGCAGGTCGCAGCGCAGCTCGTCGAGCAGTTGTTGCGCCGAATTGCCGATGAAGAGGCGCTTGAGGCCGCGGCGTGACACCGCCCCCATGACGACGATCGCGGCTCGCAGCTCGCGCGCGGTGCGGGTGATGGCGAGCACCGGATGCGCCTCGATCAGGTGGCGCCGGGCCGCCGGGATCGGGGAGTGGCGCAACTCGCGGTCCAGTGCGGCGCGCGCGCTGGCGCGCGCCTGCGCTTCGATGATCTGGCTCACGCGTCCTGCCGACAGGTCGGTGCCCACGGGTGCGAGCGGCTTCGGCAGATAGGCGTGCACCACGTGCGGCGCGCTGCGCAGGGCGCCGCCGAGCGCGATCGCCTGCCGCAGGATGCTGGCGTCCAGCCCGCTCGGCTTGGAGTAACGATGCAGCGGATCGATCGCCGCCAGGATCCTGGGCCGGCGGTAGGGCCGGCTCGATTTGACCAGCAGCACGGGGATCGGGCTGTCGCGCAGCAGGCTCCAGTCGGTATAGCCCAGCAGCCCAGGGAAGCGATGGCGCGCGCGGCACGGCGTGACGATCAGGTCGGCGCCGGCGCGCGCGGCGCGCCGGATGATCGATTCGTGCGCCGGGTAATCCCACTCGGCCGACGTGTGCGCCCTCAGCCCGGCGGCGCGCAGCGGCGCCGCGAGCCGCTCCAGGCCGAGCAACGCCGTGCGCCGCCCCTCGCGCATGAGCGAATTCAGGCCGGCGCGCATGTCGATCACGTCGATGAATACCGGATTCGAGATGTCGTGAAACAGCTCCAGCTCGGCGCCGCAGGCGCGCGCCAGCTGGGCCGCCTTGGCCAGCGAGGGCACGGTGCGCGCGCGCGGGTTCTTGATCGCGACCAGGATCTTGCGAAAGCTACGGACTGGGCGCATGCACCAATCTCCTCCAGGCCGGCCGCCGCGCTAGCCGGCGCCGCCGGCGCCGCCCAGCAGCGACACCAGGTGCTCCACCGCGAGGCGATAGCCGTCGGTGCCAAGACCGGTGATCAGCCCGGTGGCGGCGGCGGCCAGGATCGACTTGCTGCGCCATGCCTCGCGCCGGTAGAGGTTGCTGATGTGCACTTCGACGATCGGGCATTGGCACATCCTCATGGCGTCGAGCACGGCGACGCCGTGGTAGCAGAACGCCGCCGGGTTGATGACGATACCGGCGGCGTCGCGGGCCTGCTGCAGCCAGGCGACCATCTCGTGCTCGGCGTTGGTCTGCCGCGCCACCAGCTCGATGCGGTGCCGGTCGGTGACCGCGCGGCACTGCGCCTCGACGTCCGCGAGCGTCTGCCGCCCGTAGAGCTCGGGTTCGCGCTGCCCCAGCAGATTCAGATTGGGGCCGTTGAGCAGGTAGATGCGGGTGGTCATTCATCCCTCGGGCATTGGGGCGCGACGGCGCGCGGCCGTCACGGCGCGGCCTGGCGCAGCGGCTGCGCGTTCAGCACCATGCGCACCAGCTGTGCGAGCGAATGGGCTTCCATCTTCTCCATCACGCGGGCGCGGTGGATCTCGACCGTGCGCTGGCTGACGCCGAGGTCGGCGGCGATGACCTTGTTGGGCTTGCCGGCGCACATCAGATCGAGCACCTCGCGCTCGCGCGGCGTCAGCGACTCCAGGCGCGTGCGAATGAGGCCGGTCTGCTTGAGCTGCACCCGATTGACCGCATCGCGCTCGAGCGCGCGCTGCACGCGGTCGATGAGGTCCTGATCGCGAAACGGCTTCTGCAGGAAATCGAAGGCGCCGTGCTGCATGGCCTCGACCGCCATCGGAATGTCGCCGTGGCCGGTGATGAAGACCACCGGAATGGTCGCACCGCGCAGATTGAGCTGTTCCTGCAGCTCCAGGCCGCTCATGCCGGGCATGCGGATGTCGAGCACCAGGCAGCCGGGCTGGCGCGCGTCGTAGGTGGGCAGGAATTCCTGTGCCGAGGGGCAGGCCTGGACCGGCAACCCGACCGACTTGAGCAGCAGCCGCAGCGAATTGCGCACGGCGTCGTCGTCATCGATCACGAATACGGTGGCTGCAGGTTCCTTCATTCTGCTATCCCTGTTCTGCCGGCAGCATCAGGGTGAAAGTGGCGCCGCGCGGCCTGTTCGGTTGATAGTCCAGTCTCCCCTGGTGAGCTTCCACAATCGTGCGGCTGATCGCAAGTCCCAGCCCGGTGCCGTTGCTCTTGGTGGTCGCAAACGGCATGAACAGGCGTGGCAGCAGCTGGTCGGGAACGCCCGGGCCGGTGTCGGCGACCGTGACCAGGATGTCGCCCACGGGATTGCGTTCGGTGCGGATCACGATTTCGCGCTGCCCGGCCGGCGTGGCGTCGAGCGCGTCGATCGCATTGCGCAGCAGGTTCAGCAGCACCTGCTGGATCTGGATGCGATCGACGCTCACCCGCGGCAGCTGCACGCCGAGCTCGGAGACGATCCGCACGTCGCTCGCGCGGGCGTCGGCGCGCGACAGCGGACCGAGCTCTTCCACGACCTCGTTGATGTGGGCGAGCTCGCGGTGGGTCTCGCGGTTGCGCACCAGATTGCGCAGGCGGCGAATGATCTCCCCGGCGCGCAGGGCCTGCGCGGAGATCTGCTGCAGCGCGTCGGTGACGTCGGCCAGCTCGGGCGTCGGCGCCGCCAGCAGTCGGGCGGCCGCCTGAGCATAGTTGGCGATCGCCGCCAGCGGTTGATTGAGCTCGTGCGAGATGCCGCTCGCCATCTCGCCCATCGTAGCCAGGCGCGACACGTGCATCATGCGCTCGCGCGCCTCGCGCGCGTCGGTCTCGGCGTGCCGGCTGTCGGTGACGTCGTCGCCCGAGCACAGGATGCCGGTCGCGACGCCCAGGGCATCCTCGAGCACCACGCAGCGCCAGGCGATGAGCCGCCGTTCGCCGCTGCGGGTGATGACGGCATACTCGCTGTGGTGCGGCCGGCGCGGCGCGACCTCCACCAGCGCGTCGAATTCGACGACGGCTCTGGTACGCTGCCCTTCGGGCACCACGGTCTGGAACCAGTCCACGCCGAGCAGCGCGCTCTCCTCGAAGCCCAGGACCTCGCAGCCCTTGCGGTTGACGAGCGTGACGCGGTGATTCAGGTCGAGGGCGACCAGGATGGTCTGCGCCGCTTCCAGGTACCGATTGGCGCGATCGCGTTCGCGCTGTATCGCGCCCATGGCCTGCTGGCGCAGCGTGGCGTCGTGCACGAAGCCGACGAAGCGCGGCGGATCGGAGCCGGCGATGCGGCCGACCGACAGGAAGGCCGGAAACACGCTGCCGTCCTTGCGCCGCGCCTGCACTTCGCGGCCGATGCCGATAACGTGCGCCACCCCGGTGCGCAGGTAGCGCTCCATGTAGGCTTCGTGCTGCTCGCGATCGCGCTCCGTCATCAGGATGTTGACGTTGCGATTCAGGCTCTCCTTGGCGGTGTAGCCGAACAGGCGCTCCGCCGAGTGGTTGAACAGCTGGATCGCGCCGCGGTGGTCGATGATGATGATGGCGTCGGCGGCCGCATCGAGCAGCGCCTGCAGCTCCAGCGACGGTGCGCCCGGAGCGTTCATCCCGGGGGGCAGGCGGCCGGCCGCCAGCGGGCCCAACGGCCCTGGCCCGCAGGCAAGGGGGACAAGCTTGGATGATCCACGGCGCCTCGATCCACCAGTCGGACGAATTCTTGCGCCATGATAAAGCATGGCGCCGCGGTGCAGCGCCGGCAATGCGCCGGCGGCGCCGCACTGGCGGTTGCTGCCGGCGTCAGTCGATGGCTGCCGCGAACCGGGCGGGGAGACGGCGCCCTTCGGGCCGCGAGCCTGCCGGCCGGGGAGGCCGGCCCGGCGAGCCTCAGCTCGGCGCGCCCGGGACGTCGCTCGCGCCGACCAGCGGCCGGGGCACGCCGCCCGCCGCCCGCTGCTGTTGCTCCGCGCGCACTTGCGCGATGCTCAGACCGGTGTTGGCGGCGATCACCGCCAACAGGCGGTGCTGCGCGTCGCGGGGCAATTCGATCGCATGCAACTGCTCCCAGATGCGAATGCGGGCCTCGGCGGAGTTGAGCGGAGAGGCCTGCTCGGTCAGCGCGTGCCGGCGACGCTCGGCCGCTTCGGCCTGCTGTCGGGCCAGACGCTCGCGAAAGTCCGCGGTCGGCTCGCCGGCCAACGGCAATTCGCTGCGCCAGGAATTCATGGCGAGCCCGTCGCGACGATGCGGAAACTCAGCTCGATGGGGCAACCCGCGCCGCTGGCGCGATCGCGCGCCCGCGTACCGACGCACTGCAGCTTGGCGCTGAGCGTTCGGCTGCCGCGGCCGGTGGTGGTGGCGGCGATCTGGGCGACGCTGCCGGTCAGATCGAATTCGCCGTCGCAGTCGGCGCATGGACAGCGAAACCGAAAGAACGCCTGCGCGGCGGGATAGAACGCGTGCGCCTGCGAGGACGGCGAGACTTCCTTGGGCGCGGCGCCGGTGCAATCGGAGAACGACAGCTCGATGTTGAGCTGCGTGAGCTGCGGAAAGGCGCTGCGCAACGGCGGCGAGCGATCGCGATCGTATTGCCGCCGGTAGCGGCGCTGCTCATCGAGCGAGGCGTTCTTGCGTACTGCTATCTTCATGGACTGGTCATGCCGTGATCAGGGTTTGGACTCGGCCGTCTGCTCCTGCGGCGCGGTCGCCGGCCAGCTCTCGCCCTGGTTGGCGCTCGGGGTCGCGTCGCGCTGCGTGCGGCGCGCGATCTTCTCGGCGTGGCGCGTCTTGCGCACGAGTTCCTTTTGCTTCTTCTGGTGACGATAATTCGGCTTGGCCAAGTCCGTCTCCCGCCGGCGTGTTGAGGTGCTCCCGCGCAAGTTGCGGTCGGGAGGAAGCTGCAGCACGGTCTGGCTGCTAACGATAATCAGGCGATTACCCTACCACATCCGGGTCCGCCGCGTTCGGCTTTGTGGCCACGCCGGCGCAGCCGGCGGCTCGCCGCGGTAGCCCCGGCGTCACGGCCTCACGGCCGCTGGCCGAGCGCCTCGAGCTCGGCCCAGCGCGCGTAGCCGGCTTCCAGCTCGTTGCCGATGTCGGCCAGGCGTTGCAGCCGCTCCTGCAGCGCATCCGGCGCGCCTCGATACAGGGCGGGATCCGATAGCTCGGTCTCGATGCGGGCTTTCTGCGCCTCGAGGTCCTGCAACCGCTCCGGCAGCGCCGCCAGTTCGCGCTGGTCCTTGTGCGACAGCCGGCGCGGGGACGCGGCGGCGGCGGAGCGCGCACGCGGCGCGGGCGGCGGCGGTGCATCCGGCGCCGCGCGGCGGTGCTGCTCGCGCTGCTCGCTCTGCTGGCGGTAGCGGGCCCAGTCGGAGTAGCCACCGACGAAATCACGCACCACGCCGCCGGGTTCGAACACCAGCAGGCTGGTCACCACGTGATCGAGAAAGGCGCGATCGTGGCTGACCAGCAGCAGGGTGCCGGGAAATTCAGCGACGAACTCCTCCAGCAGTTCCAGGGTGTCGATGTCCAGGTCGTTGGTCGGCTCATCCATGACCAGCACGTTGGCCGGCCGCGCGAACAGCCGCGCCAGCAGCAGCCGATTGCGCTCGCCGCCCGACAACGCCCGCACCGGCGTGTGCAGCTGCTCCGGCCGGAACAGGAACTCACGCAGATAGCCCGAGACGTGGCGGCTTTGACCGTTGACGGTCACCTGGTCATTGCGGCCGCTGACGTTCTGCATCACGGACTGATCGAGCTCGAGCTGCGCGCGCTCCTGATCGTAGTAGGCGATCTCGAGCCGGCCGCCGATGACCGCGCGGCCGCTGCTGGGCGCGACCTGGCCCAGCAGCGCCTTGATGAGCGTGCTCTTGCCGGCGCCGTTGGGTCCGACCAGGCCGATGCGATCGCCGCGCATGATGCGGGCCGAGAAATCCCGGATGATGGTGCGGCCGTCGAACTGCACCCCGAGGCGGTCGGCTTCGAAGACCAGCGCTGCCGATTCGTCGGCCGCGCGCTGCTCGAGCTCGATCCGGCCGCTGCGCTCGCGGCGCGCGCGGCGCTCGGCGCGCAGCGCCTGCAGCGCGCGCACGCGGCCTTCGTTGCGGGTGCGGCGCGCCTCCACGCCCCTGCGGATCCAGGCCTCCTCCTGCGCGAGCTTCTTGTCGAACAGCGCCTGTTGCTGGGCCTCGACTTCGAGCTGCCGTGCCTTGGCGCGGGCGTAGCTGTCGTAGTCACCGGCGCTCGCGCTGAGCCGTCCGCGGTCCAATTCGAGCATGCGGCTCGCCAGCCGGTTGATGAACGCGCGGTCATGGCTCACGAACAGCAGGGCACCGGCGAATTCCAGCAGGAATTGCTCGAGCCACTCGATGGCGTCGATATCCAGATGATTGGTCGGCTCGTCGAGCAGCAGGATGTCGGGCTCCGAGACCAGCGCCCTGGCGAGCAGCGCCCGGCGCCGCCAGCCGCCGGACAGCTGCTCGAATCGAGCCCGCGGTTCGAGCCGCAATCGCGACAGCGCCGTGGCCACGCGCCGCTCGAGCTGCCAGCCGTCGCCGGCGTCGAGCTCGCGGTGCAGCTCGTCGAGCCGCCGGCGCTGCGCCGGGCCATGCTCGCCGAGCGCGGCCAGCAGCTGGTATTCGGCCACCGCCCGGCCCTGCGCCGGCAATCCGCCGGCGACGATCTGCTCGACGGACTCGCCGTCGAGCGCGGCGATGTCCTGCGCCAGGTGCGCCACGCGCGCGCCCGGCCGCAGCCACAGCGTGCCGCCATCCGGCTCGATCTCGCCGCGGATCAGGCGCAGCAGCGAGGATTTGCCTTCGCCGTTGCGCCCGACCAGGCACACGCGTTCGCCCTGGTCGAGCTGCATGGACACCTGATCGAGCAGCGGCCGCGAGCCGAATGCCAACGAAACCCTATCCAGACGCAATAGCAACAGCACACCCGCAACAAGAGATGACGGCAGGCCCGCGGTCGCGAGCCGAGGCATTGTACCGGCGGCGGCGGCCGTGCGCCGCGCAGCGGCCGCGGCCCGAGCCGCGCGCACTCCGAGGCGCGCTCCGAGGCGCTATGATCGCCGCCGTCGCCAACGGCGCACGACGGCGCACGACGGCGCGTATCGGCGGGCATCGGCAGGGAGCAGCGGGGGAGGCAGCATGTCGAATGGGCAATGGAGCCCGGTACAGCGCGCGGTCGTGGTCGCGAGCTTTCTCGGATGGATGCTCGACGCGTTCGATTTCTTTCTCGTGGTGTTCGTGCTCAAGCGCATCGCGGGCGAATTCGGCAGCGACGTCAGGAGCGTGACCTGGGCGATCACGCTGACGCTGGCGATGCGGCCGGTGGGCGCGTTCGTGTTCGGACGCATTGCCGATCGCTTCGGGCGCCGTCCGGCCCTGATGGGCAGCGTGCTGCTGTATTCAGGCATGGAACTGGGATCGGCGTTCGCGCCGTCGCTGCAGGTGTTCATCGCGCTGCGCGCGCTGTACGGCATCGCCATGGGCGGCGAATGGGGCGTGGGCGCCTCGCTCGCGTTCGAGAGCGTGCCGATCAGGGCGCGCGGGCTGGTGTCCGGCATCCTGCAGACCGGTTATCCGTGCGGCTACCTGCTGGCGGCGATCGTGTTCGGGCTGCTGTTCGAACGCATCGGCTGGCGCGGCATGTTCATGCTGGGCGCGGCGCCCGCGCTGCTGGTGCTGTACATCCGCAAGCAGGTGCCGGAATCGCCATCCTGGGCCGCCAGCCGCGCCGATCGGGGCAGGCGCAGCCTGCGTGCCGCGCTGAGCGGTCATTGGCCGCTCGCGCTGTACGCCATCCTGCTGATGACGTGCTTCAATTTCTTCAGCCACGGCACGCAGGACCTGTATCCGACGCTGCTCGGCTCGCAGCGCGGCTTCGCCAGCGGCACCATCTCCAGGATCGCGATCGTCTACAACGTCGGGGCGATCTGCGGCGGACTACTGTTCGGCACGCTGTCGAGCCGCATCGGCCGGCGCCGCGCGATCGCGCTGGCCGCAGGGCTGTCGCTGCTGGTGCTGCCGTTCTGGGCCTATGCCGCGACTCCCGTGGCCCTGGCACTGGCCGCGTTCGCGATGCAATTCATGGTGCAGGGCGCGTGGGGCGTGGTGCCGGTGCATCTCAACGAGCTGTCGCCCGAGGGCATCAGGGCGACCTTCCCCGGCGTGGTCTACCAGCTCGGCAATCTGCTGGCCTCGTACAACGCCACGCTGCAGGCGAGCATTGCGGTGGCTCACGGCAGTGCCGCGCATCCGGACTACGCATTCGCGGCGGCCCTGGTGTGCGGCATCGTGGCGGTGGTGCTGGCGCTGCTGGCGCTGTTCGGGCCCGAACGGCGCAATGTGCGCTTTGCAGCATGATCGGGTAGACTATCGCCCCGGAGTTTGTCGAATGCGCGGTTCGGTCCGCGCGCCGAGGTTCTTCAGCGTCCTTGCAAGGCCATCACGGCCGTTCCTCAGGACCCTATCGCCCCTCCTGCAAGCCCATCGCCGTCCGCGCCAGAAGGCCGGACCGATCCAATCCATTGTCGACGCGCCATACCGATTGGCTGCCCGAAGGGCGGCGAGGCCGTTGCGGAGTATCGATTTGTTCAAGGAATTCTCATTGTGTGAACCGCTGCTGCGGGCGGTCGAGGAACTCGGCTATACCCAGCCGACGCCGATCCAGGCGCGCGCCATTCCGGTGGTGCTCGAAGGCCGCGACCTGTTGGCCGCGGCGCAGACCGGGACCGGCAAGACCGCGGCCTTCGCATTGCCGCTGCTCGAGCGGCTGCAGGCCAAGGGCGCGCGCCAGCGCAGCCCGCGGGCTCTGATCCTGGTGCCGACGCGCGAGCTGGCGGCGCAGGTCAGCGAATCCTGCCGCGCCCTGGCGCGGTACCTGCCGCTGCGCGGCGCGCTGATCTTCGGCGGCGTGAGCGCGAACCCGCAGCTGCAGGCACTGTCGGCCGGCGTCGATCTGGTGATCGCGACACCCGGGCGACTGCTCGATCACCTGCAGTCGCGGGCGATCGACCTGTCGCAGATCGAACTGCTGGTGCTCGATGAAGCCGACCGCATGCTCGACATGGGTTTCATCCGCGCCATTCGCCGCATCCTCGCGGCGCTGCCGAAGCAGCGGCAGAGCCTGCTGTTCTCCGCGACCTTCTCGGAGGAGATCCGCAGCCTCGCCAACGGCATATTGCGCGATCCGGTGACGATCGAAGTCGCGCCGCGCAACGCGCCCCCGGAGCTGGTCGACCATCGCGTCTACCACGTCGAAGCCGGCGGCAAGCACTCGCTGCTCTCGAGCCTGCTGGTCGATGGCGACGTGCGGCAATGCCTGGTGTTCACGCGCACCAAGCATGGCGCCAATCGCCTGGCCGAGCGCCTGCAGCGCGACGGCCTCGCCTGCGCCGCGATCCACGGCAACAAGTCGCAGGCCGCACGCACGCGCGCGCTCGACGACTTCAAGCAGGGCCGCATCCGGGTGCTCGTGGCCACCGATATCGCGGCGCGCGGGCTCGACATCAGCGAGCTGCCGCAGGTGGTGAATTTCGAGCTGCCGCACGTGCCGGAGGATTACGTGCACCGCATCGGCCGTACCGGTCGGGCCGGCGCCAGCGGCGAAGCGATCTCGCTGGTGAGCCGCGAGGAGCGCGATCGGCTGCGTGCCATCGAACGGCTGCTCGGGCGCACGATCGCAGTCGCGGCCTGAGCCGGAAGCGCGGCGCGGCGCGGCGCAGCGCAGCGATCGGTGCGCCGCGGCATCGGCGACTGCCCGGCCGAAGCGCTGGTGCGGCGCAATCGCCGTCGAGCCTGCGCCGCCGCTCCACAGCGGTGCGAGCGGCCCCGCCGATGCACCAGCACGATGGCGCCACGCGGCGCAGTACGGCAGGACGTTGCGCCGTATCGAGCCGCTGCGCCGGGTGAAAAAAAGATTTGCGTCGACGCGCCCGGATCAGTGATATTCGCCGTCGAGACGGATCTCATTCGCATACAGGGAGGCGCCCGGCGCCGCGTGCGCACCGGCAGTGGTCCGCTGGCGGACAGCCGGAGTCAGGGCACGGCAGTGATGCTCAGCAGTTTGCCCAAAAACCCGCGACAATTGGTTGACGCCGGCGTCAGCGCCGAGCGCCTGATGGCCTTTTCGGAGCAGCGCGTGGCGCTCGCGGCGAACAGCGGCTCCGCGCGCGAGGCTCAAATCGCGAGCCGCCTGCTCGACGACGTCGGGCTTTATCGGCGCTGGGAGCAATTTCACGGTCAGCTCATGCACGGCGTGGCCGACGCGCGGCGGCCGTCGGCCAAGGTCGTAGAGCTGCGGCGCGCCGCGTTCTCGACCCTGCACCGCAAAGCGCCGTTCGAATACCTGCGCGAGCGGCACGTCACCGGCGGTGCCCGCCAGCGTCTCATGGAGGCGCTGTTCGGCGTGCACGACTACGCGCACTGCCTGGTGCGCGAGCATCAGGCATACCTGAGCTGCTCGGCGAGCCTGATGTGCGCGGATTCGCTGTGCGGCGAGATGCTGGGCGACGCGCCGTTCAGCGCGGCGCTGGCGCACTACCACAGTGCCTACAGCGAGTACTTCCGCGCCTACGGCGACTCGCTGCTGGCGGAGCGCATGAGCGAGGAGGTGCCGGTGAAATCGCTGCTGCCCTATCTGCGCTACCAGCTCAAGACCATTCGCGAGCACATGCTGTCGGGCGCGCCGCGGAACAGCGATTTCACCGCGCTGCAGGCGCTGTACGAGGCCACCGGCGAAACGCAGCGCCTGCGGGCCCTGCGCCACAGACCTTGAGCGCACGCGAGCCGGGACGGCGCCCGGTCACGCGGCGCGCGCTGTTGCGCTCGCTCGGTGCGGCCGCGTTCGCGAGCGCCGCCGCGCCGCCGCCCGGCGCGGACACCGACGCCGACGCCGAATTCGAGCGCGGCTTCGGCGATGAGTTTCTCGATCAATACTGGCAGCGCAATACCGCTGCCGCGATCGCGGCCGGTTACTACCGTGTGGCCGGGCGCCTGACGATTCCGGACGCTCGCTACCGGCGCGCGTATCGGCAATTCCTGGATCGCGCGCTGGCGCGGCTGCAGGGCCTGGCGCCCGAGCGGCTCGGCGAGCGGCAGCGCACCGACCGGGCCGTACTCGACGGGCAGCTGCGCTATGAACGCTGGGCGCTCGCGAGCGCACGTGAGTGGCAGTGGAATCCCGCCCAGTACAACGTCGCCGGACCGTTTGCGCTGATCTTCAGCACCGACTATGCGCCGCTCGAGCAGCGGCTGCGCAGCGCGCTCTCGAGGCTGCGCGACGTGCCGGCCTACTACGCCGCCGCACGGCAGGCGATCGAGCGGCCGACGCTCGAGCACACCAGGCTCGCCATCGAGCAGAACCAGGGCGCGCTCGAGGTATTCGGCACCGAGCTGGAGCGGCGGCTGGAGCAAGCCACGCTTGCCGACGATGAGCGAGCGCTGTTCGCGCAGCGGCTGGCGGCGGCACGCGGCGCGATCGCCGATCACATCCGCTGGCTGCAGGACCTCGAAGCGCGTCTGGCCGCGGGCGGCGCACGCTCCTTCCGCCTCGGCCAGACGCTGTACCGGCAGAAATTCCTGCTCATGAATCAATCCGGCGAGGATGCCGAGAGCCTGTACCGCCGCGCGGTGCGCGAGCAGCAGCGGGTGCTCGAGCACATGACGCAGCTGGCCGATCGGCTGTGGGACCGATACTTTCCGGGAGCGCAGCGGCCTGCGGACCGCTTCGACCGGATCGGCCGCATGATCAGCAGGCTGTCGGACAGCCACGTCGCCGCGCCGGACTATCTGCCGAGCATCGAGCGGCTGATCCCGCAGCTCGCGCAATGGGTCGGCGAGCGGCGCCTGATCGACATCGACCTGAGCAAACCGCTGCAGGTGCGGGCCACGCCGGCGTACGAGCGCGGCGTGGCGATCGCCGGCATCGAGGCCCCGGGACCGTATGATCCCGGGGCCCGAACCTATTTCAACGTCGATCCGATCGAGCAGCTGCCGGCCGCGCAGGCCGAGAGCTTGCTGCGCGAATACAACGACTGGATGCTGCCGGTGTTCATCATCCACGAGGCAATACCGGGGCACTACGTGCAGCTCATGTACGCCAACCGCTCGCCGAGCCGCATCAAGAGCATCTTCGGCAACGGCGCCATGATCGAGGGCTGGGCGGTGTACAGCGAGCGCATGATGCTCGAGGCGGGCTACGGCGGGCAGGCGCCGGAGCTGTGGCTGATCTACTGGAAATGGTATCTGCGCAGCGTCACCAACACGATCCTCGACTACGGCGTGCACGTGCTGGGCATGAGTGAAGCGCGGGCGAAGACGCTGCTGATGCGCGAGGCATTCCAATCGGACCAGGAAGCGGCCGGAAAATGGCAGCGGGTGCAGCTCAGCAGCGTGCAGCTGACACAGTATTATTCGGGCTTCTCGGCCATCGAGCAGCTGCGCGCGCAAGTCGAAAGCCAGCAGGGCGCGCAGTTCGATCTGCGCCGCTTTCACGAGCAGTTCCTGAGCTACGGCAGCGCGCCGGTCGAGGTCATCGCGTCGCTGATGAGGCAAGCAGCTCGCGGCTGATGATCAGCTGGCGCACCTCGGTGGTGCCGGCGCCGATCTCGAGCATCTTGATGGCGCGGTACAGGCGGTTGACCTCCGATTCCCAGATATAGCCGCTGCCGCCGTGGATCTGCAGCGCGTCGGCGAGCACCTTGGCCAGCGTCTCGGAGGCGTACATCACGGAGGCGGCGCTCAAGGCATGGATCCGGCCGCGCCCGCCCGCCTCGCTGCCGAGGGCATCGGCGGCCGAGAGCACGCGGTAGACGAGGCTGCGCATGGTCTCGATCCAGACGTACATGTCGGCGAGCTTGGCCTGGATCATCTCGAATTCCGCGATCGGGCGGTCGAATTGCCGGCGCGTCTGGGCGTAGTCGACCGACAGCTGCAGCGCGCGCTCGGCTATGCCGAGGCAGATCGCAGCGATCGTGGCGCGCTCCAGGTCCAGTCCGGACATGACCACGCCGACGCCGTCGTGCTCGGCACCGAGCCGGTTCTCGACCGGCACGCGGCAGTCCTGGAACACCAGCTCGCCGGTCTGGCTGCCGCGAAAGCCCATCTTGGTGAGCTTCTGCGCCACGCCGAAGCCCGGGAAACCCTTCTCGACGATGAATGCCGAGATGCCATGCGTGCCCAGCTCCGGCGCGGTCCTGGCGTACGTGAGCAGCACGTCGGCGACCGGACCGTTGGTGATGTAGATCTTGCTGCCGTTGAGCACGTAGTGCTCGCCTTCGCGCCGCGCGCTGGTGCGCATCGAGCCCAGGGCGTCGGAACCCGCGCCCGGCTCGGTGAGCGCCAGTGCGCCGAGCAGCTGGCCGCTGCACAGACCCGGCAGGTAGCGCCGGCGCTGCGCCTCGTTCGCATGGCGATAGAGGTTGTGGGTGCAGAGGTTGTCGTGCGCCAGCCACGACAGGCCGAAGGCGTGGTTCCAGCGCGAGAACGCCTGCGCTACCAGGCCGGTGCTCACCAGGTCGAGGCCGGCACCGCCGTAGCTCTGCGGAATCGCAATGCCGAGGTAGCCCTCCTGGCCGAGTCGCCCGAAGGCGTCGGCCGGCCACCACTCCTCGTCGTCCATGCGCCTGGCGAGCGGGTAGAGCTGCTGGCGCGCATAGCGGTCGGCCGCCTCGAGCATTTCCTGCTGCTCGGCGCTCAGATCGAAGGCCGAGGCGCGGGACGCTGTGGGCTCGCTGGCGGGGGCGGCGCTGACCATGCTGGTGATCTCCGGCGGCTGTGGGTCACTAATGAACGCCGCTCAATAAGTATAGCCGACCAGCTCGCTGGCGGGCTACGATGGGCCCGTACTATACTTGCGCGGCGCAACACCCGGAGCTGGAAAAAGACAGCATTCGACCTATCGACAGGCAGCGGGCCGAGGCGCCCATGACGCAAAGATGAGTGGAGCTCATTAGAATGCCGAGACGGCGCCGTTCGAGACTGCCGCGCGAGCAGCGCATGCAGGACATCATGCGGGTCGCGGCGCAGGTGTTCTGCGAGAAGGGCTACAGCGACGCCCTGACGGCGCAGATCGCGGCGCGCGCCGGCGTGGTCGAGGGCACCATCTATCGCTACTTTCCCGGCAAGCGCGAGCTGCTGATTCGCGTGGTCGAGCAATGGTACGAGCGCATCCTGGCCGACTACGATCAGCAGCTGCGCGGGGTGCGGGGCGCGCGCGCGCGGCTGCGCTTCCTGATCTGGCGGCACCTGACCGTGATCCACAATGAGCCCGGCATGTGCCGCCTCATATTCAATCAGCTGCGGGCCTGGCCGGAGTACCGGCGCACCACGGTGTTCGAGCTGACGCGCGAGTACACGCGCCGTACGCTGGCGGTCCTGCAGGAAGGCGTCGATGCCGGCGAGATCCGCGCCGACCTGCCGCTGCGCATCGTGCGCGACATGATCTATGGCGGCGTCGAGCATCACACCTGGGCGTATCTGCGCGGCGAGGGGGATTTCGCACCCGATGAGGCCGCCGATGCGATGACCGAGCTGGTATACCGCGGACTGGCGCGCGCGCCGCCGCAATCGGCCGCCGAGGCGACGCTGCGGCGGCTCGAGGCGCTGGCGCAGCGGCTGGAGCGCAGTACCGCGGCGCGCTGAGCGCTCGAACGCTTGAATTCGGATGATCGATGCCTTTACATTTGAATCAAAATAGATGAATCGCACTGGATTGCAGGCCGGCGGGGCGCATGCCTCGCCGGCCTCTTTGTTCCAGTTGCCCAGCTGCGGGAGCATCCATGGCAGAAGTCGAGATCCATACCGGCCACGATCACGGCAACGACCCGTTCGGACAGTCGGTCGGCATCCTGGTCGGCGTCATCGGCATCCTGCTCTCGATCGTCACCATACTGAGCCATCGCGAGCACACGGCGGCAGTGGTGCGCAAGACCGAGGCCAACGATCAATGGGCGTTCTATCAGGCGAAGAAGATCCGGCAGCACAATGAGGAGATCGGCGCCAGCCTGCTGGCGGCGCTCGCGCCCGATCCCACCAAGGCCGCGGCGCTCAGCGCCACGCTCACGCAGCAGGCCGAGCGTTACGCCAAGGAGGCCGACGCCATCAGGAAGGAGGCCGAGTCCTGGGGCAGCGCATCGGAACGCGCCGAGAAGCGTGCGCTGCGCTTCGATCTGGGCGAGGGTTTCCTGGAACTCGGCCTGGTGATGTCATCGCTGTATTTCCTCTCGCGCCGGCGCTTCTTCGTCGCCTTCGGCGCGCTGGCCGCCGCGGTCGGTACGCTCATCGGCACGAGCGCGTTGATTCCCTGGCTGTCGCCCTGAGCGCCGACACCGGATTCAGGCCTCGCTGCGGCGATGCGATAATCGCGCCGTGAACGGCAATGCGGCGTGGCCACGGCTGCCGGAGCGCGAGGCGATGGCACGCCTCTGGCGCGCCGATGAGCGCGAGTGCCTGCAGCCGTTGCTGGCCGCCGCCCGGCTGCCGAGCGCTCAGCAGCAGCGGATCGATGCCCTGGCCAGGCGCCTGGCGCAAGGCATGCGCGCGCGCCGCAGCCGCGTCGGCCTGGAGTCCCTGATGCGCGCCTTTCCGCTCGGCAGCCCGGCCGGGCTGGCGCTGCTGTCGCTGGCCGAATCGCTGCTGCGCGTGCCCGATGCGGCCAATGCCGATCGATTGATCCGCGACCGGCTCACGCGCATCGACTGGCGCGCGCCGGGCGCGGCCGGCCTCGTGGCGGGCGCGCTGCGCGTGGCCGGCGCCCTGGTCCGCGG
>DAHUYP010000027.1 GCA_027315105.1 Gammaproteobacteria bacterium
AATCCTGTTTGCTCCCCACGCTTTCGTGCCTGAACGTCGGTGTCGGACCAGGAAGCCGCTTTCGCCACTGGTGTTCCTTCCGATATCTACGCATTTCACCGCTACACCGGAAATTCCGCTTCCCTCTTCCGCACCCTAGCCGTGCAGTCTCGAATGCAATTCCCAGGTTGAGCCCGGGGCTTTCACACCCGACTTGCGCGACCGTCTACGCACGCTTTACGCCCAGTAATTCCGATTAACGCTCGCACCCTCTGTATTACCGCGGCTGCTGGCACAGAGTTAGCCGGTGCTTTTTCTTTGGGTTAGGTCAAGACCCAGGGGTATTAGCCCTGAGCTTTTCATCCCCACTAAAAGTGCTTTACAACCCGCAGGCCTTCTTCACACACGCGGCGTCGCTGGATCAGGGTTGCCCCCATTGTCCAATATTCCCCACTGCTGCCTCCCGTAGGAGTCTGGGCCGTGTCTCAGTCCCAGTGTGGCTGGTCGTCCTCTCAGACCAGCTACGGATTGTCGCCTTGGTAGGCCGTTACCCTACCAACTAGCTAATCCGACTTCGGCTCATCCAATAGCGCGAGGTCTTGCGATCCCCCGCTTTCACCCATAGGTCGTATGCGGCATTAGCCAACCTTTCGGTTGGTTGTTCCCCACTACTGGGCAGATTCCGAAGCATTACTCACCCGTTCGCCGCTCGTCGCCAGGATTGCTCCCGCGTTACCGCTCGACTTGCATGTGTTAAGCACGCCGCCAGCGTTCAATCTGAGCCAGGATCAAACTCTTCACTTAAATGTTTTGAGCTTCAAGTGATGAGTGAATCCAAAGGCCCATTGCTGGACTTTTGGTCACTCGGTCAATGACATCCAAAGGACGTATCGACGCGAGTCCCCACACAAGTTACCTGCCAGATTTTTAAAGAGCAGCTGCGGCGCGTAAGGCCGAAGCAACCTCCCGCGGCTCGGGCCGCAGCAGGGGGCGGGAAGTATAGCCCTGCGGCTCATCCCGTCAACATAACCATGTCAGCGCGTTGTCTGCTCAGGTCCCGCCGCTGCGGAACCTCAGGTAGGCTCGAAGCTGAGGGCGCGCATTATAGGGGTAGAAACGCCCCTGTCAACGAGTTGTCACGAATATATTTCCTATATCGCAACGTCTTGAATATCTTATTTTTTTTCTATCAGCACGCGCGCAAAGCGGCGCGGGCCGAGCTGCAGGATGTGCGCCTCGCCAGCCTGCAATCGCGTCGCAGCATCCGTCACCTTCTCGCCGTCGATGCGCACTGCCCCTTCGGCGATCTTGCGCCGCGCCTCGGAGCCGCTGCCGACCAGGCCGGCGCGGGTCAACGCCGCCGCCAGGCTGGCCGACTCGCCTTCAACCGCGATCGGCGTCAGCGGCAGGTCCGTCGGCAGGGCCTTCTGGGCAAACCGCGCCAGGAAGCCCGCCTGGGCGCGTTCGCCCGCGGCGGCGTCGTGGAAGCGGCTCACGAGCTCGCGCGCCAGCTCGAACTTCACGTCGCGCGGATTGCGCCCCAGCGCCACGTCGCGCCGCAGCGCCGCGATCTCCCCGATCGGGCGAAAGCTCAGCAGCTCGAAGTAGCGCCACATCAGGGTGTCGGATATCGACATCAGCTTGCCGAACATGTCGTCGGCGGCATCGTTGATGGCGATGTAATTGCCGAGCGACTTCGACATCTTGTTGACCCCGTCGAGTCCCTCCAGCAGCGGCATCGTCAGTACCACCTGCGGCTCCTGACCGTATTGCTCCTGCAGTTGCCGCCCCACCAGCAGGTTGAACCTCTGATCCGTTCCGCCGAGCTCGACGTCGGCGCGCAACGCCACCGAGTCGTAGCCCTGAACCAGCGGGTAGAGGAACTCATGGATGGCGATCGGCTGGCCGCTCTTGAAGCGCTTGCCGAAATCATCGCGCTCGAGCATGCGTGCGACCGTGTGCCTGGCCGCGATCTCGATGAGCCCGGCGGCGTTCATCGGACCGAACCAGCGCGAATTGAAGTCCACCCGGGTACGCTGCGGGTCCAGGATGCGGAAGATCTGCTGCTCGTAGGTACGTGCGTTCGCCTGTACGTCCTCGGGGGTGAGGCGCGGCCGGGTGGCGTTGCGCCCGGTCGGATCGCCGATCAGGCCGGTGAAATCGCCGATCAGGAAGATGACCTCGTGGCCGAACTGCTGGAACTGGCGCATCTTGTTGATCAGCACGGTGTGCCCGAGGTGCAGATCCGGCGCAGTCGGATCGAAGCCCGCTTTGACCCTCAGCGGCGTGCCGCGCTCGAGCTTGCGCTGCAATTCGGCCGGCAGCAGCAGATCCTGCGCGCCGCGTGCAAGCTCGGCCATCTGCTCGGCCATCCGCTCGCCCATCGGTTCGGTAATCGGTCGGTCGCTGGTACTCATTGCAGACGGACTTTAGCGCAGATGTGCGGCCGTCGCCGTTGACCCATGGCTTGCCGCCAAGGTAGGGTCCCCCACTTGACAGATTACCGTGAGCCGCAGTCGATCATGCCCGTCGCCTCGGACTCGGCCGCCGTGCCGCGCTCAATTCCGCTGCCGCTGCGGCTGGCGCAGGTCGCCGCCTGTCTGGCGGTCGCCTACTGCGCCCTCGATGCCGCGCGCCACACCACGGTAGCGGTGCCGCCGCAGGGCCCGATGCTGTTCGCCGCCGGCGACGCCGCGCCCGCAGCGCTGTCCCAGCTCGCGGATCTGGGCGCATTGGCCGGCCCGCCGCTGGCCTCGATCGAAGTGATCGTGCAACGCCAAGACACGCTCGAGCGCATCTTTCGCCGCCTGCAGCTGAGCCTGGCGGATCTGGCCGACATTCGCGCCCTGGACGGCATGCGCGCCCTGATCGATCGCCTCAATCCGGGCGAGCAACTGCGCTTCCTGCACCGCGACGGCTCGCTGCTGGGCCTGGAGCGGCACCTGTCGCTGACGCAGAAACTCGAGGTGCGCCGTACGGACACGGGCTTCCAGGCCACCGTGGTCCCCAGGCCGATCGAAACGCAGGGCACCGTCGCGCACGGCGTGATCGAATCATCGCTGTTCGAAGCCGCCAATGCCGCCGGGTTGGCCGATCCGACGGTGCTCGAGCTGGCCAGGATCTTCGCTTCCGACGTCGACTTCGTGCTGGGGTTGCGGCAGGGCGATGAATTCTCGGTCTACTACCAGCGCATCAGTCAGAACGGCGAGTATGTGAAGGATGGGGAGATCCTCGCGGCGCGCTTCGTCAATCAGGGCCATGTGTTCGAAGCGGTGCGCTACGTGGGACCCGACGGCGTAGCCGGTTACTACTCGCCGGACGGCCGCAGCATGCAGAAGGCCTTCCTGCGCGCGCCGCTGGAATTTCGCCGCGTCAGCTCCGGCTTCTCGCGCGCGCGCCTGCATCCGATCCTCGATCGCATCCGCGCCCATAGAGGCGTGGACTACGCCGCGCCGATCGGCACGCCGGTGCTTGCCGCCGGCGCCGGCCGCCTGCGGTTTCGGGGCTGGAAGGGCGGCTACGGCAACGTCATCGAGATCGACCACGGCGGCGGCATCGAGACCGTGTACGGCCATCTGTCGCGATTCGCGGCCGCCCGGGCCGGAGCGCACGTGGAGCGCGGACAGACCATCGGCTTCGTCGGCATGACGGGACTGGCGACCGGCCCGCACCTGCACTATGAATTCCACGTCAACGGCCAGTACGTGGATCCCCAGAGGGTCAAGCTCGCCGACGCGCGGCCGATCGATCCGAGCCTGTTCGCCGACTTCGAGCTCAAGACCGCGCCGCTGCTGGCCGCGCTGGCCCCGTCGGCGGCCGCGCAGGTCGCGGTACGCTGAAGCCGCCCGGCGCCGCCATGAGCCTCTACCTCGGCCTGATGTCCGGCACCAGCATGGATGGCATCGACGCGGCGCTGCTCGAGATCGAAACCGCCGGCATGCGGCTGCGCGCCGCGGTCTCGCGCGACTGGCCACCGGCACTGCTGCAGCGGCTGCGCCGGGCGGCCGAAGACTGCGAGCGCATCGGACTGTCCGAGCTGGGGCAACTCGACACCGCGGTAGCGATCGAATTCGCGCAGGCCGGGGCGCAGCTGCTGCGCGCCAGCGCGGTGCCGGCGAGTGCGGTACGGGCGGTCGGCAGTCATGGTCAGACCATCCTGCATGCGCCGCGCGGCGAATTGCCGTTCACGCTGCAGATCGGCGATCCCAACATCATCGCCGAACGCCTGGGTCTGGACGTGGTCGGGGATTTCCGGCGCCGCGACCTGGCGGCGGGGGGTGAGGGAGCGCCGCTGATGCCGGCGTTTCACGCCGCCGCCTTCGGCTCCCCGGGCGAGACGCGCGCCGTGGTCAATATCGGCGGCATCGCCAACGTCAGCCTGCTGGCGGCCGACGGCGGCGTCCGCGGATTCGACACCGGCCCCGGCAACTGCCTGCTCGACTCCTGGGCGCGACGCCACCTGGACCGGTCCTATGACGCCAAGGGCGCCTGGGCGGCCAGTGGCTCCGTGCAGCCGGGCCTGCTGGGCCGGCTGCTGCGGGAGCCCTACTTTTCGCGCCCCGCGCCCAAGAGCACCGGGCGCGAGACGTTCAGCGACGCCTGGCTCGAACGCGCGCTGCAGAGCCAGCCGCTGCCGCCGGCCGACGTGCAGGCCACGCTCAGCGAGCTCACCGCCCGCAGTATCGCCGACGGTCTCGGCCGCGCGCCCGGCGGCGCCCCCGGGCTGGTGCTGGTCTGCGGCGGCGGCGCCTTCAATGCCGACCTGATGGCGCGCATGGCGCGCTGCCTGCCCGACGCGGTCGTTGCGACTACCGCCGATCTGGGCATTGCTCCGGAACACGTCGAAGCCGCCGGGTTCGCCTGGCTGGCGCATCGTTACCTGTGCGGCCTGCCGGGCAATCTGCCCTCGGTCACCGGCGCACGTCATCCGGTGCCGCTCGGCGCGCTGTACCGCGGCGCGCTGGTGTAGCGGCTCCCGGGCGCGCAAGGCAGCTAGAATGGACCAGCCCGCGCTTCGCTCACCGCACAACTTCATCAACCGCGAGCTGGCCTCGCTCGAGTTCAATCAACGGGTATTGGCGCAGGGCCTCGACGCGCGGGTACCACTGCTCGAGCGGCTCAAGTTTCTCTGTATTTCCTCGGCCAACCTCGACGAGTTCTTCGAGATCCGCGTGGCCGGGCTCAAGCAGCTGCTCGAGCTCGGATCCACGCAGGTCGGCCCGGACGGACTGGCGATCGCGGACCAGATCGCGGCCGTTCATGAACGCGCCGCGCGCCTGGTGCACGACCAGTACGCCTGCCTGAACGACGTGCTGCTGCCGGAGCTTGCCGCCGCCGGCATCGAGGTGGTGAACGAGGAGGATTGGACGCCGCCGATGCGCGCCTGGGTCGAACATCATTTCGCGGCCGAGGTCGAGCCGGTCCTGAGCCCGCTCGGCCTGGATCCGGCGCGCCCGTTCCCCCGCATCCAGAACAAGAGCCTCAACTTCATCGTGCGCCTGTCCGGCAAGGACGCCTACGGGCGCGACAGCGAGCTCGCGATCGTACAGGCGCCGCGCTCGCTGCCGCGCATCGTACCGCTGCCCGACGGCGGCGGGCGGCGCCGCTTCGTCGCCCTGTCGACCATCGTCGAAGCCTTCGTCGACCAGCTGTTCGAGGGCGTGCAGGTGCTCGGTTGCTACCAGTTTCGGCTCACTCGCAACAGCGACCTGTTCGTCGATGACGAGGAAGTGGACGACCTGCGCCGCGCGCTCGAAGGCGAGCTCGCGCAGCGCCGCTACGGCGCCGCCGTGCGCCTCGAGACCGCGGCCAATTGCCCGCCGGACATGGTCGAGTTCCTGCTGCAGCAGTTCGCGCTCGCGCCGATCGACTGTTATCGGGTTCCCGGGCCGGTAAACCTCAATCGCTTCTCGGCGATCTACGATCTGGCGCAGCGGCCGGATCTGAAATTTCCGCCGTTCATGCCCGGGCTGCCCGCGCGGCTGGTCGGCGCCACCGATCTGTTCGCGGTCATTCGCCAGCGCGACCTGCTGCTGCATCACCCGTACCGCAGCTTCGGCCCGGTGATGGACCTGTTGCGGCAGGCCGCCGGCGACCCGGCGGTGCTGGCGATCAAGCAGACGCTCTATCGCACCGGCGACAATTCCCCGATCGTCGATGCGCTGGTGGCCGCCGCCATGGCGGACAAGGACGTCACGGTGATCATCGAGCTGCGCGCGCGCTTCGACGAGGAGGCCAACATCGAGCTGTCGACGCGGCTTCAGGAGGCCGGCGTGCACGTGATGTACGGGGTCGTCGGCTACAAGACCCACGCCAAGATGACGCTCATCGTGCGGCGCGAAGCCGACGGCATCCGTCGCTACTGTCACCTCGGCACCGGCAACTATCACCCGCGCACGGCGCGCACCTACACCGACTACGGCCTGTTCACCTGCGACGATGGCATCGGCACCGACGTGCACGAGATCTTCCTGCAGCTCACCAGCCTGACGCGCACCTCGAAGCTGCGGTACCTGCTGCAGTCGCCGTTTCATCTGCACGAGGCGGTGCAGGCGCTGATCGAACGCGAGAGCGCCCACGCACTGGCCGGCAAGAGCGCCCGCATCATCGTCAAGCTCAACGCGCTCGTGGATCCGCAGACGATCGAAACCCTGTACCGCGCATCGCGCAGCGGCGTGCGCATCGACCTGATCGTGCGCGGAGTGTGCGCGCTGCGGCCCGGCCTGCCCGGCGTCTCCGACAACATCCGCGTGCGCTCGATCGTCGGCCGCTTCCTCGAGCACTCACGCGTCTATTGGTTCGACAACGCCGGTTCGCCCGAGCTGTATCTATCGAGCGCGGACTGGATGGAACGCAATTTCTTCCGCCGCGTCGAGATCGCCTTCCCGGTGCTGCAGCCGCGCCTGCGTGAGCGCATCCTCAGCGATCTCGAGACATACCTGTCCGACGACGCCAACGCCTGGGAACTGCAGGCCGACGGCACGTATACGCGTGTCAGCCCGGGCAACGCCCCGCCTTGCGACGCGCAGGCGCTGCTGCTGGCGCGCTACGCGGGCGTGCCGGCGCCGCTAGCCTAGCCGGTGCGGCTGCCCGAGAACACCCGCAGGCGCATGCCTTCGGGCCGCAGATAGCCGATCTCGAGCTGCAGGTCGGCGACCGTCAGCGGATGCTCGCCGAGCCATCGCGACGGAAAGCGCAGCTCCAGGGTTCGGCCGCGCGGCGTGAGCTCGATGTTGGGCAGCGCCTCGGCGCTGCGCCCTCGATGCAGCAATACCGCCAGCCGCAGCAGCACGATCAGAAAGATCGCCAGCCGGTCCCAGGGCGGAATCAGGTCCTCGAGGCGCTCGAGCGCGAGTTTGCGGCGATGAGCGCCGACCAGGCGCGCCATCAGCTGCTGCTCCTCGCGTGAAAACCCCGGCATGTCGGCGTTCTCGAGCAGGTAGGCGCCGTGGCGGTGGTAGCCGTTGTGCGCCACATCGAGCCCGATCTCGTGCAGCCGCGCCGCCCAGGTCACGCTCAGCTCGGCGAGCGGATCCTCGAGCCCCCACGGACTTCTGACCTGCGACAGGAACTGCAGCGCCGTCGCCTCGACCCGCCCGGCCTGCTCGAGATCGACGTGATAACGGCGCTGCATCGAACCCACGGTGCGCTCACGCGCATCGGAACGCGTCATGCGCCCCACCATGTCGTACAGCAGGCCGTCACGCAGCGCGCCTTCCGCGAAGCGCAGCTGCTGTATGCCGAGCGCATCGATGATCTCGGCCAGGATTACCACGCCGCCGGGAAACACCGGCCGCCGCTCGTCCGTGACGGCATCGAGCTCGAGCGCGCGCAGGTGGCCGGCCTCACCCAGGCGCCGCAGCAGCAGCTCCACACCCGCCGGTGTGACGCTGGCGGCAGCCGGATCGAGCGCGCGAATGCTGTCCGCGATCGCGCGCACCGTACCCGAGCTGCCCACCGCGCGCTCCCAGCCGCGGCGCAGGAATGCCGCCTGGATGGGCTCGAGCTCCAGGCGCGCGGCGAGCCGCGCACGCTCGATGCGCTTGGGCGAGAGCCGCCCGTCGCCGAAGAACCGTTGACTCAGCGAGACGCAGCCCATCTGCAGACTCTCGAGTTCCAGCGGCTCGAAGCGCTCGCCGATGATGAGCTCGGTGCTGCCGCCGCCGACGTCGACCACCAGCCGCCGCCCCGGCTCGTTCGGCAGATTGTGCGCCACGCCGGAATAGATCAGGCGCGCCTCTTCCATGCCGGAGACGATTTCGATCGGGAAACCCAGGGCCTCGCGCGCGCTCGAGGAACGCCTGCTTGCGGCGTGCGATGCGCAGCGCGTTGGTCCCCACCACCCGCACGTTGCTCGCATGCATGTCCCGCAGTCGCTGGCCGAATCGTTCCAGGCAGGCGAGCGCCCGCGCCGCAGCGTCCTTGTCGAGACGGCCGTCATCGCCGATACCCGCAGCCAGCCGGATCATTTCACGCAGCCGGTCGATGATGACCAGTTGGCCGTGCGAGTAGCGCGCGACCACCATGTGAAAACTGTTGGAACCGAGATCCACCGCCGCGATGACTTCGAACATCGCGGCGGCGGCGCGACCCATTGCCACGCGCGCAGCCTACCCCGGCGCGAACGCGATCAGGCGCTGAACGAGGACCCGCATCCGCAGGTGGTCTGGGCGTTCGGATTGCGGATGACGAACTGCGCGCCGTCCAGTCCTTCGCGAAAGTCGATTTCGGCGCCGCCCAGGTATTGGAAGCTCATCGGGTCGATCAGCAGCTTGACGCCGTGATTTTCGACGCAGGTGTCGCCATCCTGGACCTCCTCGTCGAACTCGAAGCCATACTGCAGGCCCGAACAGCCGCCGCCTTGTACGAACACGCGCAGCATCAGCTTCGGATTGCCCTCGCCGGCGATCAGCTCGCCGACCTTGCGGGCGGCGGCATCCGTGAACAGCAGCGGCGCTTCGCCGGCGTCCTGGGCGGTTATGGCAACAGTGTCATCCATGCGAGGCAGTTTAGGCGCGCGCGCCGGGCGCGTCAAAGTGCGCCGCAGCCACGCCCGCGGCGCTGCGACTCCCGGGGGGGGGCGGCGGCTACGCTGGCGCCCGGCTACTCGGCCCGGTGCACCGCGTCTTTCGGTGTTGCTTCGGCGCCATTGCGAGGCACGAGCTTGCCGCTGATCTCCGCGCCCAGCGCCATCTCGATGACGCCATAATGTACGTTTC
The DNA here is from genome assembly GCA_027315105.1 of Gammaproteobacteria bacterium. Classification (GTDB taxonomy): domain Bacteria; phylum Pseudomonadota; class Gammaproteobacteria; order Steroidobacterales; family Steroidobacteraceae; genus FEN-1191. The sequence continues at coordinate 9,198 of DAHUYP010000027.1, forward strand.
CGCGTACCCGGGCCTTGGCGCCCAGAACCACGCGATCGGTGCCGAGAATGTCGCCATTGACCCAGCCGTTGAGCACCACGTGCGGCGCCTCGACCGAGCCTTCGATGACGCCGTGCTCGCTGACCGACAGCGATGCCGGCGCACCAACCGTCGCGCGCACGCTGCCGGTGATGCGGCCGTCGACATGCAGGCCGCCCGAAAACTCCACGTCGCCCTGCACGCTGGCGTTCTTGCCGATCAGCGTATCAATGCGCTCCGTGCTGCTCCTGTCCCGTCGCTTGAACATGGTCTCCCTGCAGTTCGCGAATCAGCTTGGATCGACGCTCCAGACGAACGTGCGCTGGTAGGGTGCCACGCCTTTGCGCTCAGGTCTAACTTCGATCGTCACCCGATCCGGTTTGAAATCGGCCGGCAAGCTGACTTCCTGCTCCACACTGCTGGTGTAGCGAAAGCTGAAGGCCAGTTCGTTCTTGCCTCCGGTCAGCGACGCCAGATCCTGGGTCGCAGGCGTCCCGTCGCGCGTGCCATCGACCGTGATTCCGATCGCGCCGCTGATCGGCTCACCCGGCCGCAGCAGGCGGTTCAAGCTGAATCGAAGCGAGAACTTCTGGCCGCCGGGCAGCGGCGCAATGTGAAACTGCTGCACTCCCACCAGCACCGTGGCCTGCTGCCCCGGCTGCGCGACCAGGCCGCGGTAGAACTCCACGTCCTGCTGCTGGCGCTCGACCTGGGCCTGCAGCTCGCCGATCGTGCGCGCCACCTCGGAGCGTTCGCGCACCTCGGCCACGCGCGCTTCCTCCGCCGCCGCCAGCTGCACGCGCATCTGCCGCTCGGTGCCCTGCAGCTGCCCGATCTGCGTGCGCAGCGCATCGCGCTCGGCCGCGGACTGCATCGCATCGTAGCCGGCCTTGTAGCGGCCGAGCTCGAACGCGACGTACAGCGCCAGAGCGCCGAGCAGCACCAGGATCGCGAGGGTCACCCAGTGCCTTGCAGGCGCATAGGTGCGAACCACCAGTTTGCCCGGGATATTCATCGGCACCGCGTGGCAGTCAATGCGGCGCCGGCGCCGCGTCCGCCAGGGCCGACGCGCTCTGCGGCCACCACGGCGGGTAGGGCGGCAGCCCGTCGCGGAACACCAGCGGGCCGAGCTCGTGCAGCGCGCGCGTATAGACCGCGCGCTTGAAATACACGACCTCACGGACCGGCTGCCAGAAATCGACCCAGCGCCAGCGGTCGAATTCCGGCTGCGGCGTGAGATCCAGGCGCAAGCAGAGCTCGGGGCACTGCAGCGTCAACAGGAACCAGCGCTGCTTCTGCCCCACGCACAGGGGCTGCACGTGCCGGCGCAGGTAGCGCGACGGCAATCGGTAGCGCAGCCAGGCGCGCGTGCGGCCGACGATCCGCACCTGCTCGTTTTCGAGGCCCACCTCTTCCTTGAGCTCGCGAAACAGCGATTCCTCGGCGCTCTCGTGCTGGCGCATGCCCCCCTGGGGGAACTGCCAGCCGCGACCCCCGGCGCGCCGGCCGAGAAACACCCGGCCGTCCGCCGACATCAGCACGATGCCGACGTTGGCGCGAAAGCCGTCGCGATCGATCACGTCGCCCATGGCACACTTTTACCCCGCCGCGCCGGATGGCTCAAGCGACAAGCCCGGTTATCCGTGCGGCGCATCCGGTAGGCTTGGCCAATGATGCGCACGCAATACTGGCGCGGCCTGGCCACGCTGCTCCTGCTGGCGGCGGCCACGTTCTGCGCCGCACTGCTGATCGGCTCGGCGGGCCTGACCGCCGGCGGCGCGCTGCGGGCGCTGTTCGGCGGCGGCGATGAATTCAGCCGCATGATCGTTCAGACCGTGCGGCTGCCGCGTGTCATTGCCGCGTTTGCGGTCGGCAGCCTGCTGTCGCTGGCCGGGGTGCTGCTGCAGGCGCTGTTTCGCAATCCGCTGGCCGACCCGCTGGTGCTCGGGGTCTCCGGCGGCGCTGCCATCGGCGCCCTGACCGCCATGCTGACCGGGGCCGGTCTCGCCGTCATGCACGAGTACGCGACCGCGGGCGGTGCCGTGATCGGACTGCTGGTACTGCTGCTGGCCCGGGGCGGCGGCACCGCGCGACTGCTGCTGTGCGGCGTGGTCCTCGCGAGCGCCTGCGGCGCCCTGATCACCGTGCTGCTGACGCTGGCTGATGACGGGCAGCTGCGCGGCATGGTGTTCTGGCTCGCCGGGGACTTGGGATGGGCGCAGCGGCCCGCGCTCGATCTCGCGGCCGCGGGCCTGGCCGCCCTGGCCGCACTGCTGTGCGGACGATGGCTCAACGTGCTCGGGGCGGGCGAGCTGCGCAGCGCCACCGCCGGACTGCCGGCCGGCAGCGCGCGGCTGGTGGTGTTCGCGGCCAGCGCCGCGATGACGGCGATCGCCGTCATCGGCGGCGGGATGATCGGCTTCGTGGGCCTGATCGCGCCGCATCTGGTGCGGCTGGGACTCAATACCAGCGATCATCGCGTGGTCGCCCCGGCCGCGGCCCTCGCCGGCGGCACCCTGCTCTGCCTGGCAGACCTGATCGGCCGCACGGTCGCGGCGCCGCGCGAGCTGCCGGTCGGCGCCGTGATGGCGCTGATCGGCGCACCGGTATTCATCGTCCTGCTGCGGCGACGGGTACGCTGAGCGCACCGCGCCCGCGGCAGCGCGCTGCGAGCGCCGCGGCCGCGTCTCTAGGCGCGCCGGGCGGCCGCGTCGCGCCGCCCCTTGACGTATTCATGGCCCTGGCGCATCAGCGCCGTGAAGCGCGCCTGATCGCCGGCAGACACGGCGCTGCGCACCGCCTCGACCGCGCGGGCGAGCGCGTCGAGCGACTCGGCCCCGAAGTCGTTGAGGCGCTGGATCTCGTAGTAGAGCTCGGGACTCTCGGCCGCCACGTTGCTCGCGATATCGAATTGCGCATCGAAGGTCGTGCTCGACAACTGCACCAGGCGCGGTGCGGCCTCGCCGCTCTCCGCGAGCGCGGTGAAGAACGCGATATTGAGCGCATGCGACAGGCCGAGCACGTAGGCGATCAGCCGATCGTGCTCGTCGAGTCCCATGACCGCCTGCTCGGCCATGGTCGGTGCAAACAGGGAGCGTGCCCGCGACAGCGCCTCGGCGTGGCCGAGATCGATGAATATCACGTGCCGGCCCGACAGCAGTTCGGTGTCGGGCCCGAACATCGGGTGTATGGATGTGACCGCCACGCCCGCCTGGCGCAGCGCCTCGAGGCCGGCGCGCAGCGGCGACTTCAGCGAGCCCAGATCGAACACCACGCCGCGCGGCTTGCGCTCGGCCAGCTGCCGCAAGATGCCGTCGGTTTCCCCGAGCGGCGCTGCGACCACGATGTAATCGTGCTCCAACGAGGTGTCGCGCCAATCCGCCGTGGCTGGCGCATCCGCGCGCGCGGCGGCCGGATCGGCCACCTCGACGTCGAAGCCCTGCGAGCGCAGAAACTGCGTGAACCACCCACCCATCTTGCCGGCGCCGCCGATGACCAGGGCGCGACGGCCGGTGCCAGTACCGTGCGCCGCGACGCTCGCCTGTTCCTGGGTCGTGAGCGAGGAGCGAATCAGCAGCCGCATGACGGCCTCGGCCACCTCGGGCGAGATGCCCAGCTGCGCCGCCGTGCCGCGCGCGCCGAGGATTACGTCACGCTCGCGCAGGTAATCGCGCGTCGCATGCCCCGTGTTGCGCTTGACGCGTGCGATCTCGCGGCTCGTGGCCTGCCGGTCGGCGATGATTTGCAGCAGCTGTCGATCCAATTGATCGAGGCGCCGTCGTAGCTCATCCAGGGTCATGGCCCGAAGTCCGATGTCATACGGTCAGCCTTTGTATATTCTGGCCGCAGGGGCCGCAAGGGCCGTCTGGCCGCAGGGGCCGCAAGGGCCGGCGCCCCGGTGCATGCGGAGTCCCGGGCGGCTAACATGCAGCCATGCCGCAACCGCAAGGGCATCCGCCCGACGAACTGCCCGACGAACTGCCCGACGAGCCCCTGGCGCTGGCGGTCGAGTGGCTGGCATGGGCCACTCGTGCCCGGCTGCAGCCGAATCCGAATGCGATGGTCCTGGCCACCGCCGACGCACGCGGCAGGCCCTCCGCGCGGGTGGTGCTGTGCAAGGATATCCAGCCGCAGATCGGCTGCGTCACCTTCTTCAGCAACTATGGCTCGCGCAAGGGTGCGGAATTGTCCGCCAACCCGTACGCCGCGGCGGTCATGCACTGGGACTCGTGGCGCCGCCAGATCAGGCTCGAAGGACCGGTGACCCGCAGCAGCGACGCCGAAAGTGACGCCTATTTCGCCGCCCGCCCGTGGCAGAGCCGCATCGGCGCCTGGGCGAGCGACCAGAGCGCGCCGATCGGCTCGCGAGCGCTGCTCGAGCAGGCGATCGAGCGCACTGCCCGGCGCTTCGGCGTGCCCTCGCCGAGCGACGTGCAGGGCGATGCTGCGGCCGCCGACCCGGGCGTGCCGATCCCGCGTCCGCCCCATTGGGGCGGCTATCACCTCTGGCCGGAGACCGTCGAGCTTTGGGTCGAAGGCACGGCGCGGCTGCACGACCGCGCGCGCTGGACGCGCCCCCTCGAGCGGCAGGCCGCAGGTTTTCGGGGCGGCCATTGGCTGGCGACGCGCCTGCAGCCCTAGGAGCGGGGTCTGCCCCGCGGCCCGAACCCGCGCCGCCGCTGATCGCCGATGCGCTGACCATCGCTGCCGGCGCTCGCACGCTGGTGGACCAGCTGTCGCTGACGCTGAGCCGCGGCGAGGTGCTGGCGGTCCTGGGGCGCAACGGCAGCGGCAAGAGCCTCACGCTGCACGCTCTGGCCGGCTTGAGCCGTCCGGCAGGCGGCCGGGTACTGCTCGACGGACGGGACCTGTCGGCGCTGCCGCGCCGCCGAATCGCGCGCCGCCTCGGCTTGCTGCTGCAGGATCGCGAGGAGGCCTTGAGCCTGACGGCGCTGGAATCGGTACTGATCGGCCGGTTCCCGCATCTGAAGTTCTGGCAGCGCGAGGGTGCGCAGGACCTGGCGATCGCAGGCGCGGCGCTGCAGCGCGTCGGCCTCGCGGACTGCGCGCGGCGGGCGGTCAACACGCTTTCCGGCGGCGAGCAGCGGCGCGCCGCCATCGCATCGCTGCTGGCCCAGCAGCCGCAGATCTATCTGCTCGACGAACCGACCAATCATCTCGACCCGCACCATCAGATCGAGATCCTCGGCATGTTTCGCGCGCTGTGCCGCGACGGCGCCAGCGTCATCGCGACCTTGCACGACCCGACGATTGCCGAGCGCTTCGCGGATCGCGCATTGCTGCTGCACGGCGATGGCCGTTATCGCCTCGGCCCGGTTGCGGAGGTGCTGTCGGCCGAGGCGCTCTCGGCGCTGTATCTGACGCCGATCGGCGCCGTCGGCGCGCCGCCGCGGCGCGCCTTCATCCACACCTGAGCCCGGAGGATCGGCGCGCGCGACGGACCGCGACCGCGGCGCGGCGCGGCGCGGCGCGGCGCGTCAAGCGTTGACAACGGCGGCGGCGGCTGCCTAGAGTCCGCACCTCGTCAGGTGCTCGGGAAGCCGGTGACGCGCACGATGCGCCAGTCCGGCACTGCCCCCGCACCGGTAGGCGATACGAGACTGCATCCATAGCCACTGCGCCCATTCGGCGTGGGAAGGCGGTGCAGCCGGCCCCCCCAACAGGGCCACGTGCGCAAGTCCGGAGACCGGCCTGTCGATCGTTCCCAGTCGCGCGGTGGGCGCCTGGCTGGCGCCCGTGCGCCTTGCTGTGCCGCCACCCGTGCTGGGTGATTCATCGCTTTCACCCATGCGGGCGTGCATGGAAAGGCCGCACAATGTTCGTTACCCGGACGGCGACGCTGTTCGCCGTGCTCATTCCAGCCTGTGTTCTGCAAGCAGCGCTTGCCGATGCTGATCCCGTCGGCGACGCCAACTCGGCCAACGATCTGGAGCAGGTCGTGGTCACCGCAACGCGCACCGAGCAGCCGCTGGAGAAGACCGGCAGCTCGATGTCGGTGGTCAGCGCCAGCGACCTCGACACTCGGCAGACGCTGGTCGTCAGCGACGTGCTGGCGCAACTGCCGGGCATGGCCGTCTCGCGCACCGGCGGACCAGGACAGACCACGAGCCTGTACATCCGCGGTGCGGACCCCGGCCAGTCGCTGGTGCTGATCGACGGCATCCGCCTCAACGACCCGAGCACGCCGGACGGCGAGCCGGTCCTGGGAGATCTGCTGGTCAACGACATCCAGCGCATCGAGGTGCTGCGCGGCCCGCAGTCCACGCTCTACGGCAGCAACGCCATGGGCGGAGTCGTCAACATCCTGACCCAGCGCGGCGCGGACGAGGCCGTGACGGGCCGCGTCGAGGCACAGGCCGGCACCTACGGCACGTCGCGGCTCAATGCCGTCGCCAACGGCACCGACGGCCCGGTCGAATACGGCAGTGCGGTCAACGCCTACGATACGCGCGGCATCTCGGTCGCCGATACCAGCAACGTCGATACCGAGCGCGACGGCTATCGCAACCTGGGTGTCACCGCCAACGTGCGCGTGCACGTCGGCGACGACGTCAGCATCGATCTGCGCGGCTTCGACACGCTCTCGCGCACCGGCATCGCGGGCTATCCGCCGCCGGACTACACGCTGCAGGCGACGCCGGAGTTCATCCGTGACAGCCTGTTGGCCGGCTATGCCGCCCTGAATGCCCAGCTGCTCGACGGCCGCGTGACCCAGCGCCTGGCGGTCGTGGGCAGCGACAGCAACCGGCGCGACTATGGGATCTATGCGCCGCTGGCGTCCGACCCGAATGCCTACCTGTTCACTCCGGCCGAGAATTTCTATGCCCAGGGCGGCGCGACGCGCCTGGAGTATCAGGGCGTGATCGAAGCCGGCGCAGCCAATGAAATGACCTATGGTGCCGAAACCGAGCTCACCACGCTCACCACCGACAGTCTGCCGGACCCCGCCAACACGCCGACCACGGGTCGCGACCGCGTCAACGGCTATTACGGGCAGTGGCAAAGCACGCTGGCGCAGCAGCTGACCCTGACCGGCGGCCTGCGCTACGACCATGATCAGCTGTTCGGGGGCTATACCTCGGTCAAGCTCGCCGGAGCCTGGCAGCTGTTCGACGGCGCAACGGTGCTGCGCGCCAATTACGGCAACGGCTTCAAGGCGCCGACGCTCTACCAGCAGTTCTCGCAGTACTCCAATCCGCTCCAGGCCCTCAAGCCGGAGACCGCCGCCGGCTGGGAGGCCGGCGCGGATCAGCTGCTGTTCGACCAGCGGCTGCGCGCCTCGCTGACCTACTTCACGCGCCAGGAACGCAACGAGATCGATTTCAACGATTGCTTCGTGCCCGGCGCCGGCTGTGCATCCCGCCCGTACGGCTATTACTACAACGTCGATCGCGTCCGTGCGAGCGGCGTCGAGGCCGAGCTGGTTGCGCACCTGCAGCGCACGCTCAGCGCCTGGCTCAACTACACCAACCTGACTGCGGTCGACGAGCTCACCGGCCTGCAGCTGGCGCGCCGGCCACACATCACCGCCAATGCCGGTCTGACCTGGACCCCCGTGGACAGGACCTCGCTCGGCGGCAGCGTCGGCTACGTCGGCTCGCGCTACGACGACGTGGCCAATACCGTGCCGCTGGCGAGCTGCACCACCGTCAACCTGTTCGCCAGCTACGCCTTGAACGCCTGGTTGCAGGTGTTCGGGCGGGTGGACAACCTGCTCAACGATCGCAGCGAGCCGGTGGCGGGATATCGGGCGTTGGGCGAGGCGTTCTATGCGGGACTGCGCGCAGTGCTGTAGTAAAGTAGCCGCATGGGCCATCGCCTCTCCAAGATCGTCACGCGCACCGGCGATGACGGCACCACGGGACTGGGCGATGGCACCCGTCTGCCGAAGGATGCGGCGCGCGTCGAGGCCATGGGCAGTGTCGATGAGCTCAACTGCGCGCTCGGCGTGCTGCTGTGCACGCCCATGCCGCCCGGCGGCGCCGGCGCCAGCGGCTGTCTGATCGAGATCCAGCACGATCTGTTCGATCTCGGAGGCGAGCTGGCGGTACCGGGAGCGCGCGCGATCGACGCGGCGCGCGTGGCCTGGCTCGAGGCGCAGATCGAGCAATTCAATGCGGCGCTGCCGTCGCTCAAGGAGTTCGTGCTCCCGGGCGGCGGCACGGCCGCCGCGGCCTGCCACCTGGCGCGCGCCATCGGTCGCCGCGCCGAACGGCGCTGCTGGGCGCTCGCGCGCGCCGAACCGGTGGGCAGCGAGTTGCTGCGCTACCTCAATCGGCTCTCCGACCTGCTGTTCGTGCTGTCCCGGGTGCTGGCACGCGCCGAGCGCGGCAGCGAGCCGCTGTGGCAGCGCCGGCGCGGCGCCGGTCCGCGCGGCGGCTCAGATCAGCAGCGCCCTTAGGCGCGACCAGTCGAACGCCGGTCCCGGGTCGGTCTTGCGAGTCGGCGCGATGTCGCTGTGGCCCGCCAGCTGCTCGTGGCTGAGCGTCGGATAAGCCGCGCACAGTGCCGTGATGAGCTGCGCCAACGACCGGTACTGCGGCTCGGCGTAGTCGATCAGGTCCGCGCCTTCCAGCTCGATGCCGACCGAGAAGTCGTTGCAATCCTCGCGTCCGCGATGGCTCGACCGGCCGGCGTGCCAGGCGCGCGCGCCGAACGGCACATACTGCGTGGTCGAGCCGTCGCGGCGGATCACCGCGTGCGCCGAGACGCGCAGGGCCGCGATCGCGGCGAAGCTCGGGTGCGCGAGCGCCGGCAGATTGCCGCAGAACAGGCGGTCGATCCAGGGGCCGCCGAATTCCCCCGGCGGCAGGCTGATGCCATGCACGACGATCAGCGTCGGCAGCACGCCCGGCGGCCGGGCGTCGTAGTGCGGCGAGAGTACCTGGCGCGCGCCGACCAGGATCCCGGTGGCCGCATCGATGCTGAGCGTCGTATGCATCATTGCCTCGCATGATGCCAAAATGCGGCCATGAACACCGTGACCAATTCCGCCCTGGCGGCCCGCGATCTGCGGCACGTCTGGCATCCGTGCACGCAGATGAAGGACCACGAGCGGCTGCCGCCCATCGCCGTGCGGCGCGCGCAGGGGGTGTGGATCGAGGATTTCGACGGCCGCCGCTACCTCGACGCCATCAGCTCCTGGTGGGTCAATCTGTTCGGACACGCCCATCCCGGCATCAACGCCGCGGTGAGCGCGCAACTGCAGCAATTCGAGCACGTGATGCTCGCGGGCTTCACGCATGAGCCCGCGATCGCGCTGGCCGAGGAGCTGGCGCGCATCGCGCCGCCCGGGCTGACGCGCTGCTTCTACGCCGACAACGGCTCCTCCGCGATCGAGGTGGCGCTCAAGATGAGCTTCCACTTCTGGCAGAATCGCGGCCGCCGGCGCAAGCGCCGCTTCGTGACGCTGAGCAACAGCTATCACGGCGAGACACTCGGGGCGCTGGCGGTCGGCAACGTCGAGCTCTACAAGCATACCTATGCACCGCTGCTCATGGACGTGCTGACGGTGCCGTCGCCGGATTGCTACGAGCGCGAGAGCGGCGAGAGCTGGGCCGACTGCTCGCGCCGCCGGTTCGCGCTGATGGAAGCGGCGCTGGAGCGGCACGCCGACGACGTCGCAGCCGTCATCGTCGAGCCATTGGTGCAATGCGCGGGCGGCATGCGCATGTACGATCCGATCTACCTGTCGCTGCTGCGCAGCGCCTGCAATCGCTTCGGCGTGCATCTGATCGCCGATGAAGTCGCGGTCGGCTTCGGGCGCACCGGCACCATGTTCGCCTGCGAGCAGGCCGGCATCAGCCCGGATTTCCTGTGCCTGTCCAAGGGCCTGACCGGCGGCTATCTGCCGTTGTCCGCGGTGCTCACCGGGGACGACGTCTACGGCGCGTTCTACGACGAATACCAGGCGCAGCGCGCCTTTCTGCACTCGCACAGCTACACCGGCAATGCGCTCGCCTGCGCCGCCGCGCGCGCCACACTCGGCATCTTCGCCGGCGCTCCGGTGCTCGAGGACAACCGCCGCCTGGCGGCGCACCTGGCCGAACGGCTCGCGCCGCTCGCCGCGCACCCGCATGTGGCGGAGGTGCGGCAAACCGGCCTGATCGCCGCGGTCGAATTCGTGCGTGACAGGAGCACGCGCGAGCCCTGGCCCTGGCAGGAGCGACGCGGGCTGATCGTCCACCGCCATGCGCTCGAGCGCGGCGTGCTGCTGCGGCCGCTCGGCAACGTGGTCTATTTCATGCCGCCGTACGTGATTACCCCCGCCGAAATCGACCTCATGGTGCAGGTCGCCGCCGAGGGCATCGAGCGCGCATGCGCCTGACGCGCTGCTTCGTAGCCCCGCCGTTGCGCACCGCCGCCGAGCTGATGCTGGCCGGACCGACCGCGGCGCATCTGGGGCGCGTGCTGCGCGCGCGTGCCGGGCAACTGCTGACCCTGTTCGACGGTCGCGGCGGCGAATTCGAGGCCGAGATCCTGCAGATCGATCGGCGCGGCGTACGGGTGCGCGTCGATGCCCACCACGCGATCGAGCGCGAATCGCCGCTGGCAGTGACGCTGCTGCAGGCGCTGGCGCGCGGCGAGCGCATGGACCTGATCGTGCAGAAGTCGACCGAGCTGGGTGTTGCGGCCATCGTGCCGTTTGCGAGTGAGCGCAGCGTGGTGCGACTCGCGTCCGCTGCGCTCGAGCAGCGCGGCGAGCGCTGGCGGGCGGTCGCGATCGGCGCCTGCGAGCAGTGCGGCCGCAATCGCATCCCCGCGGTCCAGGCCGCGACCAGTCTCGATGCCGCCTGCGCCGCGGCGCAGTCCGCGGAGCTGCGGCTGCTGCTCGACCCGCAGGCCCCCCAGCCGCTGCCGGCGGCCATCGGCCGGGCCGCCACGCTCGCGCTGCTGATCGGGCCCGAAGGCGGATTGAGTGCCGACGAGATCGAGATCGCACGGCGGCGCGGCTTCGTCGCCTGCCGCCTCGGGCCGCGCGTGCTGCGCGCCGAGACTGCACCGCTGGCCGCCCTGGCCGCGATCCAGACGATCGCGGGCGACTTCGGTCGCTGAGACGCGGCGGCCGCATGCCTGCCACGGGCACCGAGGTGTTTCGATCCGCACGTCGGGCCGAGTGCGACGAGCGCGCATTGGTGCTGGCGGCGGTCGGTATCGGCAGCACGATCGGCTGCGACGTCCCGCAGTGGGTTCTGCTGGTCGACGATGTCGACGCCGCGCGCGCCGCGCAGCAGCTGCAGCAGTACGAGCTCGAGCGCCGTCCGCAGCCCCCGGCCGTGCTGCCGCCGATGCATGCCAACGCCTGGCTTGGCTGTGTCATCTATGCGATCACCCTGCTGAGCATCGCGCTGCTGGTGTCGAACGGCGTCTGGCGCCTGGACGCATTCGACGTCGGCCAGCTCGACGACGCACGGGTGCAGGGCGGTCAATGGTGGCGGGCCTGGACCGCCCTGACACTGCACCTGGACGGCGAGCATCTGAGCGCCAACCTCGCCTCGGGCATCTGGTTTGGTTACCTCGCCGGCCGCCAGATCGGCGCCGGCAATGCCTGGCTGCTGATCGTCACCGGCGCCGCACTCGCCAACCTGCTCGAAGGACTGCTCGGTCCGCCCGGGCACCGCGCCGTGGGCGCCTCGACGCTCGTGTTCACCGCGCTCGGAGTGCTGGCGGCGCATTCATGGCGGCTGCACTTCTCGCCGACGCAGAGGTGGGCATTGCGCTGGGCGCCGCTGATCGGAGGCGTGGTGCTGCTGGGCTGGTTCGGCGCCGGCGGCGACGATGCGTCAACGGCGCCGCGGGTGGACGTGGTGGGCCACGTCGCCGGTTTCGCTACCGGGGCGCTGTTGGGTGGGCTGGCGGCACGACCGTGGGGCCGACGCGCGCTGGCGCGCGTGCCGCAATGGCTCGGCGGGCTGGCCGCACTGGCCTCGATCGCGATCGCGTGGGGCTACGCGCTCGCCAGCTGAAGCGCTGGCGCGGGCCGCGCGGCGGCGTCAGCCGGTGTCCCGCTCCGGCATCACCGAGGTCTCCTCGGCGATCATCAGCTCGAGCCGTTCCAGGTCGGGGATCAGCGGCGTCTCGTTGAGCATGCGCACCTGGCACAGAACCGGGCTGCGCTCGGAAAAGCTGCGCGAATTGTCCGGCCGCACGACATCGTTGCTGACCCGCACCAACTGCGGGAAGCCCTGCGAGACGATGGCGATGTAACCGCACTCGACGCGGCCGCCGAGCGCATGGAAGACGACGATGCGCGAACGGCCGCTGGCCGGCGGCGCCATCGCTCCGCAGGTGCCCTCGAACGACACCAGCGGCAGCATGCGCGCGCTCCAGTTCACCAGCCCGAGGTACCACGGCGGCGCACTTTCCATCGGCGCGGGCGTCTGGAATCCGATCACCTCGGCGACACAGGCGCGCGGCACCAGCAGCCGCGCATCGGCGAGCGGGATCAGCAGGCTGTAGACCTCGGCAATGCGCTCGCTCATCGGACCGACACCGAGGCGCGCGAGCGCGTCCGGCGCTGCGCCACCAGCGGAGTAATCGCATCGATCAACTGGCTTTCCTGATAGGGTTTGCCGAGATAATCGTCCACTCCCAGCTCGATCGCCCGCGCGCGGTGCTTCTCGCCGACACGCGAGGTGATCATGATGATCGGAACGTCCCGCAGGCGCGGATCGTTGCGCACGTGCGCGGCCACTTCGTAGCCGTCCATGCGCGGCATCTCGATATCGAGCAGGATCACGTCCGGCACGTTCTCGGCCAGCACCGCGACTGCGTCCATGCCGTCGCGCGCGGTCAGGACGCGCATGCCGTTGCGCTCGAGCAGGCGCTGGGTCACGCGGCGGACCGTGATCGAATCATCGACCACGAGTGCGAGTGTGCGCCGGTCGGCCCGGTCGCGCGTGACCGTGGGAGTGCCGCGGCCGCGCCATTCGGCGCGCACCAGCGCGCCGATGTCGAGGATGATGACGATGCGTCCATCGCCCAGTATGGTCGCGCCGGAGATGCCGCGGATGGCCGAGATCTGCGGGCCGACCGGCTTGACCACGATCTCGCGGCTGCCGATCAGCTCGTCGGCCACCAGTCCGGTGGAGTGCTCGCCGGCGCGCACCAGCACCACCGGGATGGTCACGTCCGTCTCCGGCAGCGGCGAGGGCTCCATGCCGACGTACACCGCCAGCGGCTGCAGGCGATACTTCTGGCCGCCGTGATTGAACGTGGGGCTGTCGGTACGCAGATGCGCCGCCACCTCGTCGCGCGGCAGGCGCACCACGCCCTCGACCGTCGGCAGCGGCAGGGCGTAGTACTCGTCGCCTGCGCGGACCACCAGCGCATGGCTGATCGCGAGCGTGAACGGCAGGCGGATCGTGAAGCGCGTGCCGCGGCCCGGGGTGGACTCCATGTGCAGGGCGCCGCCGAGCTTCTTGATCTCGACCGCGACCACGTCCATGCCCACGCCGCGCCCGGCCTGGTGCGTGAGCGAGCTGGCGGTCGAGAAGCCGGGCTCGAGCACCAGCTGCATCACGTCCTCGTCCGAGAGCTCCTGCTCGGCGCGTATGAGGCCGAGCTCGAGGCCTTTCTTGCGGATCGCGGCCAGATTCATGCCGGCGCCATCATCGCTGACCTCGACGATCACCTCCGCGCCCTCGCGCTTGAGGCTCAGCTGAATGTGCCCGGTCTCGTCCTTGCCGGCCGCGCGCCGCAGCTCGGGCGTCTCGATGCCATGCACCACGGCGTTGCGCAGCAGGTGCTCGAACGGCGGCAACATGCGCTCGAGCACCTGGCGGTCGAGCTCGCCCGAGGCGCCCTCGACGATCAGCTCGGCGCGCTTGCCGGTGTCGGCGGCTGCCTGGCGCACGATGCGCGCCAGCCGCTGCACGTGCCGCTGGAACGACACCATGCGCGTGCGCATCAGGCCGTTCTGCAGCTCGGTGACGGTGCGCGATTGCTGCTGCAGCAGATTCTGCGCCTCGGCGATCAGGTTCTCGAGCAGGCCCTGGATGCTGGCGACGTCGTTGGCCGATTCCGCCAGGGCCCGCGAGAACTGCTGGATCGATGAATAGCGATCGAGCTCGAGCGGGTCGAATTCCTGCCGGTGGGTCGATTCGTTCTCGTGCCGGTGCAGGATCTGCGCCTCGGTCTCGATCTCGAGCTTGCGCAACTGTTCCTTCAGGCGCGTGACCGTGCGCGAAAGCTCCCCGAGATTGAATTCGATCGAGCCGAGCTGCTGCTCCAGGCGCGCGCGCGCAATGCTGACCTCACCGGCGTTATTGAGCAGCTGGTCGAGCAGATCGGCATTGACCCGCGCCATCTCGACGCGGTCGGCGGCGACCACCGGTTCGCGGCCGGGCGGCAGCGGCGCCGGCGCGACCGGCAGCTCAGTGGACGGCGGCATCGCTGCGGACGGCGGCATCGCCGCGGGCGGCGGCATCGCGGGCGCAGCGGCGCGCTC
>DAHUYP010000036.1 GCA_027315105.1 Gammaproteobacteria bacterium
CGGGCGGCCGCGGCGCGCCGCAGCAGACGGCGCCGCGCGCCAATGCGGCGCGAGCACCGGGCGGCGCTTCGCCGCAGCGCGGCAATACCGCACCGCATGCGGGTCAGCCACATGCGTCGCCGCAGCGTGCCGCCCAGCCTCGCCCGCAGCAGCCGCAGCAGCGCGGCGGCGGCCCATCGCAGGGCGGGGCTCGGCCGGAGTACCGGCAGCCCGAAGGGCGCCGCTGAGCGCGCCTCAGGAGCGCTGGCGCAGCTCGGTGCTCTGCAGGCGCCCGATCAGCGAGCGCAGGAACACGCGGTTGAATCGCAGCTGGCAGGAGGCGGAGACCTGCTCGAGCAGCGTGGAACTGACCTTCAGCGCCGTCACCGAATCGGTTGCACGGATGGTCGCGGTGCGCTTGGCGCCCTGCACGTAGCTGGTCTCCCCGAAGCACTCGCCGGTGGCCAGCAGCCCGACGCGCTGGCCGTGGCGCTCCACCGCGCAGTGGCCCGAGACGATGATGTAGAAACGATCATCCATCTCGCCCTCCTTCACGATCTCCTCGCCGCTGCTGTAATCCTGCCAGTGGCTGGCGCGCATGACCTCGTGGATCTCCGCGTGCGAGAATTCGTGGAAGAACTTCAGGCGCCGCAGCAGGCTGAACTGCTCCTGCTGGTCCATGCGCGAGTACTGCTGCCGCAGCTTCTGGTGCACCCGGGTCAGCTCGGCGGCGAAGTCCAGTCCCGAGCCATAGCGGCGCTCCGGATCCTTCTGCATCGCCACCGCGACCACGTTCTCGATCTCCTCGGGCACGTCGGTGCGCAGCGTATGAATCGGCGCCGGCGTCGCGTACACGATCTGGTGCAGCAGCTTCGCCAGATTGCCGGCGCGAAACGGCCGCACTCCGGTCAGCAGCTCGTACATCACCGCCCCGAGCGAGTACAGATCCGAACGGCTGGTGAGTTCCAGGCTCTGCACCTGCTCCGGCGACATGTAGCTCGGCGAGCCGGCGATGCCTTCGATGCGGGAGATCTCCGAATCGGCCACCAGCGCGATGCCGAAGTCGATGATGCGCACGTCGCTGTCGGTGGTCAGCATTATGTTGGACGGCTTGACGTCGCGATGGATGACGCCGCGCGAGTGCGCGTAGTGCAGCGCCTTGGCGCACTTGAACGTCAGCTCGACCACGTCGTCGAGGCGCAGCAGGTTGTCCGGACGGCAGTAGGCCGCCAGCGTGCGGGCCCCGTGCACGTGCTCGGTGACGATGTAGCAGTGGCCGCTTTCCTCACCGGCATCGTAGATCGGCAGGATGTTCGGATGCTGCAGCATGCCCACCATGTGGGCTTCCGACAGGAACATCTTGCGCGCGATGCGCGCACGTTCGTCGTCGCCGCCGGCCTCGATGTTGTAGACCTTGATGGCGACGTCGCGGCCGTAATACGGGTCATGCGACATGTAGACGATACCCGTGCTGCCGCGGCCGACCTCGTTGATGATGAGGTACTTGCCGATGCGCTCGGGAATCTTGCGCGCGCTCGCCGGTTTCGGTGCGGAAGCTGCCATCGGGCCGATGACCCCTTGAGAATAGGAGCCAGAATAAGCGCCCCTCGCGCCGCCGATCTGTGATGCGGATCGCGGATCGACGGCGGTGCGCGCCCGCGCGCGGCGGCGGCCGGGATAAGGTTCAGTCGCGGCGCTGATCGAAGCCCGAAGCCGAGAACTGCATCACCGTATTGGCCGCTGGCAGCACGCTCAATGCTCCTGGGCGCGCCACAGGCGCGCGGCGCGATCGAGCACGCCGTTGACGAATTTATGCCCGTCGGTGGCGCCGAAGCGGCGCGCCAGGCCGACGGCCTCGTTGATCACCACGCGGTACGGCACGTCCGGGCGCTGCTGCAGCTCATAGCTGCCGATCAGCAGCAGCGCGTGCTCGACTGGATCGAGCTCCGCCGGCTTGCGATCGAGCAGCGGTGCGAGCGCGGCGTCGAGCTGCCGGTGCGTGCCGCAGACGCCCTCGATCAGGGCGCGGAAATACCCGGCATCGGCCCGCTGCATGTCCGGATCGGTGGCGAACTCCTGCACCAGGTCCTGCCATTCCCCGGCGTTGAGCTGCCAGCGATACAGCGCCTGCAGCGCGAGCTTGCGGGCGACCGTACGCGCGCCCGAACTGCGCTCGACGCGCGCGCTCACTTCAACCGCCGCAGCAGACTCGCCATCGCCAGCGCCGTCTCGAGCGCCTCGCCGCCCTTGTTGAGCTTGTCCGGGGCCGCACGCTCGAGCGCCTGGGTCCGATGATCGACCGTCAGGACGCCGAAGCTCACCGGTACGCCGGTGTCGAGCATCACGCGCTGCAGGCCGTAGGCGCACTGGCCGGCCACCAGCTCGAAATGCGCGGTATCGCCGCGGATCACGCAGCCCAGCGCCACCACCGCGTCGACCGTGCGCTGCAGCGCGAGCGCCCTGGCCGCCAGCGGCAACTCGAACGCGCCCGGCACGCGCTCGCTCCGCAGCGCGCTCTCGACGCCGCCGTGCCTGAGCCAGGCGGCACGCGCCCCGTCGAGCAGCGCGCCGACGATGTCCTCGTTGTAGCGCGCGGCCACGAGCGCGAATCTGAAATCGCCCGCTGCAAACGTCCCGGATTGATCGGCCGCGCTACCCATGCGGCTGCGGAGTATATCGGAGCTTCAACCGCTCTCGCCGACGTAATCGATTATCTCCAGGCCGAAAGCCGATATGCCGTGCAGCTGCTTCGGCGCCGACAGCACGCGCATGCGGCGCACGCCCAGGTCCTGCAGGATCTGCGCCCCCACGCCATAGGTGCGCAGCACTCGTCCACTCATGGCGGCCGGTGCGTCGGCCTCCGCGCGCCGCGCCAGCGACTGCACCGCATCGGCCAGCTCGCGCGGCGGCTCGCCCTGGCGCAGGATCACGACTACCCCGCAGGGCGAGCGCGCGATCCGCTGCAGCGCTGCGCGCAGCGTCCAGGCGCGCGAGCGGTCGTGCACGCCGATCAGATCGCGCAGCGTATCGACCACGTGCACGCGCACCAGCGGCGTATCGGCCTGCAGATCGCCATGCACCAGCGCCAGGTGCACGTCGCGGTTGACGTGATCCTCGTAGCAGTACAGGCGGAACTCGCCCTCATCGCAGCTCACGGTCTGCTCGGCGATGCGCTCCACCGAGCGCTCGGTCTGCAGGCGATGGCGGATCAGGTCGGCGATGGTGCCGATCCTGAGCTGATGGCGGCGCGCGAACTCCTCGAGCTGCGGCCGGCGCGCCATGGTGCCATCATCGTTCATGATCTCGACGATCACGGCGGCCGGCTCGAAGCCCGCGAGCCGCGCCAGATCGCAGCCCGCCTCGGTGTGGCCGGCGCGCGTGAGCACCCCGCCCGGCTGCGCCATGATCGGGAACACGTGGCCGGGCTGGCGCAGATCCTGCGCCACCGCCTCCGGCCGCACTGCGGCACGCACCGTGTGCGCGCGGTCGTGCGCCGAGATGCCCGTGGTGACGCCTTCGGCAGCCTCGATCGACAGCGTGAAATTGGTGCGATGGGTGCGGTCGGTATCGCTGACCATCAGCGGCAAGCGCAGCTGTGCGCAGCGCTCGCGCGTGAGCGTCAGGCAGATCAGGCCGCGCCCGAAGCGCGCCATGAAGTTGATGTCCTCGGCGCGCACGCACTCGGCGGCCATGACCAGGTCGCCCTCGTTCTCGCGGTCCTGGTCGTCCATGATGACGACCATGCGCCCGGCGCGCAGCTCCGCGAGGATCTCGTCGATGCTGTTGAGGCCCTCGCCCGCACCGGGGGCCCCGGGGGCGCCGGGCGCGCCGGCGGCGCGGCGCTGCGGATCGATGCTGCGGATCTTGCCCATCTGTAAACGTTAACACGCCGCCGGCTTTCGCGATCGGCCGGCCGTCACGGCCGCGCCTCAGGGGGCGGCAGCGAACAGGCTGCCCACCGCCGCGGTCAGGGCCATGGCGAACGCGCCCCAGAAGGTCACGCGCAGCACGCCCACCGTCGCACGCGCGCCGCCGGCGCGCGCCGCCAGGCCGCCGAGCACGGCCAGGGACAGCAGCGAGCCGCCGGCGATCACCGCCATGCGGGGCGTGCCCGGGCTCGCCAGCACCAGCAGCATCGGCAGCACGGCACCGGCGGCGAAGCTCGAGGCCGATGCCAGCGCCGCCTGCAGCGGCCGCGCGCGATGCACGGCCGACAAGCCGAGCTCGTCGCGCGCGTGCGCGCCGAGCGCATCGTGCGCCATGAGCTGCACCGCGACCTGCTGCGCGAGCGCCGGTTCGAGCCCGCGCTGCACGTAGATGCCGGCCAGCTCGGCGCGTTCCGAGGCCTCGTCCGCCTGAAGTTCGAGCCGCTCGCGCTCCAGATCCGAGCGCTCGCTGTCGGCTTGCGAGCTGACCGAGACGAATTCGCCGGCCGCCATCGACATGGCCCCTGCCACCAGCCCGGCAACGCCCACCAGCAGCGCCTGAGCGCGCGACACGTGCGTCGCCGCCACGCCGACCAGCAGGCTCGCCACCGAGACGATGCCGTCGTTGGCGCCGAGCACGGCGGCGCGCAGCCAGCCGATGCGGTTCACGTAGTGGCGTTCGAAATGGGGGCGTTTCATGCCTGCCGACCCTCGCTCAAGTACCTGCGCCGCTGCGCCCGGATCAGTTTCGCAGCAGTGCGCCGGCGGCGTCCAGGTGCTCGCTGTACGTCTCGAGCGCCTGCGCCGTGAGCGCGATGTACTGCCCGGCCTCGTCCCAGCGATATTGTTCGATCGCCTCGCGCACTCCCGGCAGCGTCTTGGCGTCGTAGCCGCTGTACACGCCCGGCGCGTAGATCAGGTGCCGGTACCAGGCACGTCCGGGCAGCCCCTGCTCGCTGGTCAGCGCTTGCTCCATTCCCTGCAGCAGGGCATCGAGGCGCGCGCGCTGCGCGCCGCTCAAGGCCAGCCCGTGGGCCGCGGCGCCGTCGTAGGCCAGGTCGTAGGCATGCGCCGCGCTCTTCAGGTGCCGCAGCACGTTGTCGAGCGGAGCGAAATTCAGATACGGAACCTCGCTCTCGGCCTCGGGCGGACCGACTCTGCGCGTGGGATCGGCGGCGAGCTCGAAGGCCTGCGCCTGGCGCAGCTGCGTGAGCAGCTCGGCGTGCTCGCGCTTGTCGTCGGCGAGCTTGTGCAGCTCGCGCACATAGCCGTCGAGCCGGTCGGCCGCGTCCGAGAAGCGCAGCGGCAGCACGTCGGCGTCGGCCACGCGCAGCACCAGGTGGCCGACGGTCTGCGCTTCGACGACGCCGTACGCGAAGCTCGGGTCGCCGAAGCGCGCGTAATGGTCGAAGCTGTCATAGTCCGAATGGTAGATGCCGAGGTCATCGGCCTCGCCGCCGTAGCCCAGATCGAGTGCCGCGATGCCCAGGTGCTGCAGGAAGGGCGTGAAATCCGAGCCCGATCCCAGCGCCTCGAGCGGCAGGTCGGCGCCGGCGGCCGCCGCCTGCGCCAGGCTCTTAGCCCGTTCGTCGCCGCCCTCGTAGGCAGCGACGCGCTGCCTGGCGCGCAGGCGCTGCAGCACGCTGCCGTCGGTCTCCGGATCACGGATGTCGGCGCTGATCTCGGTGACCAGGCGCTGCAACGACGGGCTGCCGCCGGCTTCCAGGAAGCCGCGCGCATTGGTGTCGGAATTGACGTACAGCACCGCGTGGCGCCGCAGCTCCTGCGCATGCGTCTCGGCCCACTCGGTGGAGCCGAGCAACGCCGGCTCCTCGCCGTCCCAGCTCGCATAGATGAGGGTGCGGCGCGGCCGCCAGCCGCTCTTGCGAAGTGCGCCGATCGACTTGGCCTCGGCCATCAGTGCGGCGTTGCCGGCCAGCGGGTCCCAGGCGCCGAACACCCAGCCGTCGTGGTGATTGCCGCGCACGATCCACTCATCGGCCAGCTCGCTGCCGGGCATCCTGGCGATCACGTCATAGATCGGCTTCAGGCCCCAGTCCGATTCGACCTGCAGGTGCACCCTGGCCGCGCCGTCGCCGATGTGATAGGTGATCGGCAGCGAGCCGCGCCAGCTCGGCGGCGCCACCGGCCCGGCCAGCGCCGCGAGCAGCGGCTGCGCATCGCCGTAGGAGATCGGCAGCACCGGAATCCTCATCAGCGTCCTGGCCTCCGCGATCGGCAGCCGCTTGGCATCGGCGGTGGCGCCGACGTCGGGGGTCAGCGGATCGCCGGAATAGAGCGTGATGTCGGCCACCGAACCGCGCTGCACGCCCTGCGCCGGACGCCAGCCGCCCTGCGGATAGACGTCGCCGGCGCCATAGCCGTCCTCCTGCGGATCGGAATAGATGATGCAGCCGATGGCGCCGTGCTGCTGGGCGAGCTTGGGCTTCAGTCCGCGCCAGGCGCCGCCGTAGCGCGCGATCACGATCCGGCCTCGGACGCTGATGCCGCGGCGATCGAGCTCCTGGTAGTCGTCCGGCATGCCGTAGTTCACGTACACGAGTTCGCCGCTGACGTCGCCGTCGGCGCCGTAGACGTTGTAGGGCGGCAGCGCGTGCGGGTTGCGGCCCGAGGTGGCATCGCCCTTGATCGCGGGCTCGCGCAGCGTGGCGGTGAATTTGCGCGGCGCGGTGAGCTGCAGCGACACGCGCTTGGGAGTCGGATAGAGCACCTGGAAGGTCTCGATGTCCGCATCCCAGCCCCATTCGCGGAATTTCCGCAGCATGAACTCGGCGTTGGCCTTGTCGTGCGGCGAGCCGACCTGATTCGGCTCGCTCGACATGCTCTGCAGCCAGTCGCGCAGCTCCTGCGGCGTCAGCCCGGCGTCGAAGCGGCGCTCCAGCGCGCGCTCATCGAGCGCGTGCGCGGGGCCGTAGCCGAGCATCGACTCGCCCGCAGGCGCATCGCCCCGCGCCGTGAGCACGGCACCCAGCAGGCCGGCCGCGATGAGTCCGATAAGCCGCGGGCTGCCGATGGGGATCGGGCGCATGGTGGTCATAGGGAGCGGGCCGTCGTCGGGTGCGTCGAGCGCACAGAGCGGCAAGTGTGCCTCAAGCCCCCGGCGGCGTCACGGCCGCGCCGGCGCGCGGCCTGGCGCGACCTCACTCGCGGCCGCTATCGATATCTGGAATGCCCATGCACGCCGTGCGCGAACGCGCGGAACAGCCCGATCAGGCCGTAGAGCAGGCCGAGGAACAGCACCCAGAGCAGCCCGCCGACCACCAGCGCCAGCACCAGGCTCGGCAGGGTGAGCGTGAAGCCGGGCTGGAACACGCTCCAGGTGGCCTGCATCAGCCCGGCATCATGATGCAGCAGCAGGTAGCTGCATTGGTGCAGCAGGTCGGTGTCGAGCCCGTGCAGTATGGCGCGCAGGTGCTCGGCCGCATCGAGCATGGACTGCAGTGCCTCGCCCTCCTGATGGAAGGTCGGATCGCTGCTCTGCAGGTGGTAGCGGATCAGGGCGTCGAGACTGCCGCCGTGGCTGCGATCGGCGACCGCCTGGAACGGCGCCAGGTCGGCGAGCAGCTGATCGAGCCGTCCGCCGGCGCGCTGGCGGTACTGGACGATGAAGCTCGGCACGCATCCGGCCGCGATCACGCCGATCAGCAGCACCAGTCGATCGAGCAGCCCGAGGATAAGCTTCATGCCCGGCGCACCCTCATGATCCGTTTCGGCCGCCTCAGGCTAGCATGCGGCACCACTTGCTGCCGACTCGGCCAGCCGCTCGACATAGCGTGCGATCAGGTCGACCTCGAGGTTGAGCCGATCGCCGGGCGCCAGTTCGCCGAGTGTCGTGACGCCGAGCGTGTGCGGCACCAGGTTGACCTCGAATTGCTCGCCGTGTACGGCATTGACCGTCAGGCTCACCCCGTCGAGCGCCACCGAGCCCTTGCGGGCGACATAGCGCGCCAGCGGCGCGGGTGCGCGCAGCCGCAGCCGCTGCGATCGCCCATCGCCGAGGCACTCGAGCAGCTGCGCGAGCCCATCGACGTGGCCGGACATCATGTGGCCGCCGAGCGCATCCCCGGCGCGCAGCGCCGCCTCGAGATTGACCCGCTGCCCGGGCCGCCAGCCGCCGATGGTGGTCAGCGACAGCGTCTCGCGCGATACGTCGGCGCTGAAGGCCTGCGGCTCCAGGGCGATCGCGGTCAGGCACACGCCGGCCACGGCGATGCTGTCGCCGATCGCCGCGCGCGCCAGATCGAGCCGGTCGACGCCGATCCTGAGCCGCAGATCGCCGCCGTGCGCGGCCAGCTCGAGCACGCGGCCGACGTCCTGGACGATGCCGGTGAACATCGCGCGCGCCCTCTACGGCCCGCTCGCCGGCGGCGCAGCGCTCGCCCCGGGCGCGGATGCGGGCACGGCGGTGATCCGCAGGTCCTCGCCGACCGGCGTGCACTGCGTGAAGCGCAGCCGCAGGCGCTGCTCCAGGCTCGAGATCTCGGGCAGCTCGGCCAGCGCCCGGGCCGTCCCGCCGAGCAGGCTCGGGGCAACGTACACGATGAGCTCGTCCACCAGCTGCGCCTGCAGCAGCGCGCCGGTGAGCCGCGCCCCGGCTTCGACCCAGACCTCGTTCGCCTCGCGCTGCGCCAGCCGGCGCAGCACCGCCTCGAGCGCGAGTCCGCCGTGGCTGGCGCGCTCCACGTTCTCCACCTGCACGCCGCGCCGCGTCAGCTCGGCGCGGCGCGCTGCATCGGTGCTCAGGGTGAACACCAGCGACGGCCCCTCGCGCTCGAACAGGCGCGCGCTCGGCGGTACCCGCAACCCGCTGTCGAGCACGACGCGCAGCGGTTGCCGCGTGGCGCCCTCGAGGCGTACGTTCAGGGCCGGATCGTCGGCCAGCACCGTGCCGCTGCCGGTGAGCACCACCGAGCTGCGGGCGCGGAAGCGCTGCGCGTCCTGCCGCGCCGCGCTGCCGGTGATCCAGCGGCTCGAGCCGTTGGCGAGCGCGGTGCGGCCGTCGAGGCTGGCGCCGAGCTTGACCCTCACCCAGGGCAGGCCGGCACGCATGCGCTTGAAGAAGCCCGGATTCAGGTCGCGCGCCTCCTGCGCCAGCACGTCGCTGCCGGTCTCGATGCCGGCGCTGCGCAGCCGCTGCGCGCCGCCGCCGGTGACGTGCGGATTGGGGTCATCGACGGCGTACACCACGCGGCGCACGCGCGCCTCGATGAGCGCCGTGACGCACGGCGGCGTGCGGCCGCTGTGCGCGCAGGGCTCGAGCGTCACGTACGCGGTCGCGCCGTGCGCCGCCGCGCCCGCATGCCGCAGCGCATGCACTTCCGCATGCGGCTCGCCGGCACGCTCGTGCCAGCCCTCGCCGACGATCTGCGAATCGCGCACCAGCACGCAACCGACGCGCGGATTCGGATCGGTGGTGTTCAATCCGCGTGCAGCCAGCTCGAGCGCGCGCCGCATGTAGCGCGCATCGAGCTCGGACTGCGCGCCGGGGCCCTGCGCGGCGCTGCTCGCCGGCCGGCTCATCGCTTGGACCCGGAGGCGCCGGCATCGCCCGGCAACAGCGGCAGCTGATCCTGATCGCGGCTCTCGTCGCGCCGGCGCCGATGATGGCGCAGCCGCTCGATCTCCTCGCGAAAGGCCTCGACGTCCTGGAAGCTGCGATACACCGACGCAAAGCGCACGTAGGCGACCTCGTCGAGGTGGCGCAGCTCCTCCATCACCAGCTCCCCGACCGTACGGGCCGCGACCTCGCGCTCGCCGAGCACCCGCAATCTATGGCAGATGCGGCCCACGGCCTGCTCGATCGCCTCCGAGCCGACCGGGCGCTTCTCCAGCGCCTTGATCATGCCGTGCGCGAGCTTGCGCTCGTCGAAGGGCTCGCGGCTGCCGTCGTTCTTGATCACGCGCGGCATGACCAGCTCCGCCGTCTCGAAGGTGGTGAAGCGCTCGCCGCAGCCCAGGCATTCGCGCCGGCGGCGAATCTGCCCGCCCTCGGCCGCCAGCCGCGAGTCGGTCACCTTGGTCTCGACGTGGCCGCAGAAGGGACAATGCATCGACTGCCCCCGGTCGGGCGGCTGCCGTCAGTCGCCGTACACCGGAAACCGACGACACAGCTCGGCCACCTGCGGCCGTACCCGCTCGATCATGCGCGGCTCCCCGCCGGCATCGAGGATATCGGCGATCCATTCGGCGACCTGCCGCACCTCCGTCTCGCCGAAGCCGCGCGTGGTGGCGGCCGGCGTGCCGAGGCGCAGGCCGCTGGCGATCATCGGCGGCCGCGGATCATTCGGCACCGCGTTCTTGTTGACGGTCATGTGGGCCAGACCGAGCGCCGCATCGGCGTCCTTGCCCGTGATGTCGCGTCCCACCAGGCTGAGCAGGAACAGGTGATTGTCGGTGCCGCCGGAGACGATGTTGAAGCCGCGGGCCACCAGGCCGGCGCACATGGCGCGCGCATTGGCGAGCACCTGGCGCTGGTATTCCTTGAATTCGGGCTGCAGCGCCTCGAGCAGCGCCACCGCCTTGGCGGCGATCACGTGCATCAGCGGCCCGCCCTGCGTGCCCGGGAACACCATCGAGCTGATCTTCTTCGTGAGCGCCTCGTTGCCACGCGCCAGGATCAGCCCGCCGCGCGGGCCGCGCAGCGTCTTGTGCGTCGTGGTCGTCACCACGTCGGCATACGGCACCGGATTCGGGTAATGGCCGGAGGCGACCAGCCCCGCGACGTGCGCCATGTCGACGAACAGCAGCGCATTGACCTCGTCGGCGACGCGGCGCAGCCGCTCCCAATCGATCACGCGCGAGTAGGCGGAGAAGCCGGCCACGATCATCTTCGGCTTGTGCTCACGCGCCAGCGACTCGATCTGCTCGTAGTCGATCAGGCCGGTGTCCGGACGCACGCCATACTGGTGGGCACGGAACAGCTTGCCGGAGAAATTGACCTTGGCGCCGTGCGTCAGGTGCCCGCCGTGATCGAGGCTCATGCCGAGGATGGTGTCGCCCGGTGACAGCAGCGCCAGGTAGACCGCGGCATTCGCCTGCGAGCCCGAATGCGGCTGCACGTTGGCGTAGTCCGCGCCGAACAGCTTCTTGGCGCGGTCGATCGCCAGTTGTTCGGCGATGTCCACGAATTCGCAGCCGCCGTAGTAGCGCCGGCCCGGATAGCCTTCGGCGTACTTGTTGGTGAGCACGGTGCCCTGGGCCTCGAGCACGCGCGGACTGGCGTAGTTCTCCGAGGCGATGAGCTCGATGTGATCCTCCTGGCGCTTGCGCTCGCCGTCGAGTGCACGTTGCAGTTCGGGATCGAAATCCTTGATCGTCATTCGACTTGAAAACATGAAGCAGCTGCCTTTCGTGGTGGTACCGGAAGTACGTCGGAAAGCTGTCAATTGTACCTGACCCGCGCCTGCGCTGCCGCTCGGGACGGCGCCGCCCGGGCCGGGCCGGGCACCGGGCCGCGGCCGCGGCGGTCGGCGCCGCACTGCAAGATTGAGGCACCGTGGCGCGATCGCGCGCTCGCAGGGCGGCACACCACACTGGCAGCGCGCCGGGGCGCTCTATAATGGCTCTCTCCCATCGCCGCACGGCTGGTCCTCCATGGCGCAGTACATCTACACGATGAATCGGGTCTCCAAGGTCGTGCCGCCCAAGCGCGTCATCCTGCGCGACATCAGCCTGTCGTTCTTTCCCGGCGCCAAGATCGGCGTGCTGGGCCTGAACGGTTCCGGCAAGTCCACGCTGCTGCGGATCATGGCCGGCGTCGATCAGGCGATCGACGGCGAGGCGCGGCCCCAGCCCGGCATCAGGATCGGCTTTCTGCCTCAGGAACCGCAGCTCGATCCGGACAAGGACGTGCGCGCGGTGGTCATGGAGGGGGTCGGCGGCTCCTTCGAACTGCTCGAGCGCTTCAACCGCATCAGCGACCGCTTCGCCGAGCCGATGGACGATGCGCAGATGAACCGGCTGCTCGAGGAGCAGGCCAAGCTGCAGGACGCGATCGACGCGGCAGGCGGCTGGGAACTCGAGCGCAAGCTCGAGATCGCGGCCGATGCGCTGCGCCTGCCGCCGTGGGAGGCGGCCATCGCGCAGCTGTCGGGCGGCGAGAAGCGCCGCGTCGCGCTCTGCCGTCTGCTGCTGTCGCAGCCGGACATGTTGCTGCTCGACGAGCCCACCAATCACCTGGACGCCGAATCGGTCGCCTGGCTCGAGCGCTACCTCGAGGAATACCCGAGCACGGTCGTGGCCGTGACGCACGATCGCTACTTTCTCGACAACGTTGCGCAATGGATCCTCGAGCTCGATCGCGGCCATGGCATCCCCTGGCAGGGCAATTACTCCTCCTGGCTCGAGCAGAAGGAGAAACGCCTGGCGCTGGAGGAACGCGAGCGCGACGCGCTGCGCAAGACGCTGGCGCGCGAGCTCGAGTGGGTGCGCACCAATCCGAAGGCCCGGCAGGCCAAGAGCAAGGCGCGCCTGGCGCGCTACGAGGAGCTGGCATCCAGGGAGTTCCAGCAGCGCAACGAGACCAACGAGATCTACATTCCGCCCGGGCCGCGCCTCGGCGAGCTGGTGATCGAGGCGCGGGGCCTGCGCAAGGGTTTCGGCGATCGGCTGCTGATCGACAACCTGAATTTCAGCCTGCCACGCGGCGGCATCGTCGGCATCATCGGCCCCAATGGCGCCGGCAAGACCACGCTGTTTCGCATGCTGACCGGCGCGCAGAGCGCCGATGCCGGCGAGATCCGCATCGGCCCGAGCGTCAAGCTGGCGTACGTCGATCAGTCGCGCCAGACGCTCGACGACAGGAAGACAGTGTGGGAGGAGATCTCGGGCGGTCAGGACGTCATCCGCGTGGATGCCTACGAGACCCCCTCGCGCAGCTACGTCGGGCGGTTCAATTTCAAGGGTGCGCAGCAGCAACAGCTGATCGGCGAGCTCTCCGGCGGGGAGCGCAATCGCGTGCACCTGGCCAAGGTGCTGCGCGAGGGCGGCAACGTGCTGCTGCTCGACGAGCCGACCAACGATCTTGACATCGAGACCCTGCGCGCGCTCGAAGATGCGTTGCTGAACTTCCCCGGCTGCGCGGTGGTCATCTCGCACGACCGCTGGTTCCTCGACCGCATCGCCACCCACATCCTGGCCTTCGAGGGCAACTCCGAGGTGGTCTGGTTCGAGGGCAACTATCAGGACTACGTCGAGGATCTCAAGCGCCGCCGCGGCGAGGACGCCGCGCAGCCGCACCGGCTCAAATACCGCCGCCTGAGCGGCTGAGAGGCAGCGGCCATGCCGCGCCCCCCGCGCAGCCCCCCACGATCCGCGCGCCTCCGCGCCTCCGCGCCACATTATGTCCGGCGCCGCGATGGCGGTGCCGCGTTGTCGCCATTCGGCTACACTGGCCCCGGCCGATGTCACCCTGAACGCGAACCATGTCGGTCTACATCGATAGCAACGATCGGCTGCACCATGAGCAGGCCGCGAGCCTGGCTCTGACCTGTCCGCATTGCCTGGTGGTCGCGCACATCACCCCGCAGGCGGTGCCGCGCTTTGCGGACCTGTCCGCCACGCGTCCCAAGCAGATCGGCCTCGTCTACCGCTGCGATGCCTGCAACGCGCCGATCTTTCTGCGCTTCACGGTGCGCAACTACGGCGCCGCGCGCATCGAGCTGTCATCGCAGTTCAGCGAGATCGAGCGGCCGAAGGAGAAGTTCAGCTTCACCTATCTGCCGGAAGAGGTCGAGACGATGTTTCGCGAGGCGCTGGTGTGCTACTCGCACGGATCCTTCAACGCCTTCGCCGCCATGTGCCGGCGCACCACGCAGGCGGCGTTTGCGAATCTCGGTGAAGTGGGCCGGCTGCGCGTGTTCGATGAGCTCAATGAGCTGCGCGACATGGCGGAGATCGACGCCGCGAGCTTTGCGCTGATCAAGCGCGTGATCTTCGGCACCGATGCCGATCCGGCACCGAGCCCGCCGCCGCTCGACGACGACCAGTGCGGCCTGTTGCTCGAAGTCATGAAGGACCTGCTCTACCAGTCCTACGTCCGCAAGGGGCGCCTGCAGCAGGCGATGGTGGTGCGGCGTTTCTTCTCCGACGAAGCCGAGCGCAACGCGCGTCCGCGCGAGCGCGTCCTGCCCGAGCGCGGCGCGGCCGATTGCAGCACAGCCGATCCGGGTCGCGTCGAGCACTGAGCGGCGCGCCGCCGCGCCGCCTGGCGCTCAGCCGAGCCAGACGCGCGCGTTGCGGAACATGCGCATCCAGCCGCTGTCCTCGCCTGCATCGCGCGGATGCCACGAGTTCTGCACCGTACGGTAGACGCGCTCCGGATGCGGCATCGTGATGGTCACGCGGCCGTCTGCCGTGGTCAGGGCGGCGATGCCGTGTTCGGCGCCATTGGGATTGGCCGGATAGGCGGCGGCGATCCGGCCGTGGTTGTCGAGGTAGCGCAGCGCCACCAGCCGCTGCTCGAGACAGTGCTGCAGATCCTGCGCGCGCTCGAACTGCGGCCGGCCCTCGCCGTGCGCGATCGCGATCGGCAGGCGCGAGCCGTTCATGCCGGCCAGCAGCACGGACGGCGAATCGGCTATCTCCACCAGTCCGAAGCGCGCCTCGAACTGCTCGCTGCGATTGCGCAGGAAGCGCGGCCAGTGCGCCGCCCCCGGAATCAGCTGCTTGAGCAGCGCGAACATCTGGCAGCCGTTGCAGACGCCGAGCGCGAAGGTGTCGGCGCGCGCGAAGAAGCGCTCGAATTCACGGCGCGTTCGATCGTGGAACAGGATCGATCGCGCCCAGCCGCCGCCGGCCCCGAGCACATCGCCGTAGGAGAACCCGCCGCAGGCCACCAGCCCGGAGAAGTCCTCCAGGCTGCGCTGCCCGCCGAGCAGATCCGACATGTGCAGATCGTGCGCCTCGAAGCCGGCGCGATCGAGCGCCGCCGCCATTTCCACCTGGCTGTTGACGCCCTGCTCGCGCAGCACCGCGACCCGCGGGCGCGCGCCGCGCGCGATCAGCGGCGCGGCCGTATCCTGCTGCGGATCGAAGCTCAGCCGCTGCGACAGGCCGGGGTCGGACTCGTCCAGCAGGGCCGCGAGCTCCTCTTCGGCGCATTGCGGGTCATCGCGCAGGCGCCGCAGGCGATAGGAGGTCTCGGACCAGGCGTGGCGCAGATCGCGCCACGATTCGTCCAGCGATGCGTCGCCGGCGCGGATCCGGACCCGCAGCTGTGGCATGGGCGCGCCGATCGGCTGCACGCAGTCCGCCAGGCCGTGGGCGGCCAGG
Source organism: Gammaproteobacteria bacterium (assembly GCA_027315105.1). Taxonomy (GTDB): domain Bacteria; phylum Pseudomonadota; class Gammaproteobacteria; order Steroidobacterales; family Steroidobacteraceae; genus FEN-1191. The sequence continues at coordinate 15,198 of DAHUYP010000036.1, forward strand.
CACGCCAGCACGGCGGCCTGCTGCGAACGCGCCACCTGCAGCACGGCCCCCGGCTCCTCGGCAAACAGCTGCGCCGGCGCCGAGCACGCCTGCGGGGGCAGGACGATGTCGAGACCGCAATGGCCGGCAAACGCCATTTCCACGAGCGTCACCAGCAACCCGCCATCCGAACGATCGTGATAAGCGAGCACCCGGCCTTGGCGGCGCAGCTCGATCATCGCCGCGGCGAATCCGGCCAGCAGCGCGGGATCGTCCGCGTCGGCGCAGGCGCCGCCCACCGCGTTGTACACCTGCGCCAGCGCGCTCATCCCGAGGCGGTTGCGGCCGCGCGCCAGGTCCACGAGCAGCAGCACCGAGGGTCCCTGGTCGAGTTGCAGCACCGGAGTCCAGGTGCGGCGCACGTCGGCCACCGCAGCGAACGCCGAGGCGATCAGCGACACCGGCGCGACCACCGATCGCGTCTGGCCGTCCTGCTGCCAGGCGGTCTGCATCGACAGCGAGTCCTTGCCCACCGGAATGGCGATTCCCAGCGCCGGGCAGAACTGCTCGCCGACGGCGCGCACCGCCGCATACAGGGCGGCATCCTCGCCCTGCTCGCCGCAGGCCGCCATCCAGTTGGCCGACAGGCGCACGTCGGCCAGCGCGCCAATGTCCGCGGCCAGGATGTTGGTGACCGCCTCGGCGACCGCCAGGCGTGCCGAGGCCGCGGCGTCGAGCAGCGCGGCCGGCGTGCGCTCGCCGATCGCCATCGCCTCGCCGGCGTGCTGCTGGAAATCCGCGAGCGTGACCGCCACGTCGCTGACCGGCACCTGCCACGGTCCGACGAGCTGATCGCGGCTGATCTGGCCGCCCACGGTGCGATCGCCGATCGTGATCAGGAACGTCTTGTCCGCCACGGCCGGCAGGCGCAGCACGCGAAACAGCGCTTCGCGCAGGTCCACCCGCTCCAGCTCGAGGTCGCGCGCGCTCTCGCCCCCGCACTGCACGCGCGGCGGCGGCAGGCTGCGCACCTCGCGGCGCATGCGCGGCGGATTGCCGAGCAGCGCCTCGAGCGGCATGTTGACCGGATCGTTGCCGAACTCGCGATCGTGCACGACCAGCACGCCGTCGCCGGTGATCTCGCCGATCACGGCCAGCGGGCAACGCTCGCGCACCGCGATCGCGCGCAGGCGCGCGAGGCCGCCCGGCTCGACCGCGAGCACGTAGCGCTCCTGCGCCTCGTTGCACCAGATCTGCAGCGGCGACATGCCGGGCTCGGCGTTGGGTACCTCGCGCAGTTCCACGCGCGCCCCACGCCGACTGTGGGCCACGGCCTCCGGCACGGCGTTGGACAGGCCGCCGGCGCCGACGTCGTGAATGAGCTGGATCGGATTGTCGGCGCCGAGCGCCCAGCAGCGATCGATCACCTCCTGCGCGCGGCGCTGGATCTCGGCGTTGCCGCGCTGCACCGAAGCGAAATCGAGATCCTCCGCGGAGCTGCCGCTGCCGACCGAGGAGGCCGCACCGCCGCCGAGCCCGATCAGCATCGCCGGTCCCCCGAGCAGCACCAGCTTCGCGCCGACGCTGACCTCGCTCTTCTCCACGTGCTGCCGGCGTACGTTGCCGAGGCCGCCCGCAAGCATGATCGGCTTGTGATAGCCGCGCACGCGCCCGGGCGGATCGCCCGGCAGCGCGCTCTCCAGGGTACGGAAATAGCCGCAGATGTTGGGGCGACCGAATTCGTTGTTGAATGACGCCGCGCCGATCGGCCCCTCCAGCATGATCTCGAGCGCCGAGGCGATGCGCGCCGGCCGGCCGGCGCTGCGCTCCCAGGGCTGGACGAAATCCGGGATCATCAGGTGCGACACCGAATAGCCGGTCAGCCCCGCCTTCGGCTTGGCGCCGCGGCCGGTCGCCCCCTCATCGCGAATCTCGCCGCCGGCGCCGGTGGCGGCTCCGGGAAACGGCGAGATGGCGGTCGGGTGGTTGTGTGTCTCGACTTTGATCAGCACATCGATCGGCTCGTCGCAGCCTGCGTAGATGCCGCTGTGCGGCTGCGCAAACCATCGCCGGCCGCGCCCGCCCTCGAACACCGCGGCGTTGTCCCGATACGCCGACAGCACGCCGCGCGGAGCCTGCGCGTAGGTGTTGCGGATCATCGCAAACAGCGATCGCTCGCGCGCGCGGCCGTCGATCACGAACTCGGCGTTGAAGATCTTGTGCCGGCAATGCTCGGAATTCGCCTGCGCGAACATCATCAGCTCGACGTCGCTGGCGTCGCGGCCGAGCTGGCGATAGGTCTCGAGCAGATAATCGATCTCGTCATCGGACAGCGCCAGCCCGAGGCGCCGATTCGCCTCGGCGAGACCGTCGCGGCCGTGCTGCAGGCCGATCCACTGCAGCGCCCGCGGCGGCTCGGTCACGAACAGCTGCGCGGCGCGCCCGACGTCCTCGAACACCGCCTCGATCATGCGATCGTGCAGCGGCGCGGCCAGCGCCGCGATGCGGCCGGCCGGCACCCCGTGGCGCAGCTCGAGCGTGTAGAGAATGCCGCGCTCGATGCGACGCACGCCCGACAGCCCGCATACCCGTGCAATGTCGGTGGCCTTGCTCGACCAGGGTGAGATCGTGCCCGGCCGCGGCACCACCAGCAGCTCTTGCGCCGCGCCGGCCGACGGCGACGGCGGCCAGGGGCCCGCCGGCCGCTCCCCGCCGTCGTCGAGCAGCTCGCCGAGCCGCGCGAGTTCGCGGCCGTCGAGCTCGCGGCTGCAGTCGATGAAATGCAGGAAGCGTGCCTGCAGTCCCGCCACTGCCGGCTCGAGTTGCTGCAGGCGCGCGAGTAATCGGGCGATGCGAAACGCGGACAGCGCCTTCGAGCCCGGAAGCTTGAGCATCAACTCTTCTTCGGTCCCGGATCGGTGGCCGACGGTGGCAGCAGGGAGATCGGAAACTGCGCCACGTTGGCGCCTTCCAGCGCCACGATCTTGCTGACGCCTTGCTTGCGCACCTCGTCGATGCGGATGACCGACTGCAGCGGCAGGTAGCTGCGCTTGACGCCGGCGAACTCGCTCTTCAAGCGTTCCTCGCCCGGATCGAGCACCACCGAGGAGCGCTCGCCGAACACCAGCTCTTCGATCTCCACGAACCCGAATAATGCGCCATGGCTGACTTTCCGCGCGTAAACCTCGTAAACCTTGCCCTGGTTCACAAAGAGGATCTTGAAAATGTGATTCGATGCCATGGTTGACTTTCAGGGGCGGCAGTCGGCCTGGATTCTGCTGCTGTTCTATTATATGTCGTTGCCCGACCGGGAGCCCGTCTGAATAGCCGCGATGGCCCTTAAGCTCACTATAATCAGTGAACAACGCGGCCCGCTCGGCGGCCGCTCCAGTATCGTGCTGGGCGTCGGCGGCGGCAGCATCGGCCGCGCGCACGACAACGACTGGGTGCTACCCGATCCGCAGCGTTACCTGTCCGCGCATCACGCGCGCGTGCAGTTTCGCAACGGCGTTTATTTCCTGCTCGACACCAGCACCAACGGCGTATTCGTCAACGACGGCACGGTACCGATCGGCCGCCGCGCCACCTATCCGCTGCGCGACGGCGATCTCCTGAGCCTGGGTGAATACCGCATCGCGGTCAGCATCGACACCGAGCCCGCCGAGGCCCCGGAGGCGAGCTCCATCTTTCCGGTCAGCGCCGAGCCCCCGGCGGCCGGCCCGATGGCCGGCCGCAACGACATCGGCGCCTCGCTGAGCGTGCGCGACCTGTTGCGCTCCGGCCCCTCGGCCAGCAGCAGCAGCAGCAGCAGCAGCAGCCGGATTGGCCCGGTCGACGCCTTCGGCCAGCCGGCGCTCACCGAGGACACCGGCCTGCTGGCCTACGACCAGAGCGGTCAACGCGAAGCGCCGGCCCATGTGGTGATCTCCTCTTCCGCGCGGCGTGAGCTGCGGGCGGTCGAACGCTCCATGGCCGAGCGCACCGCGAACGAACGCGCCGCAGGCGAGCGCGCCGCGGCCGAGAACGCGGCCGGTATCGAGGCCTTCTGCCGCGGCGCCGGCATCGACCCGCGGCAATTGCCGCCCGAAGCACCCGCAAGGCTCCTGAAGCTGGCGGGCGTGCTGCTGCGCGAGGCACTGGTGGGGCTCAAGGGCCTGGCGCTGGCACAGCGTGAAATACGCGATCAGACCCAGGTCCAGGTCGGCCGCGAGGATCCGCAGCACATCGGACTGACCGGGCTGCCGGTCGAGGACCTGCTGCTGCGGTTATTGGCCGGGCACGAGCGCCACGAGCTCGATGCGGTGCAATGGCTGCGCGACATGCTGGTCAGCACGCGCCGCCACGACCTGGCAATGATGCATGCATTGCATGATGCGCTCGCTGAATTCATCGGCCGGCTCGATCCGCGCGCGCTGGCGCAGAGCACCGGCGGTCGCCCCGCGAGCGCCGGGGAGGCCGAATCCTCGGGCCTGACGGCGCGCTTCCGCACCATCACCGAGATGCCGGCGGGCCGCTTCCCGCATCTGTTCGGCGAAGCCTTCGCCCGCGCCTTCGTTGCGGCCTACAAGCCCAACGGCGGCGATCGCTCCAAATCGTAGCCCGACGGCCCGACGGCCCGCTGGCGACCGGCGGTGCCGCCGGCACCGCCGCCGCGCCACTGCCCGCACCTCACTGCGCGGCGCGCACCTTGACGAGCGTGCCGGCCAGTATCGAATCGGGCGGGTTGAGGATCACCCGATCCTGCGCGCTGACGCCGGACAGGATCTCGATCTCGGTGCCGAAGTCGCGCCCCACGTCGACGGCATTGAGCTGCACGTGATCGTGCGCATCGACGGTCGCCACGTGCAGCCCGTCGCCACGGAACAGCAGCGTGTTGGACGGCAGTCGCCACGATTGCAGGCCTGCCGGCAGCTGCAGGTGCACCTGCGAATACGCTCCCGGTAGCAGCTCCTCGTTCGCGTTGTCGGCATCCAGCTCGGTCAGCAGCGTGCGCGTGATCGGGTCGATCGCCTTGGAAGTGCTCACCACCTTGGCCGGATAGCGGTGCGCGGGACGCTCCACGAGCGTCAGTCCGGCCGCCTGGCCGGCCCTGATCAGGCTCGCGTAGGCCTGGGGCACCTGCACGTAGACGCGCAGCCGCCGCGTCGAGCTCATGTGGAACAGCTCCTGGCCGCTGGTGCTGCCCGCGGTCACCAGCGCCCCGACGTCGGTCCGGCGCGCCGTGACGATGCCGTCGAACGGCGCGGTAATGCGGTTGAAGGACTGCAGCTCCTCCAGCCGCTGCAGATTCTGGCGGGCGGACTCCAGCTGCGCGCTCTTGGCATCGGCATCGCCCTGCGCGTTGTCCGCGTCCTGCTGCGCCACCAGGCCGGTCTTGATCAGCTCCCGATAGCGCGCCGCCGTGGTCTGTGCCAGCTGGTTGTTGGCCTGCGCGGTGGCAAGATCCGCCTTGGCCTGGCGATACTGCGCGTCCACCTCCGGGGTCTCGATCACCGCCAGCAACTGGCCGGCCTTGACGTGGGTACCGATGTCGGCGTACCAGCGCTTGAGGTAGCCGTTGGTGCGCGCATAGATCGGCGCATCGATGTAGGCCTGCACGTCCCCGGGCAGCACCAGCTCGTCGGCATGATCGCTGTGCCGCGGCGTGACCACCGCCACCACCGGCACCGACTGCGCCAGTGCCTCGGCCTCGAGCGCGGCGCGCGCGTGGATGCGCGTGAAGATGCCCCATGCCGCGACCACGACCGCTGCCGCCAGCGCGTACAGTGCGAAGCGCTGGAGCCGCCGTAGCTGGGGATTCGTGGTCGTCGTAGGGTTCATCTGCAGGGCTCGTTGATTCAGGCGTGTGCGACGCCGGCAGCGGCGCGCGGGCGGCTGAACCGGCCGTGCACCACCGAAAACACCACCGGCACGAAGAGCAGGGTTGCAAAGGTGGCGAACAGCAGGCCGCCGATGACCGAGCGTCCCAGCGGCGCGTTCTGCTCGCCGCCTTCCCCGAGTCCCAGCGCCATCGGCAGCATACCGATCACCATCGCTCCGGCGGTCATCAGCACCGGACGGAAACGTACGAAACCCGCCTCCAGCGCCGCCGCCGCCGCCGCCAGGCCGGCATCCATGCGTTCGCGCGCGAAGCTCACGATCAGGATGCTGTTCGCGGTGGCAACGCCCAGGCACATGATGGCACCGATCAGGGCCGGTACGCTGATCGTGGTATGCGTGACGAACAGCATCCATACCATGCCGGCGAGCGCCGCCGGCAGGGCGCTGATGATGATCAGCGGATCGAGCCAGCTCTGGAAGTTGATCACGATCAGCAGGTAGATCAGCACCACCGCGCCGATCATGCCGAACGCGAGACCGCTGAAGGAGGAGCGCATGGTCTCGATCTGTCCCCGCACCATCATCTCGCTGCCGCGCGGCAGAGCGGGGCGCGCGGCATCCACCGTGCGGCGCACCGCGTCGGCGACCGTGCCCAGATCGGTGCCGTCCACGGATCCGTAGATATCGATCACCGGCAGCGCGTTGTAATGGCTGACCACGGCCTGCCCGACGCCGCGATCGATCGAGGCAAGATTGGCCAGCAGCTGCGAGGAGCCGCCGAACCCGGTCGTGAGCGGCGTCGTCGCCAGGTCCTGCAGCGAGGTGATGCGATACTGCGGCGCCTGGGTGGCGACGTTGTACTGGATGCCGGTGCGCGGATCGACCCAGAATGCCGGCGCGGTCTGCTGGCTGCCCGACAGCGAGATCAGCACGTCGCTGGCGACGTTCTGCTGCGTGAGGCCGACCAGCGCGGCGTTGGTGCGATCCACCACCACGTTGAGCTGCGGATAGTCGAACGCCTGCTGGATACGCAGATCGGCCGCGCCGGGAATGCTCCGCAGTTGCGCCAGTAGACGGTTGGCGAAGGCGCGGTTGGCGTCGACATTGAAGCCCACGATCTGCACGTCGAGCGGCGCCGGCAGGCCGAAGTTCAGGATCTGGTTGACGATGTCGGACGGCAGGAACGCGAACGTGGTGCCGGGAAAGGCGTCGCGCAGCCGGTCACGCAGCGCGCGCACGTACTGCGCGGTCGGCCGGCGATGGCCTTCACGCAGCGCGATCATGATATCGGCGTCCCCCGGACCGATGGGCGCCGAAGTGCTGTACGAGAGATTGATGCCGCTGTAGGGCACGCCGATGTTGTCGATCAGCGTGTGCAGCTCTTGCCGCGGAATCGTCTGCTGGATGAGCGCCTCGACCGAATCGCACAGGATGGCGGTCTGCTCCAGCCGCGTGCCGCTGCGGGCACGCAGGTGCAGGCGCACCTGGCCGGCGTCGACCGACGGGAAGAAATCGCGCCCGAGCCACGGCAGCAGCAGGAACGCAGTCGCGCCGACCGCCATGAAGGCGACGATGAAGCCGAAGCCGTGCTGCACGGCGGCCTCGAGCAGTGCGTGGTAGCCGTCGCGCGCGGCCGCGAAGCGGCGCTCGAATCCGCGCTGCAGGCGCACCAGCACGTTGCGCGACGCGCTTTCGGCCTGACCCGGTACGTGCCGGTGCAGCCAGTACATGGCGAGCGTGGGCACCAGGGTGCGCGACAGCACATAGGAGGCGAGCATCGCGAACACGACCGCCTCGGCGAGCGGCACGAACAGGAAGCGCGACACTCCGGTCAGCAGGAACATCGGCACGAACACCACGCAGATGCACAGGGTCGAGACCAGCGCCGGCACCGCGATCTGGTGCGCACCGTCGAGAATCGCGGGCTCGACGTCCTTGCCCTGTTCCAGGTGCCAGTTGATGTTCTCGATCGCCACGGTGGCGTCGTCCACCAGGATGCCGACCGCCAGGGCGAGCCCGCCCAGCGTCATGATGTTGATCGTCTGACCGATCGCCGACAGGCAGATGATCGAGGCCAGCACCGACAGCGGGATCGAGATCGTGATGATCAGCGTGCTGCGCCAGGAGCCGAGGAACAGCAGGATCATGAGCGCCGTCAGCGCCGCCGCCATCACCCCCTCGCGAATCACGCCGTCGACCGCCGCGCGCACGAACAGCGACTGATCGCCGGTCAGCCCGATCTTGAAATCCTCCGGCAGCTGCCGCTGGATGCCGGGGATCAGCTGCTTGACCCGGTCGATGACCTGCAGCGTCGATGCGCTGCCGGTCTTGAGGACCGACATCAGCACCGCGTGGCGGCCGCCGACGCGCACCAGATTGGTCTGCGGGCTCGCGCCGTCGTGCACGTTGGCGACGTCGCGCACGTACACCACAGTGCCGTTGACCGTGCGGACCGGCAGATCGTTCAGCTCCTGCATCGTGAGCGGGCTGGAGTTGAGCTTGACGTTGTATTCGATGTCGCCGATCTTCTCGGTGCCCGCCGGCAGCGCCAGATTCTGCGCGCCGATCGCGTTGCTGACGTCGGCGCCCGACAGCCCCTTGGCGCGCAGTGCCGCCGGATCGATGTCCACCTGTATCTGGCGCTGCTTGCCGCCGTAGGGATAGGGCAGCGCGGCGCCCTGCACGGTCGTCAGCCCCGGGCGAATGATCGTATTGCCGAGGTCGAACAGCTGCGACTCCGACAGCGTCGAGCTCTCCAGCGCGAGCTGCAGCACCGGCACCGTCGAGGCGTTGTAGGCCAGGATAAACGGCGGCGTGGTGCCCAGCGGCGCCTGCCGCAGCAGCGTCTGCGAGACGCCGGTGATCTGCGCGTAGGACATCTCCTCGCTGGCATTGGGCTGGAAGAAGTACTTGACCACCGAGATGCCGTACAGCGACTGCGATTCGGTGTGCTCGACGTCGTTGACCGTGGTCTGGGCGTAGCGCTCGGCGCTCGAGACGATGCGATTCGCCATGTCTTCCGGCGGCAAGCCGGTGTAGCTCCAGATCGAGCTGACCACCGGGATGTCGATGTTGGGGAAGATGTCGGTGGGCGTGCGCAGGATCGTGAACAGCCCGAGCAGGACGATGAGCATCGCCAGCACGATGAACGTGTAGGGCCGGCGCAAGGCAAGTCGTACGATCCACATCGCTCAGGGTTCCCTATCGGATGCGGACATATGTCCCTCGGCTCCGGCCGGACTCCCGGGCCGGAGCGAGCGCTCCCCGCATCTGGATCGGCCTATTATGCGCGGAAGCCGCCGGATCCGCAGCCCGGAGTGCAGCGGCCATTGCGCGCTGCCGCCGCGCCACCGCACACTGCGCACCGATGAGCGCCGCGACCCGAATCCAGATCTACGTCCAGCCGCGCGCCGCGCGCACCGAAATGGCCGGGCGGCACGGCGCGAGCATCAAGATTCGCCTCGCGGCGCCGCCGGTCGATGACGCCGCGAACACGGCCTTGCTGGCATTCGTGGCGCAGAAGCTCGGCCTGCCGCAGCGCGCGGTCCGCCTCGTGCGTGGCCGCAGCAGTCGCCACAAGCTGCTCGAGGTCGACGGCCTTGCGGCCGAGACCGTGGCCGCACGACTCGGCTGAGCCGGTCCGCGAGCCTCTCGTCGCTGCGGTCCACGACCGATGATGATGCGCGCTATATTTACGCCATAGCCCTATCTCGAAGCCGAAGTAACGTTCGGGGCGATCAGAGAGAGCTTGGGGAAATAGGTCCGATAACGCGCCGCATCCCTCGTCATCAGCGAATATCCCGCAACGGCCGCGTGAGCACCGATGAAAAAGTCCGGAAGCGGCACGCTCCTTGTTCCGCCTCGCCTTCGATAGGCGAAGAACACCTTGCCAGCGAGAAAGGCGGCATCGTACGGAATGGGCTCACGATCGAACATGGCTTTCGGGAGCGCGGCATCCAGATCCTCGATGCGCGAATATCGAATCGAGACCGCAGCATAAATGACCGGATTGATGACCAGGCGATGCCGGTCCGCGGCGCGTTCGATGGCTTCCGCGGACCACGCAAGCCAACGCGCGTCCTGCGTCATGACGTCGAGAAGGACGTTGGCGTCAACCAATACGGCCGTCATTCAGTCATCGCGGGTCAGCGCCATTATGGCGTCGGTGCTCATCGCGACATCGCCGCGGCCCCGCAGATGGGCGACGAGGCGAGCGCCGCGACCATCCTTCCTGCCGGCCTTGGAGCGAACGATGCGCACCACCTTGCCGTCGAACTCGAATTCCACCTCGGTATGGGGCAACAAACCCGCCCGTTCGCGGATGTCGGCCGGGATCGTCACCTGCCCCTTCGACGTGATGCGCACGTGCCGTCTCCTTACTCTTACATGTAAGAGTAAGGATAGGGGCGCCGCTTTGCAAGCGCCCCGCCGCCCGGAAGCAGACCTCGCGGCCTCCTCAATCACGGCAGCAAGGCTGATCGCAGCGCCGGACGCGGTCGAACGGCATGGCGGGCCGTAGCATGGATTTGGCGGAGAGGGTGGGATTCGAACCCACGTGCCGGTTTAACCCGACCATCCGATTTCGAGTCGGCGCCGTTATGACCGCTTCGGTACCTCTCCGCGGGCAGGCTGGTATTCTAGCGTAGTGATGAACGCAATGAGACCTCGGATACCGGCCCGTGGGCCGCGGCGGCGAGCGCCGCGCGCCGCCCCCCGCCGCCTGATCGCGGCCGCGGTGGCGGCACTGCTGCTGTCGAGCTGCGCGCAGCCGCAGCTGTCAGCGCTGCAGCAGATCCGCCAGCGCGGCGAGCTGCGCGTCGTGACGCTGAACGCGCCCACGAGCTATTACCTCGGAGCCCACGGCCCGCAGGGCTTCGAGTATCGGCTGGCGAACGCGTTTGCGCAGCAGTTGCAGGTCGCGCTGGTGATCGAGCCGGTGGCCGATGCGGCCGCCATGCGCGCCGCACTGAGCCACGGACGGGCCGACATCGCGGCCGCGCAGATCAGCGCCGATGCGCAATGGCTGCGCGTCGGCCTGCCGACCGCGAACTACGAGCAGGTCGCGCAGCTCGTGGTGCAGGTCCGGGGCAAGCCGCGCCCGCGCGACGTCACCGGCCTGGGCGACTGCCGCGTCATGGTACGCGCCGACAGTCCGCAGCTCGAGCTGTTGCGCTCGATCCGCGACAACGGGATACCGGACCTGTCCTGGACCGTCCTGACCTCGACACAGGCCGGTCCGCTCGAGCTGCTCGACAGCGGCGCCGCCGACTTCGCCGTCGTCGATGCCAACGAGTTCGAATTCGAGCAGCATCTGTACCCGGAAACGGTGGTCGCCTTCGCGCTGCCGGACACGCGGCCGTTGCAGTGGATCGTGCGCGCCGGCGCGGCCGATCTGGCCGCGGCCGCGAATGAGTTCTTCGGCGAAGCCAAGGCCTCGGGCCTGATGGCGCGCATCGAACAGGACGCGGGCCGGGAGTCGCGCGAGTTCGACTACGAGGAAGCGCATCGCCTTCAAGCCGAGATCGCCACGCGCCTGCCGGAGCTGCAGGCACTGTTCGAGCAGGCCGCGCAGGCCACCGGGCTCGACTGGCGACTGCTGGCGGCGGTCGGCTATCAGGAATCGAGATGGCAGATGCAGGCGGTATCCAGCGAAGGCGCGCTGGGCGTCATGATGCTGACCACCGACGCCGCCAGCGCGGTCGGCGTCACGGATCGCACCGATCTGCAGCAGAATATCCTCGGTGGCGCGAGATATCTGGCGCAGGTGATCGATACCATCCCCGACCGCATCGCCGAGCCGGATCGGACCTGGCTCGCGCTCGCCGCATACAACGTCGGCTACGGCCATCTGGAGGATGCACGGGTGCTCGCGCAGATACGCGGCAAGAATCCGGATCTGTGGCGGGACGTGCGCGAGCAGCTGCCGCTGCTGGCGCAGGAGCAGTGGTATTCGCGGGTCAAGCGCGGCTACGCCCGCGGCTGGGAACCGGCCAGGTTCGTCGAACAGGTGCGCCAGTATCTGGCCGTGCTGGAATGGCAGGGCACCGTGACCGTGGCCCGCGATCAGCGCGCCCGCGCTGCGCCACCGGCACCGCCGTCCGCATTCGAGCTGCGTCGCTACGAATAGTCCTGCGCGGCGGCGGCGCGCGGCGCGGCCGCTTGCCGATCAGTCCCGGCGGCGCTCGAAAAAGCCGCGCAGCAGTGCGCCGCACTGCTCGGCCAGCACGCCGCCGAACACGTCGACCCGGTGGTTCAGTCCGCCGAGCTTGAACACGTCGATCAGGCCGCCGGCGCCGCCGGCCAGCGGATCGAACGCACCGAACACCACGCGGCGCACCCGCGCATGCACCAGGGCCGCCGCGCACATCAGGCACGGCTCGAGCGTGACGTACAGCGTCGTGTCCGTGAGCCGATAGCCGCCGAGCGCACGCGCACCGGCGCGCATCGCCTCGATCTCGGCGTGGGCGGTCGGATCGCAGGCACCGATCGGCTGGTTGGCGCCGGTGGCGATGATGGCGTCATTGCGCACCAGTACGGCCCCGATCGGCACCTCGTCGGCGGCCTCGGCCTGGCGCGCCAATTCCAGCGCCCGCAGCATGTAATCGATGTCGCTCGGTGGCATCAAGGGTGATCCGATCTATGCGACGTCGCCCAGCGGCGCGGCCGCGGCGCCCGGCCCGGCCGCAGCGGCTGTCGCAGCCGCCGTGGCCGGCACCTGGAACCGATACGTCGCCGCGTCCCAGGCGCCATGGTGCCACATGAGCGGCACGGCCGCGGCCGGCACCGGCTGGCTGATCAGATAGCCCTGCGCCTGCGCACAGCCCCAGCCGCGCAGCGCCTGCCATTGCGCCGCCGATGCGACCCCCTCGGCGATGACCCTCAGTCCCAGCGAGCGTCCGATGCCGATGATATTGAACGCCAGGCTCCGGTCGCCCTGTTCCGGGCCGATGCTGATGGTGAAACTGCGGTCGATCTTCAGGATGTCGAGCGGCAGGCGCTGCAGGTACGACAACGACGAATAGCCGGTGCCAAAATCGTCCAGCGCGATCTCGCAGCCCAGGCGGCGAATCTCCCCCAGCAGCCGCATGGCCGTCTCGGTGTCGTCGATCAGGCAACTCTCGGTGATCTCGGTCTGCAGCGACGCCGGCTCCACCCGGTGCCGGGCGCAGGCGCCGTTGAGCACCGACACCAGGTCGCCGGTCCGGAACTGCTGCGACGAGACGTTGACCGCCAGCGGCACCGGGCCCACCCCCTGCGAACGCCAGATCGCAATCTGCTCGGCCGCCTGCTCGATGACCCAGGCCCCGAGCCGCGCAATCAATCCGGTGCGCTCGGCGATCGGAATGAAGATGGCCGGCGGTACCAGCAGGTTCGGCCGGTGCTGCCAGCGCAGCAGCGCTTCGAAGCCGACCAGCCGGCCGGCCTCCATCGACAGCTTCGGTTGATAGTGCAGCTGCAGCTGCGCGCGCTCGATCGCATAGTGCAGGTCGAATTCGAGCCGCGCCTGCTCGCGTGCGCGCACCACCGCCGCCGTGACCGTGTCCAGGCCGTCGGACTCGTCCAACGCGAAGTAATCACACGCCAGGTTCGCGGCCCGCAGCAGCACGTCGGGACTGGAACCGTCCCGGGGCCAGGTCGCCATGCCGATCCGGGCGTTGATGAGCGTCAGGCGCTCATCGGCTGCGATCGCGGCGCGCATCGCCTGCAGCAGCCGGCTCAGCGGGCCGACCATGCTGCGATCGTCGGTCATGTCGGGAATCAGCACCAGGAACTCACCGCCCGCCAGGCGCGCCAGCACCTGCTGCTTGCTGGCGCTGATGCGAATCACGCCGGGCACCTCCCGCAGGCCCGACTCGATCGCTTCGGCGAATGCACGCAACGACGCGCCGCCCGATTCATAGCCGTATTGTCGATAGAAGTCCGCCAGTCCCTGCAGCCGGATCAGCAGAATCGTGCCCTGCTTGTACTCCTGCACGATACGTATCAACGACTGCAGCACGCGATCACCGCGGCGCAGTCCCAGTGTGGTCTCGAGCAGCCGGCCGCCGGCATCGGAACTGCTCCGGGCGACCACCGGAGTCACGTCCTGGACTACCAGATCGACGCGGCGCGGGGGCGCACCGGTGCCGGCGCCGCTCGGATGACCGGTCAGCCGCAGGCGTCGCTTGTGATTCCGATCGAGGCGCAGATCGTATTCGGCCTCGAAGCCGATGCCCGATTCCAGGCAACCGCTGATGGTGTCGAGCACCCGCTGCCGGTCCGGCTCATCGCAGTGTTCGAACAGCCTCTGCCAATGCATGGGCCGCGTCCGCTCGCGTCGCGCAGCCGCGCCGTCGGGTTCCGGCAACCCAAGCAGCGCGCCGAGCGTCTCGCCGACGCTGCAGCTCTGGCTTTCGGTCTCGATCGAGACCATCTCGACGCGGCTGAGCTGCAGCAGCGATGCCAGTGCGGCCCTCTCCCGGCGCATGGCCGACAGCGACAGCAGTTCGGTCAACCGATCGACGATCGCATCCCAATCGAACGGCGCCACGAACACGGCCGCGAGGTCCGATTGCGGGCGCTCGAGCGGCTTGGCGCACAGCAGCACCAGCGCCGGGGAAGGCGCCGGGAAGCCATGGAGCAACCCCGAACACAGGCTTGCCGGATCGCGGGCCGATGCGTCGGCGATCACCATCACCACGGCGGCCTGCTGCGAACCGATCGCGCCGTGGGCGGCGCCGAATTCCCCGACGCGCGCTACCGGATAGTCCAGCCGCTCGAGTGATTTCCTGGCCACCCGGCCGCCCGCCGCGTCCGACGGATCCAGGATCAGCAACCGCGGTTTCTCGCCCAGCATCAGCATTCCGACGACCCCTGGCGCGCGCGCCAGTCATCCCTGAATGAACCAATGGCACTAGATACCGCAGGCGTGCGCACCCCGCTGTTAGCTGGATCGCGGATCGACGGCGGAATTCGCGCGCCTGAGCGCTCGCGCCGGCGCAATCGGCTGACATCCTCCCGGCGCTCAAGTTTGGGGCAACGCGGCCGATAACCCAGGCGCGCAGTCCCGCCGGCGCGGCTGCGCGAGCCGGCGGGGTCTGCCGGTCAAATCGGCAGCGCCGCCGGCGCCTGCCTGGCAGGCAGCTCAGAATGGCATGCGCCGCGTCAACATGTCCCTGAACATCACCCAATCGCCCATCAGGCTGTAGAGCGGATGGCGGAACGTGGCCGGGCGGTTCTTCTCGAACGCGAAGTGCCCGAGCCACGCGAAACCATAGCCGACCGCCGGCATGGCCAGCAGCCACCAGCCGTTGGCGGTGAGAATCGCGGCCGCCAGTGCCGCGAACACCAGGCAGGAACCGATGAAATGCAGGCGCCGGCAGGTGCGGTTGGCGTGCTCGGCCAGGTAGAACGGATAGAACTCTCGGAAGCACCGGAACGGCTCATTCGGCCTGTCGGTCACGGCGGCGGTCCTCAGTCGAGTGCGAAATCGGGCGTGCGGCGCCCCGAGGCGCTGGCCGCCTGATCCACGGCATGGACAAAATTCCGGTACCCGGACTTCTCGCGGCGCGCACCATCAGGGTACCGCATGCGCTCCCGCGCCAGCCACCGGTCGCTGACATGGTGCTGGCCCGCGTCGATCGGGGTGTAGAGCGAAGATCGGTGCTGCACGGGTGGCTGGATCCGGCGCTCACAAACGAGGAACATCGGGCGTTGCTTCGATTGGACGCACGATAGTGGTTTCATACCGATGGCTTGGCGTGGGATGCGTGCTCGGGCTCTCCTGTTGCGCCTGGGTCTGGGCAGAGCCTCCTGAGCACGAGCCCCGGGTGCCCGTGGTCGGCTGTCCCGGCAACGATCAGGCGGGCCCGGCGAGGATCCGAACCGGCGAGTCGATTCCGACCGCCGTGGAACAGCCCGTGGCCGCGCAGATCGCCTTCTACCGGCCCGAGCAGGGCCCCGGCGTCTATGCTCCCAGAGGTTGGTACTGCCGGGGCTGGGACGGATCGAGCGGAACCGTGCTCGTCGTGACGCCCGGTCGCATCGAACCGCCCTACTTTCCCCTGCCGGCGATTGCCGGACCCGCCGTCACCATCCAGACCTCCAATGCCGGTTCCTCCGGCCGCTTCCACGTCGCCATCGTCGCCGCGCAGCTCTTTCCGCTCGCGGGCAGCGAGCTCATCAGCCGTGTCCGGCAGGAGCATCTGATCTCGGATGCCTCATTCGAGGCGGTGCCGCATCCCGACGACCAGCTCGGATATCTGAGCGATCAGTTCGTGGAATATACGACTCCCGCGAATCGCGCCGGCCTCGGGACCGATGGCCCACTCGAGATGTCCGATTTGCCCATCAGGGGGTTGACGATTCTGAACCCGGAGGCGGCGGTGAATACCTTGACCGAGGTTCGCGTCCGACTGCCGGCCGGTCTGCGCGCCGTGGCAGAGGCCGTCGTGCAGCTGGAGAGCGACTGCATCCAGCGAGCGCGAGGATGCCGGGCCTCGAGTCAATGACACCCCGGTGTCCGCGACTCCCTGCAGTCGCCGCCGTGCGTGGGCCATCGATGGATCAACATGATCGCTCGCCGTGATGTAGCCGTCGAGGTTGTCGTCCTGCTCGCACATCGGGCCGCACTGCGCGCCATTGCGCCGCCGCATCGCGCTCAGGCATGATTCCCGCCGGCACCCCGGAGACACACGGAAAACGCTCAAGATCCGCGGCGCAGGGGACGGTCGTCCATGGTCTTCAATTCGCTCACCTTCGTCGTGTTCTTCGCCTGCGTGCTGCTAATGCACTCGCTGCCGCTCGGCTGGACGACGCGCAAGATCAACCTGCTGCTCGCGAGCTACCTCTTCTACTCCGCGTGGAATCCGCCGTTCGTGATCCTGCTGTGGATCTCGACCGTGGTCGACTGGTACGCGGCGCAGGGACTGGTGAAGGCGCTGCGCCCGGCCGCCCGCCATGCATGGATGCTGCTCTCGGTGCTCGCCAATCTCGGGATGCTGGGCTACTTCAAATACGGGCAGTTCCTGCTCGACAGCTTCACCGCCGTCATGTCGACCATCGGCGTCGCCTGGCACCCGGCACGCTCCGACATCGTGCTTCCCGTGGGCATCTCCTTCTATACCTTCGCCACCATGTCGTACACGCTGGATGTGTACCTCCGGCGCGCGCTGCCGGCGCGCAACATGCTCGACTACGCGCTGTTCGTGACCTTCTTCCCGCATCTGGTCGCAGGTCCCATCATGCGCCCCACCGAGCTGGTGCCGCAGTTCGAGACGCCGCGCCGTGCCACCGGCGAGCAGCTGCGCTTCGGGCTCGCGCTCATGTCGATCGGACTGTTCAACAAGATCGTGCTCGCAGACAGCTTCCTGTCGCACGTCGCCGAGCGCGTCTACGACAGCGACAAGACCCCGGGGGCGCTCGATGCCTGGGCCGCTACGCTCGCCTTCAGCGGCCAGATCTTCTGCGACTTCGCGGGCTACTCGACCACCGCGATCGGCGCGGCGCTGTGCCTCGGCTTCGCCATGCCGGACAACTTCCGCTTTCCGTACGCGGCCGTCGGATTCACCGACTTCTGGCGGCGCTGGCACATCACGCTGTCCTCGTGGCTGCGCGACTACCTGTACATTCCGCTCGGCGGCAACCGCCATGGACCGCGCCGCACCTACGCGGCGCTCATGACGACCATGCTGCTCGGGGGACTGTGGCACGGCGCGAACTGGACCTTCGTCGCCTGGGGCGGCCTGCACGGGCTATACCTCGCCGCCGAGCGCGCCGTGCGCGCGCGCTTCGCCGGCTATCAGCCCGGGCCTTTCATATTCCTGGCGCTCGGCCTGCTCACCTACATGCTGGTCAATGTGACCTGGGTATTCTTCCGCGCCAAGACCTTCGGCAAGGCCGGGGTCGCGCTGCGCGGCATGTTCGGACTGAACGGCGCCGCCGGGCCGATCCTCCCGACCTTCGACCTGCTGGTCGTCGCGGGAATCGTCAGCGCCATGGTGCTCATCCACTGGCTGATGCGCGCGCGCACGCTGGAAGCCGTGATCGCCCGTGCGCCCGCCGTGCTGGTGAGCGGCGTATGGGCGTTGCTGCTGTTCGCGATCATCATCGTCCAGGGGGTAGGAAGTGCCTTCATCTACTTCCAGTTCTGAGCGCACCGGGCGCCACGGCGGCCCGGGCGGTGCGCCGGATCGCTACGCACGGCAGACCGCGGCCGACCGGCCCGGCATCGCGCAGCCCGTGCCGGTACGGCCGGTGCCCGAGCAGCCGTGGGGGCGGGTCCTCGCCGGCGCGATGCTGCTCGCCGCGCTGCTGCTCGGCGGCTGGGAGCTGTACTGGCGCAACTACGGCGTGCATCCGTCGATCGCCAACACCGACGGACTGTGGGCGATCCAGCGCTGGCGCCTCGATTCGGGCCAGGGCGATGCCACGGTGCTGCTCGGCTCATCGCGCATGTATTTCGACCTGCAGTTGCCGGTGTGGGAGCGCCTCGACGGGCGGCGGCCGATCCAGCTGTCGTTCGAAGGCACCTCGCCGCTCGCCGCGCTTGAGGATCTGGCGGACGACCCGAGGTTCACGGGGCGCGTTCTGGTCGGCGTCGCGCCCGATCTGTTCTTCTCGGGTTTCGGGCTGCACAAGGGCGCGCCGCGCTATGCGAAGAAGGAGTCGCCCTCGCAGCGCATCGGGCAGTGGCTATCGATGCGCTTCATCGAGCCCTACCTCGCCTTCGACGACCCGGACTTCGCATTGCAGGCGGTGCTCGCGCGGCAGCCGTGGCCGCAGCGGCCGGGGAACAGGTGGTTCCTGAGAGTGCGCAAGCTCTCGGAGACGGAGGCCGACCGCAACACGCATCTCTGGAGCAAAGTCGGCGATGATCCGCAGTACCGCGACCTGGCACGCCGTATCTGGCGGCAGGACTTCGAGCCCTCGCCCGACGATCCGACGCCGGAAGAGATGCTCAAGACGGAGAAGGAGCAGATCGAGCGTGCCGTCGAGGCGCTTGCCAGGCTGCGCGCGCGCGGCGTCAAGGTACTGTTCGTGCGCCTGCCGAGTACCGGCGAATACCTGGCCTACGAGAACCGCGAATTCCCGCGCGAGCGCAGCTGGAACGCGCTGCTGGCCGCAACCGGCGCCCCAGGTATTTATTTCGAGGATTACCCGCAGCTGCGCCCCGACCTGCAGGGCTATGACCTGCCCGAGTGGTCGCACATGGCGCACGACTCCGGCGAGCGCTTCACGGCGGCGCTGTACGGGATCATCGAGCGGGATTTCTGGGGTCCTGGCGCGACGGGCGCCGCGGCCGCCAAGCCGCTAGCCGCGGTGCCTGTCGTGGCCGCCGCACACTAGGGAAGCTCTGCACAGGCGAGTGTGCGAGCCGGACGAATGAAGACGAACGAAGATGTGATCCTCGGAATGAGCTCGGCGGCCCGCGAAGCGCGATGCGCGGCTAGATCGAATACCCGCGCTCGCCGTGCGATGCGACATCCAGGCCTTCGGTCTCCTCTTCCTCACTGACGCGCAGGCCGACCAGCGCATCGATGACGCGCAGGATCAGCCAGGTCATCGCGGCACACCATGCCGCGACGGCGACCACTCCGAGGGCCTGCACGCCAAGCTGGGCGGCGATGGGGCGCTGCACGGAGAAGCCGCTGCCGCCGAATCGCGTGGCGGCAAAGACGGCCGTCAGGATCGTGCCGATGATGCCGCCGATGCCATGGACCGGCGAGACATCGAGGGTATCATCGACACGCAGCACCCGCTTGATCAGCAGGGTCGCGAAATAGCATGACACGCCGGCAATCGACCCGATGCAGATAGCCGACAGCGGACTGACGAAGCCGGAAGCGGGCGTGATGGCGCCAAGGCCCGCGACCATGCCGGTCAGGATGCCGAGCACCGAGGGCTTGCGATAGCGGAACCATTCCACCGCCATCCAGGCAAGCGCGCCGGCCGATGCGCCCATGTGGGTGGCCAGCACGGCCGATGCCGCCGAGCCATTGGCCGCCAGCGCACTGCCCCCATTGAAGCCATACCAGCCCACCCACAGCAGTCCGGCACCGGCTGCGGTCAGCGGCAGGTTATGCGGCGGCATGGAGACCTCCGGAAACCCCCGCCGGCGCCTGATGATGAGCGCACACACCAGGGCTGCGCTGCCGGCGGTCAGGTGGACGACCAGTCCTCCGGCAAAATCCATCACGCCCAGTCGTGCGAGCCAGCCTCCGCCCCACACCCAATGCGCAACCGGAATGTAGACCAGCAGCAGCCACAGCGCCGCGAACCACAGCACGGACGAGAAGCGGATGCGTTCGGCAAAGCCGCCGATCACCAACGCCGGGGTAATTGCGGCAAATGTCAGCTGAAAGATGAACAGCAGGTATTCCGGGATGCTGCCGGACACCGAGCCACGATCCACCCCGCGCAATCCGAATTTTGACAGCCCGCCGATCCAGGCCTGCGCGCTGCCGCCGTCGACGAACACCAGCGAATATCCCCCCAGCAGCCAGAGCAGCGACACCAGCGCCACGATGGCCAGGCACTGGACGAAGATGGACAGGGCGTTCTTGGTCCTGACCAGTCCGCTGTAGAACATCGCCAGGCCCGGAATCGACATCATCAGGACCAGGCCGCTGGCGACCAGTATCCAGGCGCTGTCCCCTGGGTTTGCGACCGCCGTCTGAGCGCAGCACATGGCAGGCATGGCGCCCACCAGCGCGCACAGCAGCGATCTGCGCGCGCGCCGCGCAGCGAAGAACTGAGCCAACATGAACTCGCCCCCTCTTACGATCGATTGGAACGCAACTGTCTGTTATCTCGACCGCGGTCGGTCACGGATTGCAGTCGCCGGTATCCCGGGAAATCGGCCGTACCTCGGTGTGCGCGCGAGTATAAGCCACACCGTACACGTGACCCAATCGTCGCTCCCCGCCGCGGTCAAGGCGCTTGGAACCATCGTTGCAGCACGAAGACCGGCGTGTTCCTTGCTAATATCCACCCAAGCTATGAGTGTGACCGACGATCTGGATCGCGACTGCCGGAATTGCGGCGCCGGCGTGGCGCTTGGCCAGAGTTACTGCGGCGCGTGCGGGCAGAAGTGCGGATTTCACCGGCTGACTCTGCACGAGATCGGTCACGATCTCGTGCACGCTCTCGTTCACGTAGACCGAAGCGCTTTATCGCTACTGCGAATGCTGCTCGCGCAGCCGGGGACGGTCGCTCGGAATTACGTTCAGGGAAAGCGTAAGCGCTACTTCGGGCCCTTCAGCTTTCTGGTGGTCGTCGTGGCCGCGGCTTCTGCGGTGAACGCGCTGACGGGGTTCCGCCCAATTTACAGCGACAACCCGAATACGATCGTCAACTTCCTTCAGAGCCATATGAATCTGCTGGTATTCGCCGAGGTCCCGCTGCTGGCCGCCATCTCGCGTCTGCTCGATCTGCGCGGCCCTTTCAATTTTGCCGAGTATCTCGTTCTCGCGGCCTATACGTCGGGCCTGCGCATTATCGTCGCCATGCTGGTTCTGATTCCGGTCTGGTATGTTTTTCGTGCTCACCACGCAGTGGCGCTGCTGTCGCCTTCTCCGCTCATGTGGACCTTGTACCTGGGCGTTGCGTTGAGCTGGACGATGTATTTCGGCTTTGCAACGTCTCAGTTCCTGGCGGACAGAAAGGCGCTTTCATGGTGCAAGGGAATTCTGGCGGCCGTTATTGCCAGCGTGTCGTTGCAGGTTCTGGTATGGGCGATTGCCTCGCTCTTCGGTTCCGTCCCTGGCGCCTGAATCGTCGGATGATGTTTCTCCGCGCAGAAGACCGCTGCACGGCTGTTCTGATCGCCCGGCAACACCCATCACTTCAATCGTCTCCGGCACTTGTAAGAATATGAAAGACAAAGATTTTGTGTCGGGCATTCCAATTTTACCGCCATTTTCACCGTCAGAAGATTCCGCTTGGGGCCGATAGAAGGCGATAGATCGCGAAGGCTGGATTCTCCGGAAGGATCCTCGCCCCTCTTCGCCCACTTGACCGGTGAAGCGGCAGGTAGCGAGAGTCAGCTTCAGGCCGTCAGATCTGCTGATCTACCCGCCTAACCGCAATACCAAAACGTCCAAAGAACTCGCGCTCACCACGCTTCGTTACACGCAAGACCCGGCTGTAGAGGTCCTTCAGCACCCATTTGTGCTGAAGTGCAGATTGCAACAACGCCGCCCCAATGGCGCCACCCAGATGTGAACGGCGCTCACTCCAGTCCAGGCAGGCGCAGGCAATACGCCGACGCAACCTATTCGCTACTTCCAACTCGATGCCGCGTGCAGCAAGCGCTCGCGCGCCAGCCGGGGTGACTTCGTAGCTACCGTCGTTGCACTGTATTTTTGAAAGCCATTTATTGCGGAGAATTTGATCATGCAGCGCGACAGCTACCTCACCTGCCATATGGTCGTAGCACGTGCGTGCCCATCTCAAGTGTGTGGGGGTACTCGGAACAAACGGCTTGGACCGCGTTCCGGCGAGTACCATCAACGATTCCAGCGTCGCGGCCACCCTCGCGTCATCGAGACTGTAGTAGCGATGCTTGCCTTGCGCGAG
>DAHUYP010000052.1 GCA_027315105.1 Gammaproteobacteria bacterium
CCGCCGCGCCGCCCCGCCGGGAGCCGGTTCCGCGGCCCCGCCGTGCGAGACGCCGGCGGCGCGCGGCGGCCGGCAATCCGCTAGTATCCGCGGCATTGGCAGGCGCAGGTCCGACGGCACCTGTGCCCGCCGAGCGGCTGATGACTCGAACGAGAAGGGAGCGATGCACGGTCTGAGTTCGCCCGGCGGCGCGCGCCGCATCGGCCTGCCGCTACAGATCGTCCTCGGGCTGATCCTCGGGCTGCTGGTGGGACTGTTCTGGCCGAGGCTCGGCGCGGCCCTGCAGCCGCTGGGAACCGCCTTCGTCTCGGCGGTCAAGATGGTGGTCATACCGCTGGTGTTCTGCGCGGTCACGCTCGGCTCGATGAAAATGGGCCACGATGCGCCGCGCCTGGGCCGCGTCGCGCTGATCGCCTTCGGCTGGTTCTACTTCGCGAGCGCGATCGCCATCGCCATCGGCTTGGCGCTCAACGGCCTGTTCCACCCCGGCCTGGGCATGCACATGGCGCCCGCCGCCGATGCCGGCTCGCACCTGGCGGTCGGCATCGACTGGACGAAATTCCTGCTCGAGCTGATCCCATCGAACGTCGTCGCGGCCATGGCGCAGCAGAAGGTGCTGCCGACGCTGCTGTTCGCCGTGCTGTTCGGCCTGGCGCTGGCGGCGGTCGGCCCGCAACGCGCCAAGCCGATGGCCGATGTGCTGGCAAGCGTTCTGGAGGTCATGTTCCGCATCACCAACTGGGTAGTTGCACTGGCGCCGCTGGCGGTGTTCGGCGTCATCGCCTGGCTGTTCGCGAGCCAGGGCATGGCCACGATGCTCGCGCTCGCGAAGCTGGTGGCCGTGATGTATCTGGGCTACGCGCTGTTCGCGCTGCTGTGCATCGCCGGCTTCGCGCTGGTCGG
The DNA here is from genome assembly GCA_027315105.1 of Gammaproteobacteria bacterium. GTDB lineage: Bacteria > Pseudomonadota > Gammaproteobacteria > Steroidobacterales > Steroidobacteraceae > FEN-1191. The sequence continues at coordinate 904 of DAHUYP010000052.1, forward strand.
CGAGCGGCCGCTCGCCGTCACGCGCCAGATGCTCGCGCCGGTGCTGCTCGGGTTCGTGACGCGCTCCTCCGAGGTCGCGCTGCCGTTGCACCTGGAGAAGCTCGAAGCGATGGGCGTGCCCAACCGCATCGCCTCGGTGGTGCTGCCGCTCGGCTACAGCTTCAACCTCGACGGCGCGGCGCTCTACATCGGCCTGGCCACCACGTTCATCGCCGAATCCTACGGTCTGCGGCTGTCGCTGCCGCAACTGCTGACGATACTCGGTACGGCGCTGATCGCGAGCAAGGGGGTCGCCAACGTGCCGTCGGCGTCGCTGATCGCGCTGTCCACGGTGCTGCTGGCCCTGGGGCTGCCGGCGGACGCCGTCGCGCTGGTGGCCGGCGTGGACGTGCTGCTGGACATGGGGCGTACGGGCCTGAACGTGTTCGGCAACACGCTGGCGGTGCTGGTGGCGCGGCGCTTCACCGGCGAGGCCGCCGAGCCGTAGCGGGGCGGGAGCCTGCGCGCCCGGGATGGCTGCCGATCGGGGGTGCGCGGCGCGAGCAGGAGGTGGCGCAACGCATTGTTTGCGATAATCAGCGGCAACCGCGGAGAGGTGGCAGAGCGGTTGAATGCACCGGTCTTGAAAACCGGCGGCCCCTCACGGGGCTCGTGAGTTCGAATCTCACCCTCTCCGCCATCAATTCAAATCAGGTGGACTTCCGGGGGTTCGACCGCTTTTTTCCGGAGTCGCAGTCGTCCTTGGCATTGCGCGCGCGCCGGCCGATGAGCCGGCTACCCCGGCGAAGGCGACTCTCGGCAGGGTGCTGTACTTCGATCCCCGGTTCTGCTCGACCGGCACGATTTCCTGCTTATCGTGTCACAACGTCATGCCAGGCGGCGACGAGCACGTGGGGCGCGTGCCGACACTGCGAAATCTCGTATCCACCGCTCGGCTGGGTCAGCTGCTTCAGGGGGCTTGCGCCTGCTATTGCGTCGCCGTTCGTTGGCCGCCGTGGACTTGACATAGTCTCCCTCGGAGCGCGTCGCGGCCGACATGCGCGCCGAACGGCACCTGCCGTTCAGCATCGCCGCTCACGTATACTTCGGTTCTGATGGATCTCCCGGACCATTGCCGATGATGGCGGCAACGGAGCACCGCCCGCTCCACGTCGCACGACGACCCCACGCCGATACCCTCTACTTCGAATCGAGACGCAATCGCCTTTTCGGGTGGCTGCACCTGCCAACCGTCGCCGCACGAGCGAACGTGGCCCTCGTGATCTGCAATCCCTTCGGGTCCGAGGCGATATCCGCGCACCGGACCCTGCGAACCGTCGCCGAAGCCGCCGCCGCGCTCGGCATCCCCGCGCTTCGATTCGATTACGGTGGCACCGGCAACTCCGCCGACATCGATCCGAGCGCCGATCAGATCGCCCTCTGGTCGGAGGACGTGGTTGCCGCCGTCCGCACGGTCCGGCGCCGCACGGGCGCCGCCGACGTGTGTGTCCTGGGCGTCCGACTGGGCGCCATGCTCGCGGTCCTGGCTGCATCGCGCTGCCGCGAGATCGGCTCGATCATGGCGCTGGCGCCGGTCGTCGATGGGTGCCGCTACCTGCGCGAACTGCACATGATCCGTGCGGCCGGATCGTCCGGCAGCGACGCCAACGTCTTCGGTAAGGCGCCGCCACCGGGCGAGGATCCGGCGCGGCCGGGCGCACTGGACGTCGGCGGCTACTCGCTGTCCGCCGCAACCCTCGAAACGCTCGCCAGGATAGACCTGTCCGCCCTTGAGACGCCCGCGGTACGCGAGGCACTCGTGATCGACGATCATATCGTGCCGGTCGCCCGCGCTTGGACGGACTCCCTGTCGCTGCGAGGCATGCTGGTTCGTTACGAGCGGGTAGCCGGCTTCGTCGACGTACTGATGACGGCGCCCCATGTGTCGCACGTGCCGACGAGCCTGATTGCCGTGGTGCGCGACAGCCTGGCGCGGCGGGCGACGCTCGCGCCGCCGACGGCGATGTCCGCCGCCGACGTGGCCGATGCGCCCGCGAGCGCGGACACGCGGACGCTCGATCTGACCTGCGTCACGGATGATCCGGCCGGCGGCATCGTCGAACGACCCGTGTTCCTCGATGAGGCCGCGGAATTGTTCGGTATCGTCACCGAACCGGCGCACGCAAGATCGGCGCGCCGCGGCGTCATGCTGCTGAGCATCGGCGCGGACCATCACATCGGTGCCGGGCGCCTGTACGTCGAGCTCGCCCGTCGGTGGGCGCGTCAAGGGCTGCTCGTGCTGCGCTTCGATCTCGGTGGCATCGGCGAGAGCATCACCCGCCCGGCGCGATCCGACGACGATCTGGTCCCCGAAGAAGCTCTGGACGACATCCGCAAGGCGTGCAAGTTTCTCCAGACGCGCTATCGCATCGATGATTTGACCCTCGCCGGCGTATGCTCCGGCGCCTACCACGCGCTGCGTGCGGTGGTCGCTGGAATTCCGGCCCAACGCATTCTCCTGGTCAATCCGGAGAACTACCTGTCGCCGCGCGATACCGCGAAGGGATTGGAGATCGCGGAGATCATTCGCAATCCGCGCATCTACCGCCGCAAGATCTTTTCGGTGACGGCGTGGATGCGGGTGTTACGCGGCGAGGTAAAGCTGTGGCGCATACCGGTGGTGTATTGGCGTCGCGCGCAACTCGCGCTCGACGGCTTCGTCCACGATCTGGCGCGGCGAACCGGCCTGCGACTGCGCGACGACCTCGCCAGAGAACTCCATGACCTCACCGCGCACGGGGTTCGAATCGTCTTTCTGTTCGCCCGCGGCGAACCGGGCCTCGAATTGCTCAGGGTTCAGGCCGGATCGGCGCTGTCATCTCTCGGCGACCGCTGCCGAATTCACACCGTCGATCTCGGTGATCACACCTTCAGTCGTCTGGGTCCGCGGCTTGCGATGGCGAACCTGCTGACCGAGGAACTGTTCGCGGACCAGGCGTGAACGATGTACCCGACATCGCGGTGCGCCGCTTCGGTGACCTCGACGCGATCGGGGTCTACGCGGGCGCAATCGACGCGCTCAATCTCGCGTCGGTCCGACCCTCGCCGTTCGCGACCTTCGCGCACCTTCGAAATGCAATCCGGCACGGTCCGTTCGCGGCGCAGTCCTCGAGCGCCAGCATCTGGTTCCTGGGCGCGTTCGACGGCGAGTCGATGATCGGCTATGCCGCTCTGAAGCTCACTCGCGAGCGAGTGCTGCGATTCCCGGCCCGGCGCATCGGATTTCTCGTCGGTCACGAGAGCGACCGGCCCGGCGTCGTCGCTCGCCGCGAGCACCGCGAGCGCGTCGTGCAAGCGATCTATCGGTACCTCGACGATCATCGGCGCGAATGGGATTACGTGGAGTTCGAGCAGCAGGACGCGAATTCATCGCTTCACCCGCTGCCGGCTGGAATCGAGCTCAAGGGCTGTGTCATCCGCGAGTTCCCCTATTGGGACAACTGCACGATCGGGATTCGCTGGCGGACGACCCATGATTACTTCGCCGCGCTCAACAGGAAATTCGCCGCCAACGTCAAGCGGCAGATGCGCAAGCTGTATTCGCTCGGGGCGCTCGAGACCGTTGCCTCGTCGGACCCGCAGAGCACGTCCGCCATGCTCGAATTGTTCTGCGACATCGAGAGACGCAGTTGGAAGACCGGATTCGAGAACGCAGTCGGCGCCGATCCGGCGCACCTCGCCTACTACCGCGGCCTGCTGGCTCCCGAACAGCCGATGAAGATCACGATCCTCCTGCTGCTGCTCGACGGCCAGCCGATTGCCGGATTCCTCGGCGGCGAATTCGACACGGGAGCGGAGGTCGGCTGCTACGGGCTGCACATGGTGTACGACGGCCGCTACCACGCCGCCGCGCCCGGCTCGGCGGTGCTCGCGATCGCGATGCATCGTGCGATCGAACGCCGCTGCGCGTTCCTGAACCTGCTGGCGGGCTTTTCGTACTACAAGACCCAATGGCTCGCGGACGCGACACCAATGCACGCGGCGCAGATCTATCACCGAACGAGCCTGCCGTATCTGCGCCGCCAGCTCGGCGATCTCAAGCGCTCGTTGGCCAGAGGCGCACGGTTGGCGCAGGAACGCTTCAATCCCTCCAGGCGAGGAGCCGAGTCGAACCCCGACCTCGCGGCCGGCTCGCAGAAGCAGGCCGTGGCCGGCCGCCAGCCGCAGTGCTCGACGTGCGATTCCGCCGATGTGCGTGCGACGCTCGCCCGGGCACGGCGCGGGCGGTGCGAACTGCTCACGGCCGATGATCTTGCCGGCATATGGCCGTTCCTGAGATCCGCCGGACCGAAAGCGGGTACTCAGTGAACCCGACGCCGATCGCCTCGGCTTGGTCTCAAGCCGTCGCCGGCGCACGCGCGTGCTTAGCCTGCCGCGCCAGCTGGTACGCGTCCAATGTCCGCCGCGCGATCACATCCCAGTCGAACAGGCGTTCGGCGCGCGCACGTCCCTCGGCCGCGAGATGCTCGCGACGAGACCGATCACCGAGCAGTGCAATGATCGCCTCTGCGAGTCCGGCAGCGTCGCCGGCATCGACCCAAACGGCCGCGTCGCCAAGATGGTCAGGCAGGCCCGCGTGACGCGTCGCGATCACCGGCACGCCGTTCGCCATCGCGTTGACCGCCGGGAATCCGGCGAAGCTGCCCGTATAGGGCAATACGCACAACAATGACCTGCGATATTCGGCGATGCTTTCCTCGAGGCCAATCTGGTTGAGCCAGCGCACGTCCTGCGCGACTCCGGCCGCGGCCGCCATGGTCAAGCCGTATTCCGGGGTATCGAGGCTGTAATGGCCGTGGATCTTCAGCACCGGCGAGGCCGGACCCAGCCGCCTCTTGACCGCGGCCATGGCTTCGAGCAGCGTCTCCAACCCCTTTCCGGTGTGCAGCTTGTGGCCGCCGTAGAAGACGATTCCCGTGCGCGCATCGGCGGGCAGCGGCCGAATCGCGACACCATGCCCGATGACGTCGATCTTGTCCCCGTGGACCCCCAGGCCGATCATCTCCTCCTTCATTTCGCCGGTATGGACGATGATCCGATCCGCCCGGTTGTATACGAGATTGCGCTCCCGATAATCCCGTTGAAACAGATCGAGTTCGTGCACGGTTACGACGCGCGCCGCCTTCGACGGCAGAGACAGCCAGTTGAACACCACCGACGAACCGAACGAGTTCAGCACCTGCTGAAAATGAAGCACCGCGGCTTCCCCGCTGCGCCTCAAGAACCGCTTGGCGCGCTGCCGGTTCACGATCCCGTCCGCCCTGGTGCGGAGCCACTGCTTCGTCGGACTCGACGACCGGTAATAGCCGACGTGCGGAAACTCGAAGAACTCGCAGCGATGATCCTGGAACTGTCGATTGACCTCCATCGGGTCTCCGCAACCGCAATTGGTCGCGACGATTCCGACCTCGTGGCCCGCACGCTCGAGTGCGTCACGTAGTGCGCGGGAATAATCGCCGAACGACGTCTCGAACCAGCAGGAAAGGATCTTTATGTCCATGCACCACTCATCCCGTGGACGAAGTCCGACGGCGCACGGCCGGCGCAGCGCGGCGGCGCCGGCGGACCGATCTCGCCGAAAGCATTCATATTGAGGCGCTACTCTTGCAGCGGACGATGCATCAATCCGGTGAAGACCGCAATTTTCCCCGTAAAATGGTTCTCGTTTCGATTCACGCGAGTGGCGTCGCGGCCTTCGGATGCGACGGAAACATTGTGCGCCGAAACGAGAGCCGGGGCGCATCGAGCATGCGCATTGTGGGGTTGGCGGGCCGAGGCAGTGCGAATACAAGCGGCCGTTCTCGGCCTCTCAGGCCGACTTGCTCACGCCTTCAACCGTTCGCGCACGTAATCGGCAAATTGCCACAGGGCCTTTTCGAGGTGGCTGAATCGCCCGGCCTCGGCCGCACGGGTCGCGGCGCCCAGCTGCTGCATGACGTTGACCGCGATGTCCTCGTCGTTGACCGTCGACAGGAAGCGGCGTTCCGCGGCCATCCTGTCCTCGTAGTCCGGCCGCTCCAGCGCCTCCCGCTTGACCATGATATGCGTCTGGAAGCGCGTTCGCGCCGGCCCTTCCGGTTGCAGGCAGACCCAGAACGTCCGGTCCGGCAGCATGTTGAACAGCTGATAGGGATAGATGAGATAGAGCCGGAATTCGCGCCGTTCCTCACGCGTCATCTCGCCGAGATCCGGGAAGCCGGCGCTCGCCTGCTCGTCGGGCAGATCGGCGCGCAGCGGGGCGTGGCCCACGGTCCAGGCCGGCCGGCCATCCTCGACGTAGGTGATGCGTGCCGGGAATGCGCGCTCGAACGTCTCCGGGTGCGCGGCGATGTGGTGGTAGCACTCCATGAAGGTTTCGACCACGATCTTCCAGTTGATGGCGCAGTCGTACTCGAGCGTGGCCCCGATCACCCAGTCCTGCGGTGCCCATTTGGCCAGCGCGGTGGACAGGTCGCTCAGCTGTGGAGCGAGTGGCTCGGCATCGCGCGAGAAGTTGAGATAGATGAAACCGTCGACGATCTCGATCCGATACTCGGGCAGACACAGCGACGAGGCGTCGAATTCGACCTGCTCCATCAACGGTGCGCCGAGCAGGCGTCCATCCAGATCGTATGCCCACTTGTGAAACGGGCAGGAGAATCGCCTGGTGTTGCCGGCACCCTCGACCAGCGGCGCCCAGCGGTGCAGGCAGATGCGGGACAAGGCGCGGATACGGTCGCGTGCGCGCACCGCCACGATCATCTCGCCCAACAGGTCGATGCTGAAATAATCACCGACCTTGGGCAGTTGCGACACGTGGCCGATGGCGAGCCACTGCTTGCGGAAGATGCGCTCGACTTCGAGGCGGTAGAAGGCCGCCGACGTATAGGCTGCGGGTGGCAGCGTGCCGGCGCGGTCGAGCGGCGCGTTGCTGCGCGCGAGTGCGGTGCGCAGCAGATCTCCCGCGCCGCTGCTCACCGTATCGTCGTCCTGAATGTCCGCCGAGCCATCCATCCACTTCCCCCGCCTGCCGGGTCATGCTCTGCGTGGCGTGCAAGACCCGTACCATGGGTCCCCTGGCTGGCCACTCCGATTGCCGGCGTACCTGCGGCACCTGCCCGCGCTCTGGTATCGAAGTCGGGCGGGCTTTGCATAAGCTTCTGATCATGCATGGCCGGCGAGCGGCGGAGCTCGATGAGTCTGCGCGCCGGCAGCGCCTGGCGGCTGCAGCGCGAAGCGCACGGACGGGCGGCGGCGCGGCGCGGTGCCGGCGAGCGCCGCGGAGTATCGTGCGCCGTTTTGGTCCGCGAGCGCACTACGCTGGACGCGCTGGCCCGATGATTTGCCCGAGCGGCGGCCGGTTGTCGATGGCCGAATGTCCCGGCAACGCGTGCGCCGTGATTCGATTACACGATCAATATTGGTTGACCGGCGCATCACCGCCACGGTAAAGAGCCTGCAGAGTCGATATGTAGTCATGAAGTACGGAGCACCGCGATGATGGCCACGCATCGGCCGGGCCTTCAGCTGTTCCAATGCGGCGACGTGCGGCTGCAGTCCGGGCAGACGCTCGCCGATGCGAAGCTCGCGTATGTCACGCTCGGGCAACTCAACGCCAGCCGCGACAACGCCATCGTGCTGCCGACCTATTACACCGGGCAGCACTGGAATTATCTGCCGCTCATCGGCCCGGGCCGGGCGCTCGACGCAGATCGATATTTCATCATCATTCCCAATATGTTCGGCAACGGACTGTCGAGCTCGCCGAGCTCGCCGAGCACGCCGGCCGACACGGACACGTCGACACCGTTCCCGCGCGTCAGCGTCCTCGACAACGTGGTGCAGCAGGCTCGGCTGGTCTTCGATCACCTGCAGGTGCGCGCGCTGGCGCTGGTGTGCGGCTGGTCCATGGGAGGCATGCAGGCCTATCAATGGGCCGTGTCCTACCCCGCGCGGGTGCAGCGCATGCTCGCCTACTGCTCGGCTGCGCGCACCTCGGCCTACAACGCCGTGTTCCTCGAGGGCCTCAAGGCCTGCCTGCGTGCGGATCCCGATTGGCGCGATGATCGCTGCCGGCGTCCACCAGTGCTCGGTTTGCGGGCGTTCGCCCGCGTCTATGCCGGCTGGGGCTATTCGCATGCGTTCTATCGCGACGGTCTCTACCGCGAACTCGGCTACGCGTCGCGGGAGGCTCTCCTGCAGGCCTGGGAGCAGGACCATGTGTGCCTGGATGCCAATGATCTGATGGCCATGCTGATGACCTGGGAGCACGCCGATGTGGCGGCCAACGCGCAGTTCGAGGGCGATTTCGCGCGCGCCCTGGCGTCGATCCGCGCGCGAACGCTGCTGCTGGCGTGCTCGACCGATCGCTACTTTCCGCCGATCGACAATCAACGCGAGGCGCAGATCATCCCGGACTGCGAGCTGCGGGTGCTCGAGTCGCCCTTCGGCCACTGTGCGCTGTCGCCGGGCCGGGTACCTGCCGCGATGGAGTTCCTCGACCAGGCGCTCGAGGCCCTGCTCGGCCGTTGATCTCATGCGCGGCATGGGTTCTCGCCGCGCGCAGGATCGCGCCGATGCGACGGCGGTCGGACACCAGGGCATGCAGCGCGAAATCGACGGCCGTGTCCGCATGCATCTGCGGTGAGCGCGGCCGCCGACTGCCGGCCACGTCCAACACCACCTCATCGATCGCGAGCACCATGCGTGCGGTCTGGTCCACGTCCAGAGGGCGGAAATCCCGCTCCCGCATCGCCTGGCGGATGAAGATCTCGAAGTAGGCAATCAGCCGCTGCCGCTTGCGTAGCAGGCGCCTGAAGCGCGGCTGCCGCAATTCGGCAGGCACGATCATCAGCTGGACGTGCGGTGCGGATCCGGCCACCAGGCGCGCGTCATACGTGAGGCACAGACAGAACTTCACGGCGCCGCGCAGGGCCGCCGCATCGATGCGCGCGAAATAGTCCAGCGAGCGGTCCCACCCCTCGGCGAACAGCGTCTCGAGTATGGAGTCCTTGCTCGCAAACCAATGAAAGATCGCCGACTGCCGCAATCCGGCGGCGGCGGCGATCTGCGCGGTCGAGGTGCCGAGAAAGCCGCGCTCGGCGAACAGGTGGCCTGCCGCCTGCAGGATGTCCTCGCGCGGCGACAGGCTCGGCGGCGCGCCGTTGGCGCGCGGGCGCCCGACGCGGCGTTGGGCGGAGGAACCGCCTCGGTCCACTCGCGTCTGCAGTCGTACGTGCTCTTGCGCCACCTGCCACACCCGCGGGCCTTGATCGAATCGCAGTATACGCCGACGCCGCCGGTGCGCGACGACCCGTTTCGGTGCGCGGCGTGCGCCGGGGTTGTGCATCCTGCGCCTGAGCGCATCAAATTTCGATTGACTAATCGATAATAATTGACGCCGATGGCGCCGCTGCGCTAAACAATGCTCGAGGTCGGTTAGCGAGGCATCCGCATGAACGACGAGCATCTTTCCGGCGATCACCGGGCGCTGCAGGAATCACTCAGCGCGCGCGGCGTGCGCTTCTCGCTCGCGAGCTACGTCGACATCCACGGCCGCATGAAGGCCAAATGTGTGCCGGTGCCGCATTTGCCGGCGATGATGGCCGGCTCGGAGCTGTTCACGGGCGCCGCGCTCGACGGCGTGCCCCAGGACGTGTCCGATCACGAGGTGGCCGCGATGCCGGACCGCGACTCGTGCATCCAGCTGCCGTGGAAGCCCGAGATCGCCTGGTTTGCGAGCGATCTGTATCTGCGAGGCGAGCCGTTCGCGGCCTGCAGCCGTCGCATCCTGAAGCGCCAGCTCGAGCGCGCCGCGGCACTCGGCATGCGATTCAATCTCGGCGTCGAGATGGAGTATTTCATATTCAAGGACGATGCCGATGGGCGGCCGGTGACGATCAGTCCGAACGACCACTTGGCGAAGCCGTGCTACGACGTCAAGCTGCTGTCTGATCACTTCGACCTGGTCGCGGAGCTCGTCGATGCCATCAACACGCTCGGCTGGGATGTCTACTCCTTCGATCACGAGGATGGCAACGGTCAATTCGAGATCGACTTCGACTACGCGGATGCGCTGACGATGGCGGATCGCTTCGTATTCTTTCGCTACATGGCAAACGAGCTGGCGCAACGGCACGGCTACTACGTGTCCTTCATGCCGAAGCCGTTCGCCAACAGAACCGGCAGCGGGGCGCACTTCAACATGTCGCTGGCCGACGCTGCAACGGGGCATAATCTGTTCGAGACGACCGAGGATTCCCGGGGCTGCGGGTTGTCGAAGCTCGGCTATCAATTCGTCGCCGGCATCGTGCGTCACGCGCATGCGGTGACCGGCTGCATCGCCCCTACGGTCAACAGCTACAAGCGCCTGATCAAGCAGGGCAGCATGACCGGCTCGACATGGGCGCCGATCTTTGCGTGCTACGGCGGCAACAATCGCACCAACATGCTACGCATTCCATCAGCCGGAGGGCGGGTCGAATGCCGCGCCGTGGACATCTCGACCAATCCCTACCTGGCCGCCGCGATGCTGCTGGCGGCCGGGCTCGAAGGCATCGAGCAGCAACTCGATCCGGGCGATCCGCACCGGGAGAACCTGTATCGTGCCACGGAGCAGCAGATCAGGGACCAGGGCATCACGCTGCTGCCGCGCACTCTGCTCGAGGCGATCGAGGCCATGGAGCGCGACCCGCTCAGCCGGCACGTGCTCGGGGATCTCATGTTCGAGGCCTTCACGAGCTTCAAGCGTCAGGAATGGGAGCAGTACCACAATCACGTTTCGGACTGGGAGCGGGAGCGTTATCTGAAGTTCTTCTGAGCGCCGCTGCGCGGCACGGGCATGGGCGCTTGCTGGTCGAACAGGCCGGCGGCCTCGTCGTACCCGGCCGGCGGCGGAAGGCAACTCGTGATCCGACTCCATTCGGCATCGAAGCGCCGGTTGCGGCGTAACGCGCGAGATGCGCCGCCGCAAGCAATTCGCGGACAGGTGGTCTATCCTCGGCATGGACGTGCCATGCCGCGCGTACGCAGGTGTTCGTTGTGGCGGCCTGAGGCGCGGTGACACTCGGCTCCACGTGAGCGCACATGGTTATTCGCATGGTCATTGCAGTTGTCCTGGCCGTCACGGCCACGCTCGCCGCGCCGGCCGGGGGCGCGACCCCGTCGATTCCAGCGCAGACGATCACCTTCGGCAGCCAGGCAATCCCGATCACCGCGCAGCCGGTAGCCGCAGCCATGCCCGCGCCATCGAGCCGTGTGAGCCGCGCGTCGTCCGCGAGCTCGCCGCCGCCGGCAAGCGGCGTCGCGTGGGTTTACCACAACGGCGTCTTTGCCTGGGACGGGGACTGGTCCTGGTCGCTCACGACCAATTACAGGGACGCATCCGGTGCGCCGATCGACGGCCGGTATGACCTGAAATTGACGGCCACGGGGGCATGGGGCGGCTGGCAACCTTACGTCAATGCCGCTTGCCAGCGGAGCGCGTCGTTGTGTTTCGACACGTCCGCCTACCGATATCTCGTGTTCGCAATGAAGCCAACCCGCGCCAACCAACGGCTGAAGGCCGCATTCCTGTCGTCCGGCGACACGGCTGACGGCGCCGTCCTGTACGATCTATCGTCCTACTGCTCAGGCGGCTCGAATCCCCCTGTCGGCCAGTGGGAATCGTGCAAGGTTCCACTGTCTGCCTTCGGGATGACGGATCCGGTGATCCTGAAGTTTTCCATCGGCGATCAAACCGGGGTGTCGACGAACGTATGGTATCTCGACGATGTAGGCTTCAGCGCGAACTGAATGCGCGGCCGGTGCCGCCGACGGTGCACGAGAGCGTGAATGCCGCTGCCCACGATCTGCCCCGAGGATCGTCGAAGGCCACGTAGGTCGCGTCAATCATTCCGGCGCCCGATGCGCGACGCACGACCGTCGCTTCCGGTCCTCATCGGCGGGCGATCACCATGGATTCCGTCTCCGTCAGCGGCACGACCGAGGTGCCGCGAAAGCCGGTCGCCTTCATCCAGCCGCGGCAGTCGGCCGCCGTGTAATCGAAACCACCGCGCGTCTCGATCAGCATGTTGAGGCTCATCAGCAGTCCCATGGCGTTGTGCCTGCGCGCATCGTCGATCATGGCGTCGTAGACGATCAGCGCACCGCCCTTCGGCAGCGCGGCGTAGGCCTTCTGCAGCAGCAGGTGCTTCTCCTGCAGGTTCCAGTCATGCAGGACGTGGCCCATGATCAGCACGTCGGCTTCCGGCAGCGGGTCGCGGAAGAAATCGCCGGCATGGAACTTCAGGCGTGTCTGGAGTCCGAACGAGCGCACGTACTCCTCGTAGACGGGTTCGACCGCCGGCAGATCGAACGCGGCGCCTTGCAGGTGCTTGTGTGCCAACGCCACCTGCACCGGCACACAACCCTGCGCACTCCCGACATCGACGAAGCTGCGGTATTTCTTCCAGGGAAACTTGGCGGCAAGCGCGCGCGCCGGCGCCATGCTGACCGCCGTCATCGCCTTCAGAAAGCCGCGCAGGCCCTCGGGGTCGGCATAGAGCGTGGCAAACATGTCGCCGCCGTGCTTGGCTTCGTTCTGCGGCGCGCCGGTGCGCAGCGCCTCGGTCAGCGAGCCCCAGAACGGATAGAGCCGGGCAGCGGCCATTTCCAGTATCCCGCCGACGTAGCCGGGTTTGGCGCGGTCGAGAAGAGCGTTGGCGTCGGCGGCATTGGAGTATCTGCCCGCCTTGCGCTGCAGGACTCCGAGGGCAACCAGGGCGTCGAGGAAATCGCGTGCTCCGCGAGCATGCAGGCCCAGCCGTTCACGCAACTGACTTTCGGTGAGAGCGCCCTTGGCGAGGGTGGAGAACAGGCCGAGCTCCACGGCACTCAGGAACGTGCGCGCGCCCCAGAAGCCCATTCCCAGTTGCAGCAGGCGTGCGGGCGAGGGAACGCGGCGAGCCGTTGCCGGCCGCGATCGCGTGGCAGGGCGCCCGTCGATGGACTTGGATGTTCGCTTGGTTCTGCCGGCCATACGTGCTCCACGCTGTTCGATACATTGTTACATCTTCGGTGCCATGCTTGCAGCAGTCGGCATGGCCGCAGATCCATGCAAGCCGGCCAGCTGTCGCCCGCCGCCGGTCCGCGGCCGCGGCACTCACACTCAACTCGAGCGCTGGCCGGCGTGGCGGTAGGTGCCGGCCCCGTGCGGCGCCGCGATGAATTCCGGCAGCGCTTCCGCCTTGGCCGAGAACTCGCGCATGAGCGGATAGTCCGCCGCGGGTACGACCTCGGGAAGCATTTGTTGCGTGAAGTGCCAGGCGACCGCGACGCTGATGCCCGCCTGGTCGATGTCCGCGCTCGTGGCGGCCAGCCGGGCATCGATGTGCGCCTCGAGAAGCCGATACGCTGCCAGCAGCTGACCGGTCACGCGACTGACCCAAGGCTCATGGCGTTTTTCCGCCGGCCGCAGGTTTCGCTCGTAGACGATCTGGACGCTCTTTTCGCAGGCGGCGAGGGCCAGACCGATGTTCCGCAACGCGTGCTGGCGCTCCCAGAGCGAGCTGGGCATCAGGCTCCTGCGACCGGCCGCCAGCGCCTCGGCATACTCGAGGATGAGGGTCGAATCCATCAGCACCTCGCCATCATCGCAGATCAACGAGGGCGCCTTGACCACCGGATTGATCTCCCGGAAGCGCTCGAAGGTGCTGAAGACGGAGATCGAGCGATGCTCGAATTGCAGTCCGAGCAATTGCAGCGAGACTGCGACACGGCGCACATAAGGCGAGTCGAGCATGCCAATGAGCTGCATTGTTGCCTCGAGGCTGTAATCGTTCGCCGCCGGTATCGACTTGAAAGTGCCGCACTTCGAACCGATCGAGGGCGCAGCGGCCATTCGCAATCCGGCAATTCAGTTTGCCCGTTGCACACGTTACCATGTCGCCGAGGGATCTCTCGAGGAATGCGGATGGTGCTCAAGGGTTTCGGCGGCCGTGAGCCGCTGCCATCACCGCATGTCCGCCGCCACGGCGGCCTCTGGAAAGCAACGCGCCGACGCTACGCGGCCGGGAAGTGCCCGTGACGCCACAGCAACCGCCTGAGCGGGCCGCAGCGATGCAACAGACCGGCGGGCGGGGAGGCCAGTTGCATCGCAAGCTCTCCTCGTTCGGCGTTCTTCTGCTGACCTTATCGTGTCTGTCGCCGGTGTTCTCGGTCTACGGGGTGGGCTCCGATGTCCTGCTGCACGTCGGCACCGGCGCGGTCGGCATGTTCATGTGCGGCATCGGGGTCGCATTGGTATGGGCGGTCGTGTATGCCGAGTTGGGGTCGGCCTACCCGTACGCCGGTGGCGACTACGTGGGGGTGGGCTCGATCCTCGGTCCGTGGGCGGGCTTTGCGAGCCTGACCGTCTGGGCGGTCACTCAGGGCCCGACGATCGCCTTCCTGGCCAGGACGATCGCAGTCTATGTCGGGGATCTGGTGCCGGCGGTGTCGTCCTTCATCGTCACCTTCGGCGTGCTCGGTGCCGCGGTCGTCATCGCATTGCTCGCGGTGCGCACCAGCGCATTCGTGACCGGCGCCTTCCTGGGCATCGAGATGCTGGCTGTGGCCGCGCTCATCGGCGCCGGACTGTGGCACCCGGTGCGCAGCGTAGCCGGGGTCGTGCTCCACCCCGTTGCGCTGGGCGCCGCCGGTACCTTGGGACCGGTTGCGATCGGCGCCATGGCGCTGGCGGGGGTCAGCGCGGCCTACGCTACCACGGGCGGCAACCAGGCGATCGTGTTCGGCGAGGAGTTGGTCGCACCGCATCGTCATATGGGTCGCGTGATCCTGCTCGCCGGCGTGATCGGTGCGCTTGCCACCGCCGTGCCGGTCATCGCGGTCGTCATCGGCGCCAGCAATTTGCCGGCGATCCTGAAGAGTCAGGTGCCGTTGAGCGCCTTCATGTCCGCGGTCGCCGGACCGGCCGCGAGCCGGGCGCTGAGTGCGGGTGTGATCGCGGCGATCTTCAACGCCCTGATCGCGCAGATCATGTTCTCGGCGCGCCTGTTCTTCAGCCTCGGCCGGGACGGGATCTTTCACCGCGCCGTCAATGCCTCATTGGCGAGGGTGCATGGCGCCTCGGGCGCACCCCGGGTGGCGACCTGGGTGGTCGCGGCGTTCGGTGGGCTGTGCTGCCTGCTCGATACCCACGTGCTCATCGTCTTCACGTCGGGCCTGACCGTCTACAGCCTCGGCCTGGTGAGCCTCGCCGTTCTCGTCGGTCGATCGCGCCGGTTGACGGGGCTGTCCGGATATTGGCGATCGCCGCTGTATCCGCTGGCGCCGATCCTGGGCCTGCTGTTGGCGCTCGGGTTTGGCATCGCCGATCTGCTCGATGCGGATGCCGGCCGACCGAGCCTGCTGATGCTCGGAGTATTGATCGGCGCCGGACTGCTGTGGCATCACTTCGTCCTGCGCCGGCGGGCGGGCGGCTGGGCACCGCGAGTCGAATCGACGCCGCGCGCGCCGGCGGTGTGATGCCGCGAGTCGCGGCTGGCCGCCGTCTCAGGGCGCGATACCCAATTGCCGCGCTTCCTCGGCTATGTGCGGCTCCAATGCCGTGGCGGCCGCGATGTCGGTCTGCCCTTCGGTGGTGCTGCCCAGGTGCAACTGATCCACCCCATGGCCGTACAGGGACCAGGGGAGCTTGGGCTGCAGGTGCAGCGCCGCTTCGTAGTCCGACGCGGACTTGCTGTAGTCGCCGCGGCGCAGCCGCACGAAACCACGGCCTTCGAGGAACTGCGCGGTCTTGGGCTCGAGCCGCAGGGCCGCATCGCAGTCCTTCGGTCGCATCAGCCGGATCGCGCCATCGGCCAGATCGTACTCGACGTCCGCGATTCCCAGCACGTTCTGGCCGAGAGCGCCAGCGACGTCGTTCCCGATCTCGCTGCCGCCGACGAGGAACTCCGCTTTCCTCGGCGCGGCGCCGGCAAGGACGAAATCCTCGACCGTGGTGAGCGCAGTCGCCGCCTCGCCGCCTACCCCGACCATCTGTAGCGCGGCGGGCGCGGGCGCGAGCTTCAGGCCGAATCGCGCCGCGCTGCCGGGGGAGAGCACGCTGTAGAAAGCCCCGCTATCGGCGATCAGCCGTGCATCTGCGCCGTTGATCCTGACCGGCACCACGGGGCGCAGGTCCTCCATCGATACCGGCAGCTCGGCCAACCTGGCCAGCTGGCAGGCGCCGAAAGCGCTCGGCGCGGCGGCCAGCGTGAGCCCCAGGAGCGCGAGCGCGCGGCGGCCGGCGCCGTGGTTCGAGCGCGGCCGCGCCGCGGGCTCATCGGTATCGAGCGGTGCGCCAGGCGGCGTCATCGGCCGGCCATGTCATCGGCCAGCCGGATGCGGCAACGCCGGCATCGGCGAGAAATGCGGCAGCGAGCGTATCCGCGCCAGCCAGGCGAGGATCGCCGGGAAGTCCTGCAGGCCGATGCCGCCTTCGGGCGCGTGCGCGATGTAGGCATAGTGCGCCAGATCCGCGATGGTTGCGTGCCCGGCGGCCAGCCAGTCGGAGCGCTGCAGGTGTGCCTCCACGAACTCGAACAGCCGCTGCGCGATCCGGGCTGCAGCCGCCGCATCGCCCGGCGCGCCCCACTGTGCGATCAGGCGCGCAGCAGCCGGTCCCTGGCGCAGCTCGCCGGCGGCGATCGACAGCCAGCGCTGTACCTGCGCCGCCTGCACGGGATCAGCGGGAAGCCAGCGGCGCTGCGCATCGTAGGCGAGGGCCAGGTAGACCAGGATCGCATTGCTGTCGGCGACGATCGTCGCGCCCTCCTGCAGCACCGGCACCTGGCCGAGCGGATTGAGCGCCAGGAACTGCGGCGTGCGCCGCTGCGGCCCCGGCGTCGGCTCGAAGCGATACGGCAGCCGCAGCATATCGAGCAGCAGCCTGACGCGGTGCGAGTGGCCCGAATGCTCGGCGCCGTAGAGAACGCGATCCATGGTGGTCATGGTTGGCCCTGGTATCGCCTGCGGTCACTCTAATCCGGCGCGGCGTGCATTGCATCCAGCGGCCCGCGGCGCCGAGCCGGGCGCGCCGGCGCGCGCGCCCTGTTACACTGCCGGCGCGCGACCGGGATCGCGCGCGATCGAGTGTTCATGTCGCAAGCATCGCCTGACGCATCCGCGCGCGACGCCGAGCTGCTCGCGTTGCTGGCCGAGTTTCTCGGCGCCCTGTGCGATGCCGACGGCGGGCAGAGGCTGTACCGGCTGCACGCGGCGGATGCACCGCTGCGTCATGGAGAGGGACTGCGAGCTGCCGCCGACCTCGATCCGCTGGACTTCGCCCGCGCGCATCGCGAGCTCAATCTGCGCGGCGCGCACCAGCTGCCAAGCTTCGGCCGACCGGCACTGCTGCCAGCGGACACGCTGCCCGGCGCCGCCGAAGGCGTGATCTGGTTCGAGCTCATCGACACGCGCGATCAGCGCCCATTGATAGCCGCGCTCGGTCTGCGCGAGCAGGACGGTATGCCGCGCATCGGCTGGTGCACGCTGGCGCCGCGCGTGCAGGACTGGACCTATCGCGACGGGCTGCTGCAGTCGCTCGCCGACTATCCGTGGATGCGCAGCACCGAGCCTGCGCACGCCCGTGCGCTGCTCGACGCCAGCTACTTTCGCGCCCATTGGCGGCCGCCGGTGAGCTTGCGCACGCTGCCGGATGCGCGCTTCAGTTGTCACATGAGCGCGCAGTGCTGCAAGCACGATTTCGAGATTCCGCTGCCGCCCGAGGCGCAACTGCTGATCGATGCCCTGCCGTGGGAGACGCTGCAGCCTCGGCTCGCCGGCACCCGGCTGCCGGTGCGCCCGGACGGCGAGCTGCAGCTCAAGGCGGTGAACGAGGCCTGTCGATTCCTGAGCCCGCAGCAGCACTGCCTGATCCATCAGGCCCTGGGCCGCCAACCCTTCGGTCCGTGCGCCGTCTTTCCGTTTGCGTTCGCACACACGCCGGAAGGCATTGCCGTGAGCCTGAGCCCGATCTGCGGCAGCGTGCGCCTGGGCCTCGGCATCCCGGCGAGCGCGCGCGAGGACGACCTGCGCGAACGGCTGGTGCAGGCGAAGCCGCGGCGCGCCACCGCCTTTCGCCTCGCACCGGGCATGGAAGTGCCGTGGGAGACGTTTCGCGACGTCGAGCAGGCCTTGCGGGAGTGCCTGGCGGCCGACGGCCTGCCGATGCGCCGGCGGTTGCACGTCGGCGGCCGGCTGCTCGGTGCGCTCAGGTGCGGCGAGCCGGTCGATACCCCAGCCTGGTTGAACGAACCGCTGGCGCAGGTCACGCCCGAACTGCGCGCGGCGATCCGCGGCATGCTCGCCAAGATCCTGGGCTGGGATCGAGCGGCGCTGCGCAGCCTGCCGCCGGCGCTGCCCGCCGATCTGTTCGGCCTCGAGGTGCGCGAATCCGCGATCCTGCTGCAGATCCTGCAGAACACACTGTACTGCAAGGTCTACTCCTACCCGTTCGATCTGACGACCGCGCACAATTTCCTGATCGTGCTGTATCTGCTGACGCTCATCATGCAGGCCGCGGTCGACGGGCCGTTGCCCGACGTCATGTGGCGAGAGCTCGGCTCGCTCGGTGTGCACGGCCTGCTCAAAGACGTGCTGCACGAGGGTGTGCCGGAGGGCTTTCGCACGCTGTTCGGCAGCAGCGAGTTCGGACAATGGGCGCTGGCTGCCTAAGGCGGGCGCGCCGCGATCCGTGCGCAGTTCGACGCCGTTCGACAGCCGGCGTCTTCGTCAGTGCGGCGCAACGGCGGCTTCGGCCGCCGCCGCGCAACGAAACAGCAGCCGGTCGAGGCCGCCGCGGCAGGCGACGGTGAGACCCACCGGCGGCTCGCCGGTCTCATGAATCGGAATGGAAATCGCGCAGCCGTCGAGGAAGTTGAGCAGTGACGGGTTGCGCAGCACCAGCGAGTTGATGCGGAAGTACGCCTCGTCGGCCGCCAGGTCGGCGATGCGCGGCGCGATCACGGGAACGGTCGGCATGACCAGGGCGTCGAACGGCGCGATGCGCTTCTCGACCGCGGCGATGAACGCGCGGCGCGCCGCCAGCAGCGCGATGTAGTCGGCGGCGCTCTGCACGGCTCCGCCGCGGATACGGCTCGCGACCCGCGGATCGTAGTGCGCGGCACGCGCGGCGAGCAGGCCCCGGTGCCAGGCGAAGCTCTCAGCCGCGGACAGCGTGCCCCGGGCGTTGATGGCGGGGATGTCGGCGAACTCGCGGATGTCGATTTCCGTCAGGCGCGCGCCGGCCGCCGACAGTCGGCTCAACGCGCGCTCATAGGCGCGCGCGACATGGCGGTCCATGTCGTCGAGCACGACGGTGCGCGGCAGCGCCAGACGCTGCCCGGTGAGCGAACAGTCGCTCAAGTCCGCCGGCGCTTCGCTCGCCAGCAGCGCATCGAGCGCCGCGCAGCAGGCGACCGAGCGGGCGATCGGACCGATGGAATCGAGGCTCGGCGACAGCGGCACCATGCCCTGATGCGGCACGCGCCGCGCCGTCGGCTTGTAGCCGACCAGGCCGGTCAGCGCCGCCGGAATCCTGCACGAGCCGCCGGTATCGGTGCCGATGGCGGCATGCGCCATGCCGTCCGTGACCGAGATGGCCGCGCCGGAGGAAGAGCCGCCCGGAATATGCTCCTGCGATCTCTGCCAGGGGTTGCGCGGCGTGCCGTAGTGGGGATTGAGGCCGACGCCGGAGTAGGCGAACTCGGTCATGTTGGTGCGGCCGATCACGACCAGGCCGGCCTGGCGCAGGCGCGCGACGCACTGCGCGTCGGCGGCGGCCGGCGCACGATCCGACAACGCGGTCGACCCCGCGCGCGTGACCTGGCCGGCGATGTCGAACAGATCCTTGACCGAGATCGGAATGCCTGCATAGGGGGACAGCGAAGCACCGCTCGCGCGCAGCGCGTCCATCGCATCCGCCTGCGCCAGCGCTGCGCGGCGATCGACCTGCAGAAAGGTCTTGCGGCCCTCGCCGGCGGGGTCTTCGATGCGGGCGAGGCACTCCTCCACCATGGCGCGGCTGCGGCTGCGCGCGGCGGCGAGATCGGCCGACAGGGTCGCGAGGGTGGCGGTGTTGGTCATCGATTGCATGGGTTTAAGCGTCCCGGCCCATCAGGCGCCGTTCGGAGTCGGCGCCCCCAGCAGGGTGCCCAGTTCGGCGATCGCGCAGACGATGTGATAGAAGCTGCTGGCCGGCGCCGGCTCGGGTAGGAACTGGCCATCGGGCGTCAGGCGGTCGTACCAGAGGCCGGGCGGGTCGGTATCGAAGTAGCGCAGCAGGGTCGCGGCGGCCTCGGCCGCGCACGACCAGTAGCGCGCGTCGCCCGTCAGCCGCGCCATCCGGGCGCTCGCCTTGAGCCGCTCGGTCTGGGGCCAGAGACGGGCCTGAGCGTCGACCACCGAGAAGTCGCCCGCGAGGGCGTTGACGGTGACGCCGGCGTGAACGCCGCAGGTCTCGCCGATGTCGATCAGCCGCGCCGCGGCCGTACGCACTGCGCCGACTGCGGCGCGATTCCAGCGCAACAGCAGCCAGGCCCACTCGAACTGATGGCCGGGCTCGACGATCCGCACGGCCAGATTGCCGATCGGCTGCCATTGGTGGTCGAACTGCTCGTAGAGCGCTCCCGAAGCCGGGTCGATGAAGTGATCCAGCGCCAGCCCGACCAGTGCCTCCGCCAGCGTGGTCCAGGCCGCCTCTTCGCTGATCGACATCCAGGCCAGTGCCGCCTCGAGCAGGTGCATGTGCGGATTCGACAGCAGCGGCAAGGCGTCGGGGATGCCGCTGGCAAAGCCAGGCCCGTGCCATCGCAGCAGCTCGAGCAGCGCCGAGCGCAGCGCGCGGGCCTCGGCCACCAGGTCAACCCGCGGCCCGAGCACCCGCTGGCTCTCGGCCAGCGCCAGCAGTACGAAGGCCTGGTCGTAGAGGAACGCGCGCTCGTCGAGCGCACTGCCGTCCGGGGCCACGAGCGTGCGGAACAGGCCGTCCGGGCGCCGATAATGCGCCAGGAAGAACTCCAGCCCGCCGGCCACGATGCCGGCCGCGTCGCCGCTCCATCCGAGCGCCGGCGCCTGCGCGAACGCGTACACCTGCCGCACCTGCACGCGCGCACGGCGCGGCTCATCGGGCGGCGATGTGGCGCCGCCGAGGCGCTCGTGAAAGCCGCCGCGCGGCCGGTCCACGCCGTACTGCGCCCAGAGCGGATAGGCGCTGGAACGCAGCCAGTGCAGCAGCCGCCCATGCGCGCGGCGCGCGTCCGTCTCTGCGCTGTCCAGGCCCGGCACGGTGACGCCCTCAGTGCGCGCTGGCGGCGCTGCGTGCGGGCGGCAGCGGCGCGCCACCCGCGAGCGCCGCGCAGCAGGGCGCTCCGCCGGTCGCGGTGCCGCGGGTGCCGCTGCGCGCTGAAGATGCTGTCCTCACCCGCAGGGCAAGTCCACGCGGGGAATTCGGCGCTCGCATACCCCCATGCGGCGGATGGTCTTTGCCTGGCTGTCGCACCAAGGTCTCGTTCATTACGGATCGAGATCGTTTCGGGGAAAAAGTCCGTACCTGCGACCAGCGAGTATACGTGATGGACACCAACCCGGTGAGCGCGGTGCCGTGCGGGCCGAGATCATGCGCGGCACGCTCTGCTGCTCGACCGCCGCGGATTCGCTCTGCAGCAACGCGAACCGGCTCACGCCCGTTGCGGCGGGCCTGGCGCGGCATGGGCGTCGGCGGCGAGCGCCAGGGCGCCGAGCGGTCCGGCCCGCGTGCCCAGTCCGGGGGCATCGAGGTAGCGATCCAGTCCGCTGCGCAGCTGCTCGAGATCGAGATAGCCGTTGAGGCTCGCGGCCAGCGACTGGCGGATGCGCCCGAGCAGATGCGGCTGCGCGCTGACGACCCCGCCGCCGATCAGGATGCGCTGCGGCGCCACCGATACCACCAGGATGTGCGCCAGCTGGCCGAGTGCATGGGCGACCGCGTCCCAGATCGGGCTGTCCTGCGGGATGCTCCGGGCCGGCATGCCGCTGCGCGCCTCGATCGCCGGACCCGATGCCAGCCCCTCGACGCAGTCGCCGTGGAAGACGCAATGGCCCGGCCAGTCATCGCCGCGCGCGCGTGCCACGCGCACGTGGCCGAGTTCCGGATGGTGGCAGCCGATCAGCGGCCGGCCGGCGGCCACCAGGCCGACGCCGACTCCGGTTCCCACGGTCACGTAGGCATAGTCCGCCAGTGCGCGGGCCGCGCCCCAGCGGCCCTCGGCCAGGGCGGCGCCAATGACGTCGGTCGACAGGCCGATGGGAACGGCGAAGCGCTCGGCGAAGAAGCCGTGAATATCCACGTGGGACCAGTGCGCCTTCGGCGTCGAGCCGATGCGGCCATAGGTGCGCGAGCGCCGATCCAGGTCGAGCGGACCGAAGCAGGCCACGCCGAGGGCGGCGAAGGCGGCGGCCCGCGCGTTCCAGCCCGGCAGCACCTGCGCGATCGCCGCCAACGTGGTCGCCGGCTCGCGTGTCGGCAGCACCTGCTGCGCACGCACGTCGTGCGGCGCGCTGCCGAGCGTGCAGATGCACTTGGTGCCGCCCATCTCGACGCCGGCGAAGAGGGTTTCAGCCATGTGACGTGCTCTCCCGCGTGCGCGCGTCAGCGCCGCCGCCCGCCGCCCGCCGCAGGCGCGCCGGCGAGCGCGGCCTGCATGTGCTCGAGCGCCACACCCCTGGTCTCAGGCAGGCAGCACAGCACCAGCACGAACTGCAGCAGCATCATCGCGCTGAAGAATGCGAACGGCAGCGAGCGCGAGAGCGCCGCGATGCTCGGAAACAGTCCGGCGATCAGCGCGTTCATGATCCAATGGGTCGCGCTGCCGATGCTTTGCCCGCGGGCGCGCACCGCGGTCGGGAAGATCTCGCTCAGGTAGACCCAGATCACGGCGCCCTGGGACATCGCGAACGAGGCGATGAACAGCACCAGCAGCGGCAGCAGCAGCGCGCGTGCGCTCTGCAGCGCCATGATCGCCGCGACGCCGGCCTGCGCCAGCGCGGTGCCGACCGAGCCGATCAGCAGCAGCCGCTTGCGGCCGGTGCGGTCGATGAATCCCATGGCGACCAGCGTCGCCAGCAGGTTGGTGGCGCCGATCGCGATCGACTGCATGTTGGACGACAGCGAGCTGAAGCCGGCGGCGCCGAAGATGTCGCCGAGGTAGTAGAGGATGGCGTTGATGCCGGAGAGCTGGTTGAACATGCCGACGCCGATCGCCAGCAGGATCGGGCGCCGATGCCGGCGCCAGCTCAGGCCCTCGGCGCGCGCGCCGGCCTGGTCGCGCTCGGCAAGCGTGATGGCTTCGATGATGGCGGCCGGATCGGCGTGCCCGAGGCGCCTGAGGCTTGCGGCGGCGTCGGCCATCCGGCCCTGGCCGATGAGCCATCGCGGGCTGTGCGGGATCCAGAGCAGCAGCAGCAGGAACAGCAGCGCCGGGGCGACGGCCATCGCCAGCTTCCAGCGCCACAGCGCGTCGCCGCCGATCAGCACGGCGACCAGGAAGTTGCTGACATAGGCGAGCAGGATGCCGGCGACGATGTTGACCTGGAACAACCCGACCAGCGCGCCGCGGTGCTGCGCCGGCGCAGCCTCGGCGATATAGACCGGTGCCAGTACCGATGAGCCGCCGATCGCGATCCCGATCAGGAAACGCGACAGCAGGAATGCGGGCAGATTCCAGGCCAGCGCGCTGCCGAGCGCGGCGAACACGTACAGCGCGGCGACGAATACCAGCACTGCACGCGAGCCGTAGCGGTCGCCGGGCCGTCCGAGCGTCAGGGCGCCGAGCAGCGTGCCCCACAGCGCGGCGGACACGGCCAGCCCGAGACCGGCCGGCGAGAGCGCGAAAGCCGCGCGCAGCGACTGCGTGACGCCCGAAATGACCGCGGTGTCGAAGCCGAACAACAGCCCGGCCAGGCTCGCCACGACGATGACGCCCAGATGTGAACGCGCGAGCATGAGCCTCCCTGCGCAGCGGCTGCGCAACGTCCGCCTCGAGGCGGCGGAGTGTCGATCCCGCCAGCTGCAGCCCCGCGGTGGCGGCGGCTCAATCCGGCGGCGCGAGCCGAAACTGGGGCACGACGGTGCCCGTCATCAGCAGCTGCAGCAGTTGCTCGATGCGCGCACGATCGATGTCGTCGAATCGGCTCAGCACCGGGCTGTCGAGATCGAACACGCCGATGAAGGTCGCATCCTTGAACATCGGCAGTACCATTTCGGAGCGTGAGGCCTCGTCGCAGACGATATGCCCCGGGAAGGCGTGCACGTTCGGGACCAGCACTGCCGCGCGCTGCAACGCCGCGGTACCGCAGACGCCGTCGCCCAGCGGAATGCAGGCGCAGGCCGGCTTGCCCTGGAATGGCCCGAGCACCAGATCGGTTCCCCGCAGCAGGTAGAAACCGGCCCAATTCAGGTCCGGCAGGCCCGAGAACAGCAGTGCGGCGAAGTTGGAGATGTTGGCCAGGAAATCGGTCTGATCGGCGATCAACTCACGCAGCGAATGCGCGAGCCGATCATAGATCGCCGCCTTCGCTGCGGCGGCGCCGGCATCGGCACCGCTGGCGCCGTGCGCGCCGTCGAATGACTGGCTGGCGCTGTTCGCCGGCGGCGCGGCGTCGGAAACGTGTCTGTTCATGCCTGAGCCCTCCTGCGATGCGCGCGTAGCGCGTGCCGCAGTGTGCACAACTCCTCATGGGTTTCTGCGAGCCGTCTTCGCCGGCGCTGCGGCGACTACGGACTCGATCACGCCTGCCCAAGTCTATAGTGCTGCCGACAGCAGGCAAACCGGAGAATGCGATTGGACAGCGATCAGGAAGCGTTACCTCGGGTGGGAGATTACGTCCGATTCCGCCGCTGCGCAGTGCGGGCCCGGGGCATGATCATCGAGCGGCTCAGCGACGATTATGTCCGGGTGCAGTGGACCGATTGGGCGGTGCCGACCACCCATCGCCGCCAGAGCCTCGAGATCGACGCCGCCGCAGCCGGCACCGGCGCCTAGCGCGCCAGCGGCGCCCGCCGCCGCGCTCAACGCACCCAGTGTCCAGGCGCCAGGCGCCAGCCGCCGGGCGTCGCGACCCAGTGCTGCGGCGCCCAGCGATAGCCCGGTCGGCCCGGGCCCCAGTGGCCGGCGACCCAGACGTGCCGCCCGCCGACCCAGTTCCAATAGCCGGCCATCCACACATAGCCCGGAGCTGGCGCGACGCCGACGACTTCCACGGGCACCGGCGGCGGGGCGACCGTCACCA
Organism: Gammaproteobacteria bacterium; assembly: GCA_027315105.1. Taxonomy (GTDB): domain Bacteria; phylum Pseudomonadota; class Gammaproteobacteria; order Steroidobacterales; family Steroidobacteraceae; genus FEN-1191. The sequence continues at coordinate 26,209 of DAHUYP010000052.1, forward strand.
CGGGGCCGACGCGGTAATAGCCCGGCGCAGGCGCCACCACGCAGCCCGCCAGCAGGATGCCCGCGAGCAGCGCAGCGCCAAAGCCGGCCCTCGGGCCACGAAATGACTTCATGTTCTCTCCACGGTGAGCGGCGGTGAATGGTCCTCCAGCACCTCAGAACGCGCGGCACGCGGATCGGATGACGTGATGCGCTTCACACCACGCGCGCCCGTGTGCCCGGGCGCGCGCCCGGGGGCACGAATGTCCGGCCGCGGGTGTGCAGTCGACGGATTCGCGGTTACGATGGCGCGGTTGCTGCGCGGAGGCTTGCATGGGTCTGGACAACGTGACGGCGGGCAATCATGCGCCGGACATCTTCAATGTCATCGTCGAGATTCCGATGAACTCGGATCCTATCAAATACGAGGTCGATAAGGAGACCGGGGCGATCTTCGTCGACCGCTTCATGGGCACCGCCATGCATTATCCGTGCAACTACGGCTACGTGCCGCGCACCATCGCCGAGGACGGCGATCCGGTGGACGTGCTCGTGATCACGCCTTTCCCGCTGATGTCGGGCGTGGTCGTGCGCTGCCGGCCGTTGGGGCTGCTGCGCATGACGGATGAATCCGGCGGCGATGCCAAGGTGCTGGCGGTGCCGGACGACAGGATCCTGCCGATCTACAGCCATTGGCTCAAGCACGAGGACATCCATCCGCAGCGGCTGCACCAGATTCAGCACTTTTTCGAGCACTACAAGGATCTCGAGCCCGGCAAATGGGTGCGCGTCGAAGGCTGGGGCGGCGTCGGCGATGCCAGGCACGAGATCGAGGCCGGCATGACGCGCTACCGCGCCTGATCGGCGCCCGCCCGCGTGCGCCGGCCGGCGCCGGCACCGATCGCGATGCCGCGCCGCGGACACCATTGTAAGAACGCCACCGAATCCGCCGTCGGGCGAGCCGGCCGCGGCGGGCAGCACCGCAGCCGTTGTTCACATCTATAATAACGTCTGTTATTATCTCCAAAGAGAGAAATCGAGGTTGGCTCGGATGGCAGTGGCGACCGATCGGCTGCGGAATTTCGGCTTCCTGGTCAGGGACGTATCGCGCTTGAACGCCAAGCACTTCGAGCGCCATGCGCGCGAGCTGGAGTTGACCCTGCCGCAATGCAAGGTGCTGGCGCATCTGTCGCGCAACGAAGGCATCAGCCAGGCGCGGCTGGCGGAATTGACCGAGACCGATCCCATGACGCTGGTGCGCACGCTCGATCGGATGCAGCAGGACGGGCTGATCGAGCGCCGCGCCGATCCCGCGGATCGGCGCGCGCATCGGCTGTTTCTGCGCGAGGCGGCCAAGCCGATCATGCATCGAATGTGGCGGATCGCCGATCAGTCGCGCAACGAGGCCCTGGCGGCCCTGAGCCCCGCCGAGCGCGAGCAGTTGGTGGATCTGCTCGAGCGCGTGCACACCGCATTGTCCGCGATCGAATCGCGATGAGGATCGAAGATGGACGCCATGGCCGATGAGACCAGGACTTCGCAGCTGCAGACGGAGCGGCGACGTGCCACCCTGCGCTGGACGCTGATGCTCGGCGGCGTCGCCGCGGCGCTGCTGCTCGGGCTCTGGTACTACCTCGCGACCGGGCGCTATGTGTCGACCGACGACTCTTCGGTGCAGGCGGCGCAGGGCGCGGTCAGCGCCAACGTACCGGGGCGCGTGATCGAACTCGATGTGCGCGACAACCAGATCGTGCATCGCGGCGACGCGCTGTTCCGGCTCGACGATCGGCCGTTCAGGATCGCGGTCGAGGAGGCGCAGGCCAAGCTCGCGGCGGCGCGGCTGCAGATCGGTGCGGCCAGGGCGAGCTACCGCCACCAGGTGGCCGAGCTGGCCGCGGCGCGCGCTACGCTCGACTACCAGCGCCGCGAGTTCGAACGCGCGCAGCGGCTGCAGCAGTCGGGCATCACGTCGCGCGCGCAGTTCGATCAGGCGCAGCATGCGCTCGAGCTCGCCCAATCGCAGCTCAGCTCGGCGCAGCAGCAGGTCGGCAGCGTGCTGGCGCTGCTCGGCGGCAATCCGGACCTGCCGGTGGATTCGCATCCGCTGGTCATGCAGGCTCAGGCCGCGCTCGATCGCGCGAATCTCGAGCTGTCCTACACCGTCGTGCGCGCGAGCGACGACGGCGTGGTGGCCAAGGTCGAGCAGCTGCAGGTCGGCGATTACATCAACGCCGCAACCCCGGCGTTCAGCCTGATCTCGAACCGCGATATCTGGATAGAAGCGGATTTCAAGGAAGATGACCTTACCTACATGCGCCCGGGCCAGCCGGCCGAGGTCAGCATCGACACCTATCCGGGCCGGCGCTTCAAGGCGCACGTCACCAGCCTGAGTCCCGGTACGGGCGCGCAGTTCTCGATGCTGCCGCCCGAGAATGCGACCGGTAACTGGGTCAAGGTGGTGCAGCGCGTGCCGGTACGGCTGCAGTTCGATGGCACAGACCCCGGCAGTGAGCTGCCGCTGCACGCCGGGCAGAGCGCGGAGGTCACGGTCGACACCGGGCACCGGCGCAGCCTGTTCGGCCGCAGCGGCGCACAGGTGGCGCTGCGCCGATGAGCGGTGTCGCCCGCGGCGCCGGCGGCTACGGAGTGCCCGGTCACCGGGGCATGATCACGCTCACGGTCATGGTGGCCTCGATCCTGCAGGCGCTCGACAACACCATCGCCAATGTCGCCCTGCCGCACATGCAGGGCAGCCTGTCGGCGACCGGGGATCAGATGACCTGGGTGCTGACCTCGTACATCGTCGCCGCGGCCATCATGACGCCATTGACGGGCTGGCTGGCAGATCGCTTCGGGCGCAAGCCACTGTTCCTGGCGTCGATCATCGGCTTCACCTTCGCGTCGGCGCTGTGCGGCATGGCGCAGTCGCTCGAGCAGGTGGTGCTGTTTCGTGTGCTGCAAGGCCTGTGCGGCGCGGCGCTGATTCCGATGTCGCAGGCGGTGCTGTTCGATGCCTATCCGCCGGCACAGCACGGCCGCGCCATGGCGCTCTGGGGGGTCGGCGTAGTGCTCGGGCCGATGCTCGGGCCGATGCTCGGCGGCTGGCTCACCGACAACTACAGCTGGCGCTGGGTGTTCTACATCAACGTGCCGTTCGGCGTCCTGGCGGTGCTCGGCGTGCTGGCGTATTTTCCCGACACCGCGCACGCGCGCAAGCGGTTCGACTTCTTCGGCTTCGCGATGCTGAGCGTGTTCATCGGCGCGCTGCAGATACTGCTCGATCGCGGACCGATCAAGGACTGGTTCAACTCCGGCGAGATCAAGCTCGAGGCAGCGATCGCAGCCCTCGCGTTCTATCTGTTCCTGACGCACACGCTCACTGCGCGGCAGCCCTTCATCCGCCTGGCGCTCTACCGGGACCGCAATTTCCTGAGCGGCAACATCCTGATCTTCCTGGTCGGCATCGTGCTGTTTGCGACGCTGGCGCTGCTGCCGCCGCTGCTGGAGGACCTGCTCGGCTATCCGGTCACCACGGCGGGTATCGCCATGGCGCCGCGCGGCTTCGGCAGCTTCGTCGCGATGACGATCGCCGGGCGGCTGATCGGGCGGGTCGATGCGCGCGCCCTGATCGGGGCAGGCCTCGGGACGACCGCGCTGTCGCTGCTGCTGATGTGCTCGTACTCGACGCAAATGCCGCAAGGGCTGATCTGGTCGACGACCTTCCTGCAGGGGCTCGGGACCGGGTTCGCCTACGTCACGCTGACCACCGTGACCTTCTCCACGCTCGCCGTGCAGTACCGCTCCGAGGGCACCTCGATGTTCAATCTGCTGCGCAACATCGGCAGCAGCATCGGGATCGCCGCCACCAGCGCGCTGCTGACGCACAACACCCAGGTGATGCACGAGCGGCTGGCCTCGCACATCGTGCCCTACGGCGGGCAGATCCAGCTGCACGCACCGTTCAGCTTCACCTCGCTCGCGGGTCTGGCAGCGCTGAACGAGGTCGTGACACGCCAGGCGCGCATGATCGCCTACAACGATGATTTCAAACTGATGTTCCTGCTGACTCTGTCGCTGTTGCCGCTGCTGCTGTTGCTGCGGCCGCGCCGCACGCGCAGCGAAGAGCCGGTGGTGATGGAGTGAGGTGATGATGCGCGCCCGAAATCCCTCCCCTTGGCGGCGGTGCGCGATCGGCCTGACGGCAGTGGCGCTCGGCGGCTGCGCGGTGGGCCCGACGTTCCAGCGACCGCCGCTCACCTTGCAAGGGCATTACCGCCCACCCGGTGAGCGGGTGAGGGGCGAGCACGCTGCGCCGGCGCGCTTCCGCCAGCGTGTGCTGCCCGGGGGCGGCCCGAGCGGACCGTGGTGGCGGCTGTTTCGATCGGCGCAGCTCGACGCCCTGGTGCGCCGGGCTCTAGCCGACAATCACGATGTGGCGGCCGCGCAGGCGGTGCTGGCGCGCTCGCGCGAGCTGGTGACGGTGGGCGGCGCGGCGCGCTACCCGCAGATCGGCTTCAACGCAGGAACCGGGCGTGAGAAGTATGGCGCCGAGTTCCTCGGTCCAAATGCGTTCGCGCCGTTCAGTTACCTCGCCGCCGGCGTGAGCGTCGCCTACCAGCTCGATTACATCGGCCGCACGCGCCACACGCTCGAGGAATCCCGGGCGCTCGTGCAGTATCAGCGCAGCGAGCTTGCAGCCACGCGCCTCGTTCTCACTGGGGAAGTGGTGTCACAGGCCGTGACGATCGCGACGACCCGCGCCGAGATCCGTGCAGTGCGCGGACTGCTCAGGCAGGATCGCGCGAACGTGAGACTGGTGCGCGGCGCGGTCGCGGCCGGTTCCGAGCCGCGCCTCGATGTGCTCACCGCGCAGACGCAGCTGGCGAGCGACGAGACGCTGCTGCCGCCGCTTTATCAGAGGCTCACTACCGCGCGCCATGCCCTGGCGGTGCTGCTCGGGCGCACACCGGCATCCTGGCGTGCGCCGGACCCTGCACTGAAGGATCTGACGCTCCCGGCAAGCGTGCCGGTCAGCGTCCCTTCGCAGTTGCTGAAGCGGCGTCCCGACATCCTGGCGGCCGCAGCTCAGCTGCGCGCGGCGACCGCTGCGGTGGGTGTGGCGACGGCCAACCTGTATCCCCAGATCAATCTCAGCGGCACGCTCAGCCAGGAGGCGCTGCGGCCCGCGCATCTGTTCGATGCGAGCTCGCTCGCCTGGTCGCTGATCTCGGGCGTGACCGCGCCGTTGCTCGACGGCGGGACGCTGCACGCCGAGCGGCGCGCGGCGCTTGATGTGCTGCATGAGCGGGCCGACCTGTATCAGCAGGTGGTGGTCAGCGCCTTCGGGCAGGTTGCCGATGCGCTCGATGCGCTGCGCCACGATGCCGAGCTGCGCGCCGCCGAGGCGCGCGC
>DAHUYP010000054.1 GCA_027315105.1 Gammaproteobacteria bacterium
AGCAGCCGTGCCGGCGGCGGGCCACGGCGCCGCCCCGGGCGCTGACGCGATGCCGGCCGGGGCGCGCGCGTCACAACAGGTCGGCCACCGCATCCACCGCCGGAAACTCGTGCTGCGGGCGCGGCTCGGCGCTGCTGTCGGGCCGCCGCACGGCGTACACCAGGCCGATGCCGTCGGCGCGCGCGGCACGCAGCACCGGCTGGCTGTCATCGACGAACAGGCTGCGGGCCGGATTGAAGTGCTCGACCTTGGCCAGCTCGCGCCAGAAGCGCGCATCCTCCTTCGGCGCGCCGAATGCATGTGCGCTGAAGCCGGCGTCGAAATGCCGGCGCACCTGGGTGCGCGCATCCTTGATCGCGAGCGTGGTCGGGTGCGCGTTGGTCACGAGCACCAGGCGCTTGCCGAGCGCGCGCACCCGCTGCAGGAACTCGCGTGCGCCGGGCAGCCATCGGATCTGGTGCGCGTGGCTGCGCTTGAGCGCCGCGATGTCGAGCTCGAGCTCGCGGCTCCAGAAGTCGATGCAATACCAATCCAGCGTGCCCTCGCGGGCCCGGAAGCGCGGCTGCAGCTCGCCGCGCGCCTGGCTCAAGGACAGCGCGCGCGTGCGTCCCCAGGCCTCCGGTACCCGTGTCTGCCAGAAGTGATTGTCGAACGCCAGATCGAGCAGCGTGCCGTCCAGATCGAGCAGCACGCAGTCGATCTGCGCCCATTGTGACGGGCCCAGGACCGGGACGGTCGGCGGGCGATTCGCGGCGGTGTTCATGCGCTCGGATATCATAGTGCCCATGGTAGTGCCGATGGCGGAGCCGAACGCATGCGCTTGAGCCCGGGGCAATTATCCACCTGGCTGACGGCCGTCATCGAGGTCGCCGAGGCGGCCGGCCGCGAGATCATGCGCATCTATGAATCCGGTTTCAGCGTCACCCTCAAGCAGGATCGCTCGCCGCTCACCGAAGCCGATCTGGCGGCGCAGCGCCTGATCGGCGCGGGCCTGGCGCAGCTCGCGGCCGAGGTGCCGATGCTCGCCGAGGAATCGGCGCCCGAGGTGTTTGCGCAGCGGCGCGGCTGGCCGACCCTGTGGCTGGTCGATCCGCTCGACGGCACGCGCGAATTCGTCAAGCGCAACGGTGAGTTCACGGTCAATATCGCGCTGGTCCACGAGCACGAGCCGCTGCTCGGCGTGGTCACCGCGCCGGCGCGGCGAACGACCTATGCGGCCGTTCGCGGCGGCGGCGCCTTTCGTCGCGACGCCGATGGATCGCGTACCCCGATCCACGCACGGCGCAGCGCGGCCGCGCCGCTGCGCGTGCTCGGCAGCCGCTCGCACGGCGACGCGGTGCTGGATCGCATGCTCGACCGCCTCGGACCGCAGGTGCGCATCAGCGTCGGCAGTGCGCTGAAATTCGGCCTGCTGGCCGAGGGTAGCGGCGACCTGTACGTGCGCCGCGGCGCGACCTCGGAGTGGGACACGGCGGCTGGCCACGCCGTGGTGCTCGAGGCCGGCGGCTGCGTGGTCGATATGCAGGGAAGCCCGCTGCGCTACAACGCACGTCCGGGTGTCATCAATCCCTCCTTCATGGCCTACGCCGACCGCTCGCGCGACTGGGTGGGTCTGCTGGCCGAGCCCGGCCTCGAGCGGTGACGGCCGTGAATCGCGTCGATCTGCATACCCACAGCAACTGCTCCGACGGCGTACTCGAGCCGGCCGCGCTGGTGGCGCGGGCCGCGCAGCGCCAGGTGGAGCTGCTGGCGCTCACCGACCATGACACGGTCAGCGGCTGCGAGGAGGCCGCCGCGGCCTGTGAACGGCACGGCATTCGCTTCGTGCCGGGCGTCGAGCTGACCTGCCTGTGGCGGCAGCGCGAGGTGCACGTGGTCGGATTGAACATCGAGCGCACGCACCCGGTTCTGCGCGCGCACTGCGCGGCGGTGCTCGAGCGCCGCCGGCAGCGTATCGCGGCCATGGGGCAACGCCTCACCCTCGCCGGCCTGCCGGGCGAGGCGCTCGTGGCCGAAGTCCTGGCCGCCGCGGTGCCGACGCGCACGCATCTGGCGCGCTCGCTGTGCGAGCGCGGTCTGGCGCCGACGCCGCAACGGGCATTCGAACGCTGGTTGCAGCGCGGCCGCCCCGGGTATGTCGGCGCTCAATGGCCGCCGCTCGCCGCGGCCGTGGCCAGCATCGTCGCGGCCGGAGGCGCCGCGGTGCTGGCCCACCCGCACCGTTACCGCGTCTCCAACGGCGCGTTGCGCGAGCTGGTCGGCGAATTCCAGGCCGCCGGGGGAGTCGGCATCGAGGTGAGCCTGTCCGGCATGGGTCCGGGCGATACCGATCGCGCCGCAGCGCTCGCCCGCCGCTTCGGCCTGACGGGATCGATCGGCTCGGATTTTCACGAGCCGAACCTGCCATGGCGTCCGTTGGGTCGCTTCGCTAAGCTACCGGACCGGATCACACCGGTCATGGTGTGCCTGGCCCCGTGAGCGCGGCGGACGCGGCGGTGCAGCCCCCAGCCGGCAGTGACGTGGCGGTCCAAAGCGATGAACGACCAGGAAGACAACGTCGACCGCGACCTGTTCCGCAATGTCGAAAAACTGCGGCAGCTGCGCATCGAGCATCGGGATCTGGACGAGGTCATCTCGCGCCTGTCGATGGACATCCATATCGATGAGCTGCAGCTCAAGCGTCTGAAGAAGCGCAAGCTGGTCCTCAAGGACCAGATCCTCAAGCTCGAGAGCCAGCTGATACCGGATCTGAACGCCTAGGGGAAACCTGCCTGAACATCTCACGTGGCCGCCGGCGCGCCTGACGCTGCTGCCTCCACCCGCGGCGGCGGCGTGATCGCGCCGCTGCTGGCCGCCGGCACCCGCGGCGAGCTGCTGCTGCAGCTCGGCGCCATCGCCGTGGTCGTGGTGCTGGCGCTGCTGTGCGCCGCGCTCGCGCGGCGCCGGCGTACACGCCACGCCTCACTGCTCGCGCAGCGCGGCGCGCGTGCGCGCCTGCTGGAAACCGCCCTGATCGAAGCCCCATACGTGATCGCGTTGCTGGGGCTGTTCATCGCGCGCACCGTGCTCGCGGCCTCAGGCTCGGCGGCGGCGCTGCTCGATACGGCCATGCAGCTCGCAAGCGCGCTGATCCTGGTGCGCCTGGCGGTGTACCTGCTGCGCCTCGCGCTCGGTCCGCGCCCCTGGATGCAGGCCTGGGAGCATCGCCTCACGCTGCTGATATGGCTCGGCATATCGCTCGAGCTCCTGGGCTGGCTGCAGGGGATCGAGAATACGCTCGACACCGTCGATCTGCTGCCCGGCAAGACCCGGCTGACGCTCTGGGCATTGCTCAAGGGGCTCGTGATCATCACTGCCTTCGTACTCGTTACCAGCGTGATCGCGCGCGCGATCGAACGCCACCTCATGGCCGTGCAGTCGATCGCGCTGTCCACGCGCATCGGCATCGCAAAATTCAGCCATTTCTTCCTGGTCGGGCTGGGCGTGCTGCTGGGCGTCAACGCCGCCGGCGTCGATCTGACGGCGCTGACGGTGCTGACCGGCGCGGTGGGCCTGGGGCTCGGGTTCGGCCTGCAGTCGATCGCCAGCAATTTCGTCAGCGGCTTCGTGCTGCTGATGGACAAGTCGATCAAGCCCGGCGATGTCATCAGCTTCACCGGCATGCCCGGCACGAGCACCGAGAGCTTCGGCTGGGTGCAGGCGCTGCGCGGCCGCTTCGTGGTCGTGCGCGACCGCGACGGGGTCGAGACCCTGGTCCCGAACCAGAACCTCATCACCAGTCCGGTCATCAACTGGAGCTATTCCGACCGCAAGGTGCGGCTCAAGCTGCCGGTGCGCATCAGCTACCGCGACGATCCGGAGTGCGCGCTCGACCTGCTGACGCGCGCCGTCGAAGGCAACCCGCGCGTGCTGCACGAGCCGGCGCCGGTGTCGCGGCTGATGCAGTTCTCCGATCACGGCATGGATCTGGAGCTGCGCTTCTGGATCGCCGATCCCGAGGCCGGCGTCAACAACGTGCGCTCCGACGTCAATCGCGCCATCTGGCGGCTGTTCCGCGACTCCGGCATCACGATACCGGTGGCGCAGCGCGAGCTGCATATCCGTCGCACCGACGCGCTGCCATGAGCCCCGGCCGCCCGATTCCCGACCAGGATCTGCAGTTCCAGTTCATGCGCGCCTCCGGACCGGGCGGGCAGAACGTGAACAAGGTCTCGACCGCGGTGCAGCTGCGCTTCGATGTCGCCGGCACGCGGGCGTTGGCGGCGCCCGTGAAGGCGCGGCTGCGCGCACTGGCCGGCCATCGCATGACGGCCGACGGCGCACTGCTGATCGAGGCGCGCAACCAGCGCACCCAGCAGGGCACCCGCCGCGAGGCGCTGGCGCGGCTCGAGCAGCTGATCGAGCGCGCCAGGATCGAGCCCAAGATGCGCCGCGCGACCCGCCCCACCCCGGGCTCGCGGCTGCGCCGCCTGGAAAGCAAGCAGCAGCGCCAGCGCCTCAAGCAGCTGCGCTGGCCCGTGGGCGAGGACTGAGCGTGACGGCCGGCCGCGCCGCCGCCCGGCGCCCCCGTTCGCGCCCCGCAGCCGCGCGCGCGCGAACCCCCGGCACGCCGGCCCCGCGCGTGTACGGCTTTGCGGCCGTGGTCGGCCCGCGGGCGCGCATCCTGATCCTCGGCAGCATGCCCGGCCGGGCCTCGTTGCAGGCGCAGCAGTACTACGCGCATCCGCAGAACCAGTTCTGGAAGATCATGGGCCGGATCTGCGGCGCCGGTGCCGGGCTCGCCTACGAGGCGCGCCTCGACGCCCTGCAGCGCCGCGGGCTCGCGCTCTGGGACGTGCTGCACTCCTGCGTGCGCCGCGGCAGCCTCGACGCCGCGATCGAGCGCGACGGCGCGAGCCCCAACGATCTGCTGTCGCTGCTGCGCCGGCATCCCGGCATCCATCGGCTGTGCTGCAACGGCGCGGCGGCCTACGCGGCGCTGCAGCGGCATTTCGCCGCGCCGCTGGCACGCGAATTCCCGCACGTCGACGTGCGCCGGCTGCCATCCACCAGCCCGGCGAACGCGGGCTGCAGCCCGGCGCGCAAGCTCGCGGCCTGGTCGCGCGCGCTCGGCGCGCGCGCGCAGGCCCGCCAGGCGCCCGCCCGCGCCTAGCAGTGCGTCACCTGAAGAATGCTGTGCCGGATCTGCTCCGACAGCACCACCTGCGCGTCCGCGGCCACGCGGATCAGCACCTCGTCGAACAGCAGCCGCCCGGCCTCGTCGGCGCGCACCACGCCGCGGCCCCGCAACAGATCGATGAAGTTCTCGAACAGGCTGCGGTCGAAGAACTCCGGCGAATTGAAGCCGTACAGCATGGTTATGCGCTGGGCCATGAGCTGGCAGCGCTCCTCGAGCGCTTTCTGCGTGATCTCGCCGCTGCCGGCGCGGATCAGCAGCGCGATCGCCAGATAGTAGCGCTCGATGGTCTGGATGGTGGTCTGTGCCAGCAGCGACAGGGCCAGCGCGGCGGGCGTGGTCGGCTCGGGACGCTGCCACAGCTGCCCGTCGCCGCTGCAGTCGAGCAGCCGCAGCTGCGCCAGCGCCGCCAGCATGCGCGCCACGACCTGCGGCAGTTCCTGCTCGCTCCAGCCCAGGAACAGCTCGGCCGCGATGTACGGGTAGATCCTGGACGCGAGCCGCTGCACGTCCTCGGAACTCATGGCTGCGTTCGACAGGAAGCAGCAGGCGATCAACGACGGCATCGCGAACAGGTGCATCACGTTGTTGCGATAATAGGTCGCAAGCACCGCGTGCTCCGGACTCATGCGCACGATGTCGCCGGCGCGCGCGTGCTCGCGCGTGATCATCTGCAGCGCCACGCCGTATTGGACCATCTCGGCGGCGCTCTGCTGGGTCACCGTGACGCGATCGCCGTACGGCATCGCACCCAGCACGGCCACCAGGGTCTCGATCTGGCTCCGCAGATCCGCCTCCAGCATCGCCTGGCGCGGTGTCGACAGCAGCACCGTGGCCAGCAGATTGACCGGCGTGACGGTGGCCGCGGCGTTGATGTGGCGCAGGATCATGGGCGCCAGCTCGTCCACTAGGGCACCGACCCAGGGCGGGCGGTTCTGATCCTCGAACGCCTGGCTGCGCCAGCCCGGCGCATGGCGCTCGAGCAGCGCATCGAGATGAATCGGCTCGCCCAGGTTCACGTGCGCGTAGCCGAAGCGCTGGCGCAGCCTGCCGAGGCTGCGCAGCAGGCCGCGCACCGATTCCTTCTCCTTCGGCCGCCCGGACAGCTCGCCGACGTAGGTCGGGCCCTCGACGATGCGCTCGTAGCCGAAATAGACCGGCACGAACACCACCGGCCGGCGCGGCTCGCGCAGATAGCTGCGCACCGTCATCGACAGCATGCCGGTCATCGGCGCGCGCAGCCGGCCGGTGCGGCTGCGTCCACCCTCGATGAAATATTCGATCGAGTGGCCGCGCGCCATCATCGCGGCCAGGTACTTCATGAACACGACGGTGTAGAGCGAGCTGCCGCGGAAGCTGCGCCGGATGAAGAACGCCCCGCCCTTGCGCAGGAATCGCCCGACGATCGGCAGGTTGAGGTTCAGGCCTGCGGCGATGTGCGGAATGGCATAGCCGCGCTGGTAGATGGCGTACGACAGCAGCAGGTAATCCATGTGGCTGCGGTGACACGGCACGTACACGATCTCGTTGCCCTCGGCGACCTGCTGCAGGGTCTCGACGTGCTGGAAGATGACTCCGTCATACAGCCGGTTCCACAGCCGGGTGAGCGCAAACGACATCAGCGTCACGAACACCGGCGAATAATTGGCCGCGATCTCATTCGCGTAGCGCCGCGCCTCGAGCAGCGCGGCGCGGCGCGTCAGCTTGCCCTTGTCGCGCACCTCCTGCGACACGGCGGCGCGTACCGCGCGGGTACGCAGCACCCCGGCGACGATGGTGCGCCGATGCGACAGATCCGGACCGATGCGCGCCGCGCGCAGGCGCGCGAATTGAGCGCGCAGCAGCCGCGCCACGCGCCGGCCCGTCAACGCCGTGTCGGCGTCGCCCTCGAGCAGGCTGCGCAGCGATACCGGTTCGCCGAGCTGCACCGTGGTATTGCGGCCGTTGAACAGCACGGTGAAGAAGCGCCGCACGCGGCTGCCGATGACCCAGTCCTCCGACAGCAGCAGCCGGATCACGGAGTGTTCCTTCGAGGGCGCCCGTCCCCAATAGACGGCGGCCGGCACCAGGCACACGTCGAGGCTCGGATCGCGCTTGAGCGCATCGATCAGCGCCAGCAGCAGCTCGGGAGGCCGCCGGTCCAGGCGCGTGCGCCACAGTCCGACGCGGCTCGTCAACGGGAAGGAGGAGCGCACGTTGCGCAGCTGGCGCGTCAGCAGCCGCCGTCCCGGTCGCGGCAGGCGCTGGCGCACGCAGATGTCCTGCAGCACCGTCAGGTCGCTGCGGCTGCGCCGCTCCAGCACGTAGCAGATCGGCACCGCCCGCCCCGCGACGCGCGCTGCCGCGTCTTCCGGCCGCAGTGTGGAGCGGACCCACAGCGCGGGAATTCTGCCGAGCAGCCCCTGCATGGCCTCAGGCCGCGCCCCGCTCCGGCGTCAGGTCCAGCTCGATCAGGAAATACTCGAACAGGCACTTGATGATGCGGATCTGTTCGTGCATCTGGTGATCACCGTCGAGCAGATGCAGCGAGACGCCCGACTCGCGCGCGAAACGGATGCTGTGCTCCACCGGCACCACCTCATCGCGCCAGCCGTGCACGATCAGCGCCGGACAGTCGAGCACGCGCTCGCGCAGCGGCGGCAGGCCCTCCATGTAGAGCGCCGGCGCCATCAGGAAAGCGCCCCGCGCATGCAGCATCGAGGCCGCGGCGACCGTGACGTACGCGCCCAGGCTCGAGCCGACCAGCACCAGATCGCCGGCCAGCGTCTTGCAGACCTCGATCAGCCGGTCGATGCGCGCGCGCGGGGTATCGATGCCGCGGTAATCGACCGACTCGACCTCGTAGCCCTCACTGCGCGCGACCTCGGCCAGGACCGTGATTTTCCTGCCCCATGGCCCACTGTCCTTGCCATGCGAGAACACCACATAGCGGTTCGACATCCTGACCTGTTCCTTGCACTCGACCTGCGCCCGGCGGACTGACGGCGCCGATCATACTCCGGCTCAGTTGCGGCGCGCCCAACACTTGAGGCGCGAGTGCAAGTCGAATAAAGTCGCGCGGCCGCCGACCACCGGTTGCCGGCGCTTTCCACCCATCGGAGACCGCATCATCAGCAGTGAATCCGGCACTGTCGGGGGGCAGATCGATTGGTTGACGCTGTCGCCCACCGCCCCTCCCAGTGATGCGCTGCGCCGCTATCAGCGCCTGCAGGGCTCGGCCCTGGGAAAGTGGCGCTTCGCGCGCGCGGCCGCCGCACGCGCGCCGCTGCTGCCGGCGCTGCAGGCGCGGCTCGAGGAGCTGCGCCACGGCCTGTGCCGCGCCGTGATGCGGTCACATCGGCGCGTGCGTTGCGCCGACGGCGCCATCGATCCGATGGCCATCGGCGCGCTGGCGCAGCTGGCCGCCAACATGGTCATGGAAGTCAGCGTGCCGGACCGCCTGTCGTGGACCGCGCACGGCCTGACGATCGAGCACCTGCGGCGCGCCGACGCCGTCGCAATCGCGCTGGCGCGACTCGACAAGGCCGATTGGTCGCAGACGCGGGAGGTCGGCGTACCCGTGACCGTCAGTGACGCGGCAGGTGTCGAGGTCTCGCGCGCCGTGGTCAGCTTTGCGGTGGCAGCGCATAGCGGTTGACGCTGGCCGCGCGCACCGCGCTGCCGCTCGGCTGATGCGTGACCAGGCAGCTCTGGAAATCCCCCGGCCGCGAGATCGCGAAGCCGAACAGCAGCTGGAATTGCCCGGCGGCCTCCTGCGCGGCGCCGTTGAGCCGCTCATCGCAGAGCACGAAGTAGTTTTCCGCGGCGTTGCGGCCGACGAACGCGCCCTCGTCCTCGAGCGCGCGAAAGAACGCCGTCACCTGGGCGCGCACCCGCGCCCACAGCGGCGGCCCCGAGTGCTCGAACACCACCCAGCGGGTGCCGCGCTCGATGCTCGTCATGACGAACAGCGCGAAGCGCCGGGCCGCCACGTAGCGCCCGTCGTGCTTGACGCCCGCCTCCGGCACCAGGGTGCGCAGGCTGAGCCGCGGGCGCAGCGCGGTACGCGTCGCCTGCAGCACATTGACGCCGCCCTGCGCCAGGCGGATGCGGTCCAGATCGGTCACCGGGCAGGCCGGGCGCAGTCCGGAACGCAGCAGCAGCTCATCGCCCTCGGCGGCGGACCAGACCGGCTGCGCCAGGTCCATACGCGCCAGTTGCCCGGCCGCCGCGGCCGCCGGGCCGAACGCTTCGTAGCGGCCGCGCAGGCGGTCGAACCCCACCACGCGCGGGTAGACCATCAGCGCGTCCTCGCTGTGCAGCGGCCAATTGCGCAAGCCGTCGATGGCGGTCTCGGCGCCGTCCCAGGCCAGCGGCGGATCCAGCAGCAGCATCGCCTGGCGCTCGCGGCACAGGCGCAGCGCGACCAGCAAGGCCGGCAGCCCCACATCGAGCTCGCGCGACAGCGGCGGCACGCACAGGAAATTGAACGTCTCGGCGCCGCGCAGCGCGAACAGCCCGGTGCCGCTGCGCGCGTCGCCGATGATGTCGTAATTGGTGAGCGTGTCGCCGTCGTCGCCGTCGCCGCCCGACGGCACGTAGCCCACCGCGGCGGCCGGCGGCGCGCCGCCGGACCGCTCGGGGCGCTGCTGCGGCACCGCTCCGAGCACGCGCACCAGCCGCGATTCGGCCAGCACGTCGGCCAGCGGGCGATCGGCGCCGGGCAGGATCGAGAGCCGGCGGAATATCTCCTGGTCCTCGATGGACTCCGAGGCCGGAGCGCGGATGCGCTGCACGACCAGGTTGAACCGGTCGGTCTCGTGCGCGCCGATGCCGTCGTAGTCCACCGAGGCGCGCAGGAATTCGCGCGTACCGGGCGACACGCCGGCCAGCGTGAGCCACGATGCGCCCGCCGGCAGCCTCACGGTCGGAGCGCGGCCGCCGTTGCAGACGCGCACGACGATGCATTCACGGCCGCCGTTGTCGAAGTACTGCTCGACGGCATACGACAGCGTCGAGGGCTGCCATAGGCCGCCGAAGATGCGCTGATAGTCATCGAAGCCGCCGATCGCGATCGGCTGATTGACGGGACCCTTGAGCGCGCGGCCCACGAACGCCGTCACCGCGGTCGGGGCGCGTCCGATCGCGGCCTGCGGGCGAATCAGTTTTACGGTATCTGCGGAGGAAACGACCGGTTCGGCCACGCCCTGTCCTCTGAAGCCGGCGCAAAATGTAGCACAGCGCCGCTCGCGGCGCCGTCGTGATGCGACCCTCAGCGCTTCGCCGTCGCCGTCGCCGTCGCCGTCGCCGTCGCCGGCTCGCGGCTCGCGCGCGCGGCTTGCTCTTCAGCCGCGCGGCGCGCTTCCTCCTGCTTGCGGGCAATCTCCGCCAGCATGAGCTGCAGCCATTCGCTCAGTGCTGCCACGGCGGTCAGCTGCGCGGCGGATCCGACCCGTGCGCGGCTGCCGTCGGCGGCTCGCGTTCCAGCAACAGCTGCTGCGCGCTCTTGCCATCGGTGCCGGTGTCCTCTTTGCCGTCCCAATCGGCGCCGTCGGGAATGCGATTCGCGACCGTCGGGGCCGCGGCCAGCACCGCGTCGATGCCGCCGCCCTTGCCGGTGACCGGCACCGGAACGCCGCGCGGCGCACGCGTGATCGCCGCCACCGACTGCCAGTCGATCTGGCTGCCCGTCGCCTGCAGCGTCTTCTGCAGATGCGGCCCGAGCTCGTGCGACAGCAGCGTCTTCTGCGCATGCGCCCAGTCACGGCGGTCGTCTTCGAGCACGTCATAGGCCTGAAGGTAGAGCTGCCCCTGGTGCCAGCCGAACAGATAGGGCTGATTCACCACCCGTACCGGGGTGCCATCCGGCACCATGGCGTAGATCTTCTCGATGTCCTCCGGATACAGGCGAATGCAGCCGTGGCTCGAGCGCAGCCCCACGCCGTAGGGTTTGTTGGTGCCGTGGATCAGGTAGCTCGGCCAGGCGAGGGTCATTTCGAACTTGCCGAGCGGATTGTCCGGGCCGGGCATGACCACGGCCGGCAGCTCCTCGCCGTTGTCGTTGAAATGATCCTTGCGCAGCGCCGCTGACGGCCTCCACACCGGATCCTTCCTGTGGCTGACGATCCGGGTGACGCCCTCCGGCGTCGACCAGCCCGCCTTGCCGATGCCGATCGGGTGCGTGTAGAGGACCTGCGGCTCGCCGTGCTTGTGCGGCGCGAAGTAGTACAGCCGCAGCGCCGCGACGTTGATGACGATGCCTTCGCGCGGCGCGCTGGGCAGCACGAAGCGCGTCGGCACGACCACCACGCGGCCCTCCCCGGGAACCCACGGGTCGACACCGGGGTTGGCACGCACGATCTCCTCGTAGCCGACGTTGAAGCGGCGGGCAATGTCCGGCAGCGTGTCCTCTTTCGAGGCGACCGTGAGCTGCACCTCGCCCACGACGTCATCGTCGGCTTGCGTCAGCGTGAATCTGTGGGTGTCGATCGGCGCGGCGAACTGGGGCGCGGGCGGCGGCGGCGGCGGCGGGGCCGGCGGGGCCGGCGGCGCAGTGTACGGATGCGAGCCGATCAGGGCGCAGCCGGCGAGCAGGCTCACGCTCGCCGCCAGCAGCGCCGTGCGCGCGCGAAGCTCGGCCCGCAGCATCGATGCCTGGCTGTGCAATTGCCGTTTCACCCCGCGATTCTAGAGGAGTACGGGCTGATTGGGCAGTTCGCCGCCACCCGCGCTCGGCCTGGGAAAGTGCCGTGCCAGCAGGCCCGCGACCGCGTCGACTGCGGCGCGCGAGCCATCCGCATAGCGGCCGGCGCGGTAGTGTGCCTCGACCTCGCGGCACACGGCCTGCCATTCGGCGTCGGTCACGCGCGCGCTGATACCGCGGTCGGCGATGATCTCGACCGCCCTGTCGGCGCGCAGCACGTAGATCAGCACGCCGTTGTTCGCGTGCGTATCCCAGATGCGCAGATGCGCGAACACCTGCAGCGCGCGTGCGCGTGCCGACATGCCGCGCCACAGGGCCGCCGGCGGCAGCGCCGTCTCGACCACGAAACGTATTTCGCCGGCGTGCTGCGCCTCCGCCCGTGCGATCGCCGCTTCGATCTGCCCCAGCACCGCCGGGGAGAAGCGCGCGCGCGTGCCGGCCGCAGTGCTGCCCAGATGCCGCAGGATGCGTGCGAGCGGCGGCATCACCAGCGTCCCGAGGCACCGCCGCCGCCGAAGCCGCCGCCGCCGCCGCTGAAGCCGCCGCCACCGCCCAGGCCGCCGAAGCTGCCGCCGCCCAGGCCGCCGAAACCACCGAAACCGCCGAAACCGCCGCCCGAGCTCCAGCCGCTGCCGGCGGACCCCATGAACAACGCGATCACGAACGAGACCACGCCGACGCCGGCGGCGAATCCCAGTGTCTGCGTGAGCAGGTACGCCATCACGCCCGTACCGCCGCCGCTCAGGACCGCGCCCACGGTGCGGCCGAACAGCGAGCGCAGCACGCTCGAGCCGATCAGGAACGCGACGATCAGCAGCGGCAGCAGGTTCCAGCCGTTGCCCCGGCTCTTCTGCCAGGTGCGATCCGGCGGCGGCAGCGGCTCGCCGCCGATCAGGCGCATCATCTGGTCGACGCCCGCGCTGATCGCCGCAAAGTACTGCCCTTGGCGCAGCAGCGGCACCATCGTGTCCTCGATGATGCGGTTCGAGGCGGCGTCGGTGAGCACGCCCTCCAGGCCGTAGCCGTTTTCGATGCGCAGCGCATGATCATTCTTCGCGATGATCAGCAGCGCACCGTCGTCGATGCGCTTGCGCCCGAGCTTCCAGGCGTCCACGACGCGGATCGAATACTGCTCGATCGGCTCCGGCGCGGTCGTCGGCACCAGCAGCACCGCGATCTGCGCCCCCTTGCGCGCTTCGAAGTCCGCCAGTTTCTGTTCGAGCTCGGCCTGCTGGCCGGCCGTGAGCGTCCCGGTCAGATCGGTGACGCGCGCGGTCAGCGGCGGGACGGCCTGCAGGGCCTGCGCTGCCGCCAGACTCAGCGTCCCGCCCAGCAGCAGCGCCGCGACGAATCTCAGCGGCCGCATGCCGGCCGTTCCGGTAATCCGCACGCCCGGCCGCCGCCGGCGCACGCTGTCCGGGAGCCCGCCGCGATGCTCACTGCGCCGGCGCCGCGCTCGCTGCGCCGCCGGCACCCGGCGCGCCGCTGCCGAAATCCACCGTCGGCGGATGCGCGATCTCGGCCTCGTTCTGCACCGTGAAGTTCGGCTTGACCGAATACTTGAAGATCATCGCCGTCAGGTTGGTCGGGAACGAGCGCACCAGCACGTTGTAATCCTGCACCGCGCGAATGTAGCGCATGCGCGCGACCGCGATGCGGTTCTCGGTACCCTCGAGCTGGGCCTGCAGGTCGCGGAAATTCTGGTCCGATTTCAGTTGCGGGTAGTTCTCGCTGACCGCGATCAGGCTCTTGAGCGCCTGCGACAGCTGGCCCTGCGCAGCCTCGAACCTCTGGAATGCCTGCGGGTCGTTGACCAGCTCCGGCGTCGCCTGGATGGTCCCGACCTTGGCGCGCGCTTCCGTGACGCCGATCAGCACCTTCTGCTCCTGAGCCGCAAAGCCCTTCACCGTGTTCACCAGGTTCGGCACCAGGTCGGCGCGCCGCTGATACTGGTTGACGACCTCCGACCAGGCCGCCTTGACCGCCTCGTCGCGCTGCTGGATGCGGTTGTAACCGCAGCCGCTCGCCAGCAGTGCGCCGCTCAGCAACAACCAGACCTTGAGGGTGCGCATACGAATTAAGCCTCCGCCGGTGGTAGCGCCGCCCGCAGCCGCAGCGCCGGTGATACTTGCAGGCCGCTCACCAGATCTTCACACGTTCCGCGGGCGGCCGATACATCCGGTCATCGGGCCGGACGCCGAAGGCCTCGTGGTAGGCGTCGTTGTTGCCCACCGGCCCCCTGACGCGGAATTCGTTCGGACTGTGCGGATCCACGAGAATGCGCATGCGCAGGTCGTCGTCGCGATATTTCCGGCGCCAGATCTGCGCCCAGCCGAGGAAGAAGCGCTGCGGCCCGGTGAAGCCGTCGATGATCGGCGCGGCGCGCCCGTGCAGGCAGATCAGATAGGCCCTGTAGGCGATCGCCAGGCCCGACAGGTCGGCGATGTTCTCGCCCAGCGTCAGCTCGCCGTTGACGTGCAGGCCGTCCAGGACGTCATAGGCACCATATTGCGCGACCAGCGCGGCCGTGCGCGCCCGGAAGCGCTCGGCGTCGTCCGGCATCCACCAGTCGCGCAGATTGCCGTCGGCATCGAACCGGCGGCCCTGATCGTCGAAGCCATGGCTGATCTCGTGGCCGATCACCGCGCCGATGGCGCCATAGTTGACGGCGTCGTCCGCGTCCGGATCGAAGAACGGCGGCTGCAGGATCGCCGCCGGGAACACGATCTCGTTCATCGTCGGGTCGTAGTAGGCATTGACCGTCTGCGGCGTCATGTGCCACTCGCCGCGCTCCACCGGCCCGCCCAGGCGGGCCGCGCGCCGCTGCAGCTCGAATTGCATCGAGCGCCGGATGTTGCCGAGCAGATCGTCGGCATCGATCGTGAGCGCGGCATAGTCGCGCCACTGGTCCGGATAGCCGACCTTGACCATCATCTTCGAGAGCTTGAGCCGCGCCTGCGCGCGCGTCTGCGGCCCCATCCAGTCGAGCTCATCGATCGAGCGCTCGTAGGCCGTGAGCAGATTGGCGACCAGTTGCTGCACGCGCTGCTTCGACTGCGGCGGGAATCGGCGCGCGACGTACCGCCGCCCGGCGATCTCCCCGACGTGTCGATCGAGGATCGCGACCGCGCGCTTCCAGCGTGGCCGCTGCTGCTGCACGCCCGACAGCGTGCGCTGATGGAACTCGAAATGCAGCTGGTCGAATGCCGCCGGCAGGAACGGCGCATACGCGTCGAGCAGCCGGTAGCGGCAATAGACGCGCCAGTCGGCGAGCGGCACCGCCTCGAGCAGCTGGCCGAGCGCGGCGATGAAACCCGGTTGCCGGATCACGAAGCGCCCGGCCGGCGCGCCCACGGCGTCGAACAACGCCCGCCAGTCGATCTGCGGCGCGAGTCGCGCCGCCTCGTCCGGGGTCAGCCGGTTGTAGGTCTTCACCGGATCGCGGTTCTCGACCCGGGTCCAATGCGCCTGTGCGAGCTGCGTCTCGAGCTGCAGGACGGTGCGCGCGTCGCGCGCCGCCCCGGACCGCTCCGCACCCGCCGACTGCAGCAGCGCGCCGGCATAGGCCTCGAGCTGGGCGCGGTACTCGCGGTATATCGGCTCATCCAGCAGGTAATAATCGCGATCCGGCATCGACAGGCCCGACTGGTCGATCTCGCTGATGTACGACTGCGCATCGCCGGGATCCTGCGGCGCACTCCAGGCCATCGGCCCGCCCACCCCGATGGTCTGGCCGTAGCCGATGTGGCGCACCAGCTCGGCAACGCTTGCGATCGCCTCGACGCGCGCGAGCTCCACGGCGAGCGGCGCCAGGCCCAGGGCCTCGATGCGCGCGCAGTTCAGGACGCTGGCATAGAAGTCCGCCAGCTTGCGCTGGTCGGTGCCCGGCGCGGCGTGTGCGCGCAGCGTCTGCTCGAGGATCCGGTGCAGCTGCTCCTGGGCGCTCTCGTGCAGCTCGGTGAAGACCCCGTAATTCGACAGATCGGCCGGGATCCGCGTGCTCGCGAGCCAGCGGCCGCCGGCGAAGGAATACAGATCGTCCTGCGGCCGCACCGAGCGGTCGAACCCGGACAGATCGAGGCCGGACCTGCGCGGGCCAGGCACGGCGAGCGCCGGGCGGCCGGCCGGCGCTAGCGGGTCCGGCAGCGGCGAGGACTCATTCATGGGCCGCGATTGTCCCCACCGGCGGCGGCCGGGCGCAAGGTGCGGGGCGCAAAAAAAACGCCCCGGCGTCTGGCCAGGGCGAATCAGGCGGGCTGCGGGCTCGTCCCGGGCAGCCCGCCCAGGGGATTTCGGGCGCTCCATGCGCGGGCGCCGGCGCAACGATTACTATGCGGCGGAGCCCATGTGAAGGATAAGACGGCGCGGGGCGCGGCCGCCGTGAGCTGCGGCACAGTTCGCGCCGTCCCTGGGGGCGTAGCAGCCGAAGGATTTCGAAAGCAGTGCAGCATGGGACGCTATCGCCCACCCGATAAGCCAGGCTCGAAGTACATCACCGCCGCGGGCGCCGCCCGTCTGCGCACCGAGCTCGAGCAATTGTGGCGCCACGAACGCCCGCAGGTCACCGCGGCGGTCGCGGCCGCCGCGGCGCAAGGCGACCGCTCGGAGAACGCCGAGTACACCTACGGCAAGCGGCGGCTGCGCGAGATCGATCGGCGCGTACGCTTCCTGCGAGCGCGCCTCGACGGCATGTGCGTGGTCGACCGGCCGCCCGACGATCGCCGGCGCGTGTACTTCGGCGCCCGCGTCGCGCTCGAGACCGAGCGCGGCGAGCAGTTGCGCTATCGGATCGTCGGCCCGGACGAATTCGACATGGCCGGCGACTACATCAGCATGGACGCGCCCCTGGGCAGGGCGCTGCTGGGCAAGCGGCTCGACGACGAGGTCGCGCTGGAGCTGGCTGGCGGCCCGCAGCGCTACACCATCGTCGCCATCGAGTACCCGGACTTCGGCTGCAGTCACGCGCCGCCGCTCAGCTCACCCGCACGTTCTTGAACTGCCAGGGATCGCTCTTGTCGAGGTCCTCGGGAAACAGCCGCTCGCGGTCGGTCAGCGGCGTCCAGTCCGTGTAGTGCCCGACCACCGGCCCCAGATACGGCATGCAGATCGCGATGTTGCGCCGGAAATCCATGTCCTCGGGCTCGGTGACGCCGTTGTTCGGATTTTCCATCGCCCAGACCATGCCCGATATCACCGCGATGGCGACCTGGACGCTGGTGGCGTTGTTGTATGGCACGAGCCGGCGCGCCTGCTCGATCGACAGCTGCGAGCCATACCAGTAGGCGTTCTTCTTGTGGCCCGCCAGCAGCACCCCGAGCTCGTCGATGCCCTTGTCGATGTCGTCCATGAGAATGCGCTTGCGATCCTGGACCTGGTAGTTGCGGCCGCAGAATTCATGCACCGACAGCACGGCCGCATCCGCCGGGTGATAGGCGTAATGCACGCTCGGCCGGTATTGCGGCTGCGAATCCTTGCGCACGGTGTAGTAGTCGGAGATCGAGATCGCCTCGGAATGGGTGATCAGGAAGCCGTGATAGGGGCCGTTGAGCGGCGTCCAGCTGCGCACGCGGGTCGCCACCCCGGGCTGCGCCAGGTGGATCGCCGAGCCGCAGCCGAAGTCATGGCGCCGGCCGTCGCGCGGAAAATTGCGCTCGTGCGTGCCCCAGCCGAGCTCGGCCGGCTGCGAGCCCTCGGCAACGAAGCCGTCCACCGACCAGGTGTTGACGAACTCGTTCGGTTCCTTGGCAATGGTCGACACCTGCGTGTCGCGCTCCGCGATGTGGATGACCTTCACGCCCAGCCGCTGGGCCAGCTCGGCCCAGTCGGCGCGGCCGGCGGGCTCGGCGGCCTGCAGGCCGCAGTCCTGCGCGATGTTCAGCAGCGCCTGCTTGACCAGATGCGATACCAGCCCGGGGTTCGCGCCGTGCGTGAGCACCGCCGTCGGCGCGCGCGCGTTGCCGGTGCGCAGGGCCAGGGCCTCCTCGCGCAGCGCATAATTGGTGCGCCGCGCGGCCGGTATGGTCGGATCGGTGTAGCCGCCGGGCCAGGGCTCGATGCAGGTATCCAGGTACATCGCACCCTTCTCCCAGCAGTAGCGGATCAGTGCAATGCTCGACACGTCGACCGAGACGTTGAGCAGGAAGTCGCCGCGGCCCAGCAACGGCTCGAGCGCGCGGCGGTAATTCTCGCGCGTCAGCCGCTGCTTGACGAACTTGATGCCATAGCGGGTTGCCTCCTCGCGTCCAAGCTCATCGGCCGTGACGATGCTGATGCGCTCGGCGCTGATGCCGATATGGCGCAGGATCAGCGGCAAAACGCCCTGACCGATGCTGCCGAATCCGACCAGTACGATCCGTCCGGGAAACTCGACGTAGACTTCGTGCTTGCTCATGATTGTCCTGCGATGAGGGTCGCGGAAGGTTAGCAACCGCGGGCCGGTGTCGCCAGCACCGGCCACCGCGCGCGGCGCGCGCGCTCAGCGCCAGTGCGGCGGCCAGGTGCGCTCGTGTCCGGGGAGCGCCGCGACCCGATCGAGCCAGCGGCCGAGCGCCGGGTAGTTGATCTCCAGCGGCAGGAAGCGCGCCGCGAGCTCGTGTGCCTCGGGCCGCTGCAGCGCACGCAGCAGCAGGCGAATGTCCGGATAGATCATCATGTCGGCGGCCGAGAAGCTCTCGCCGACCACCCAGTCCGAGCGCGCCAGCCGCTGCTCGATCGTGCGCGCCTCGCCCGCCACGCGGTGCATGGCCTCAGCGATGCCGTCATCGACCCTGCGCTCGTGGCGCTCGAGCAACGCCGTGACGATCTGCTTCAGAGGCGGTTCCGCGTACGACTGGTATTCGCAGATCACGCGCATGATGACTCCGGCCTCCTCGGGCGTGCGGCCGAAGATGGGCGGGTCGCGATACTTCTGATCGAGGTAGTACAGGATCGCCAGCGACTCGAACACCACGTAATCGTTGTCGCGCAGCACGGGCAGGCGGCCGCGGAAGTTCATGGCCAGCATGTGCGGCGACTTGTGCTCCTGGCGGTCGAAGTGCAGCAGATGACTGCGGTACGCCAGCCGCTTGAATTCGAGCGCGAGCGCCACGCGCCAGCACGCCGGGCTGCCGCTTCCCCAGTAAAAATCGATGGCCATCCGCGCTCGCTTGTCAGGTTTCGCCGCGGTGATTGTAGCGGCTGGCGACCGCCTCGAAAATGCAGCACGGCGCCAATCAGCGCCGCGGCGCGCGCCGGAGCGCGGGCTGCGGCTCCGGGACCCCGCCACCGGCGTTTACTTGTCGGCTTGATTTGCTATCGTGCGGGTAATCGAAGACTGCAGGCAGCGCCAGACTTGAAAGACAACGTGGGTCAGCCCCAAGCGGCGCGCGGCGCGCCGGTCGGCCAGTCGTGGAGCATCGAGGACTCGCTGGAGCTGTACAACGTTCCGGCCTGGAGCTCGGGCTATTTCTCGATCAACGCCGCCGGCCACGTGGTCGTGCGCCCGGACACCACGGCCGCACACGAGATCGACCTGCTGGAGGTGGTGCAGGGGCTGCAGGAACGCGATCTGTCGGCGCCGGTCGTGATCCGCTTCTCCGACATCCTGGCGCACCGGCTGCGCCACCTGCACGCGGCGTTCAATCAGGCGATCGCCGAAAACGACTACCGCAACCGCTATACCGCGGTCTTTCCGATCAAGGTCAACCAGCAGCGCCTGGTGGTCGAGGAGGTGTTCCGCTACGGTCGCGAATTCGGCTTCGGTCTCGAGGTCGGCTCCAAGCCGGAGCTGCTGGCGGTCATGGCGATGACGGAAGCCGCGCCCGAGCGGCCGATTATCTGCAACGGATTCAAGGACTCGAGCTACATCGAGGCGGTCATCCTGGCGACCAAGCTCGGCCGCACCATCATCCCGGTGATCGAGAACTTCGCCGAGCTCGAGCTGCTGCTGCGCCACGCGGACGCCTACGGCGTCAGGCCGAAACTCGGCGTACGCGTCAAGCTGGCGACCGAGGGCTCGGGACGCTGGCGCGATTCGGCCGGCGAGCGCTCCAAATTCGGCTTGTTCATCACCGAGATCCTGGAGCTGTTCGCAGCGCTCAAGGCACGCGACATGCTCGATTGTCTGAAGCTGGTGCACTGCCACCCGGGCAGCCAGCTGCAGGACATCCGCCGCATCAAGGATGCCATCAACGAGCTGGCGCACGTCTATGCCGAGCTCAAGCTCATGGGCGCCGGCCTGGAGTACATCGACGTCGGCGGCGGCCTGGGCATCGACTACGACGGCAGCGGCACGAATTTTCCGTCGTCGATGAACTACACGCTCAACGAATACGCCAGCGACGTGGTGTACCGGGTCGGCAGCGTCTGCAACGCCCGCAACATCCCGCATCCGCTGATCATCAGCGAGTCCGGCCGCGCCATCGCCGCCCACCACAGCGTGCTGATATTCAACGTGCTGGGACGCTCGGCGCTCGACCGCTTCCGCGTCAACGGCCGCGATGCGCAGGAGTACGGCGGGGAGGCCGCGCTGCCGCAACCGGTACGCGACCTGCTCGACGCCTACCGCAACATCGACGAGCGGCGGCTGGTGGAGTGCTATCACGACGCCCTGACCGCGCGCGACCAGGCGCTGCAGATGTTCAACCTCGGCCTGCTGTCGCTCGAATTCCGCGGCCTGACCGAGCGCCTCTACTGGGCCAGCTGCGCCCGCATCCGCGACCTCTGCCGGCGGCTGGATCGCTACCCGGAGGAGCTCGAGGACCTCGAGAACGTGCTGTCGGATACGTACTTCTGCAACTTCTCGATCTTCCAGTCGCTGCCCGACAGCTGGGCCATCGATCAGCTGTTCCCGATCATGCCGATCCACCGGCTGCACGAGCTGCCGGCACGCAAGGCCGTGCTGGCCGACATCACCTGCGACTCCGACGGCAAGGTGGACCGCTTCGTCGGTCCGCGCGACGTGAAGCGCACCCTCGAGCTGCACGAGCCGGTGCCGGGCGAGGACTATTACCTCGGCGTGTTCCTGGTCGGGGCCTACCAGGAGACGCTCGGCGACCTGCACAACCTGTTCGGCGACACGCACGTGGTGCACATCAGGCTGCACGACGAAGGCGGCTGGTGGATCGAGGAGATCGTCAAGGGCGATACCGCCAATCGCGTGCTCGAGTACATGGAATACGACGTCGCCGAGCTGGCCCCGGCGCTGGCGCGCGATTGTGAGCGCGCCGTCAGAGAAGGCCGGCTCACCGTGGCGGAGAGCCAGGGGCTCAAGCGCTTCTACGAGAACGAGCTCAACGGCTACGCCTACCTCGAGCCCTAGCAGCGCTCGGCGGCCCCGGAGCACTGCGCGGCCGGCGCCGCGGTGCGTTCGGCCGTGCCGCACCGCCGCGCCGGTCGCGCCGTTTACTTGCCCGCGAGCGCGGGAGTAGCATCCGCTGCAGTCCGGCGATAGCAGGAGCGGTCCGCACGCGTGTGGTGCCCATCCCCGCTGCGGTGTCGGCCTTCGAACCTCAAGTTGATCACCCTGTCATGCAGCGAGAGCAATTCGATGACGACCATCTACGTTGGGAATCTCCCCTTCAGCGCAACCGAGCAAGACGTGCGAGCCCTGTTCGAGCGGCACGGCAAGGTCGAATCCGTCAAGATGATCAACGACCGGGAAACCGGCAAGCCGCGCGGCTTCGCCTTCGTGGAGATGGCGGGTGCCGAGGCCCAGAGCGCCATTGAGGCACTCAATGGTTTCTCGATGGGCGGTCGTTCCCTGCGGGTCAACGAGGCGCAGGAACGCCCGCAGCGGCCGCGCAGCAACGGCGGGCCCTACCGCCGCTGAATCGGCCGCCAATCAGCACGCCGCCTCGGCGGGGGTTTTCCCCCGCCCTCACCACATGTCCTTGAGGCGCGCGGCCACGTCGATCGTGGCGGCGCGCCCGTCGGTCAGCGGCGCGGCCTGCCCGAGCTGCGCGCCCTGGAAGGCGATCTGCTCCATGCACTTGAGGAGCTTCTCGCCGATGAAGCGGCTGCGGCCGCCGAACACGTGCGCGTCGCCGCTCTTGGCCTGCTGCGTCAGCGGAAATTTCAGCGGCACGGCCAGCTGCAGCTCGTTGCGCGCCCGTGTCATGGCGACGTACAGCAGCCGTCGCTCCTCCTCCACCAATTCGGCCCGTCCGGTGGCGAATTCCGACGGGAAGTTGCCGTCGACCACGTTGAGCACGTAGACGGTGTCCCACTCCATGCCCTTGGCCGAGTGCACCGTCGACAGCACCAGATAGTCCTCGTCGAGCCGCGGCGTGCCGGCCAGGTCGCTGGTCGCGTGCGGCGGGTCGAGCGTCAGCTCGGTGATGAAGCGCTCGCGCGACGGGTACTGGCCCGAGAGCTGCTCGAGCTGGTCGAGATCCCCGACGCGCGTGTGCACGTGCTCGTAGATGCGCTCGAGGTGCGGCTGATACCACTCGCGCGCCAGCCGCACCTGGCCCGGCCAGGGCCGCTGCGGATCGGTGAGTGCGCGCAGCATCGCCTGCAGCTTGCCGTAGTCCGGCGCCATCGCCTGCGGCGCCGCGAAGCCCTGCAGCGCACCGAGCGAGCCGCCCTGCTGCTCGAGCAGCTCGACGCACTTGCGCGCATTCACCGGCCCCATGCCCGGCAGCAGCTGCAGCACGCGGAACGCGGCCAGCGAGTTGCGCGGGTTGTCGGCCCATCGCAGCACGGCGAGCAGGTCCTTGATGTGCGCGGCCTCCAGGAATTTCAGGCCGCCGTACTTGACGAACGGGATCTTGCGCCGCGACAGCTCCACCTCGAGCAGGTCGCTGGCGCTGGCGTTGCGAAACAGCACCGCCTGCCGCCTGAGCGGCACGCCGGCCTCGCGCCGCTTGAGGATCTGGCCGCAGACGTATTCGGCCTGGCCGGCGAGGTCGTCGACCGTCACGTACAGCGGCCGGCCGCCGGCGCCGCGCGTCGACAGCAGGTGCTTGCGATGCTGCCGCGGTGCGTCAGCCATCAGGGCGTTGCAGGCATCGAGCACCCCCTGCGTGGAGCGATAGTTCTGCGCCAGGGTCACGATCTCGGCCCGGGGCGTGAAGCGGTCCGGGAAATTCAGGATGTTCTCGACCGCCGCGGCACGGAAGGAATAGATCGACTGTGCATCATCGCCCACCACCGTGATGCCGGCGCCGTCGGGCTTCAGCGCGAACAGGATGTCGCCCTGCAGCTTGTTCGTATCCTGATATTCGTCCACCAGCACGTGGTCGAAGTTGGCGCCGACGTGCTGCGCCAGGCGCGGCTCGCCCATCATCAGGTGCCAGTAGAGCAGCAGATCGTCGTAATCGAGCAGGCTGTAGCGCTGCTTGCGCTCGACGTAGCTGCGGAACAGGCGCGCCAAATCCTCCTCGCAGCTCTTGAACCACGGGAACTGCTGCTCCAGGGTGTCGCGCAGGCTCTTCTGGGTGTTGACGCGCCACGAGTAGATCGCCAGGCACGTGTCCTTGCGCGGGAAGCGCTGATCCTTGGCCGCCAGCCCCGCCTGGGTGCGCAGCTCATCGAGCAGATCGGCCGAATCGGCACGATCGACCACCGTGAAGGACGGCTCGAGCTGCAGGTGGCGCGCGTAGTGGCGCAGCAGGCGATTGCCGATCGAATGAAACGTCCCGGCCCACACCAGCCGCTGCAGCATGGCCTGCGAGCGGTTGCCCAGCGTGTCGCCGAGGGCGTCGCGCACGATGTCGTGCGAGCGGCGGCGCATCTCGGTCGCGGCGCGGCGCGTGAAGGTCAGCAGCAGCAGCCGCGCAGGGTCGACGCCGTGCATCACCAGCTGCGCGACGCGGTGGGCGATGGTCGTGGTCTTGCCGGTGCCGGCGCCGGCGATGACCAACAGCGGGCCGGCGCGCCAGCCCTTGTCGCCCGTCGCCTCGCCATAGGTGACGGCCTTCTTCTGCGACGAATTCAGGGCATCGAGGTATGAGGTGGCTGGCATCGGCGCAAAATATAATGCACCCGGCGGCTCATGCAGCAAACTTCGGCGGCCACCAGGCGTCGAGCTGCGCCACCAGCCCGGCCAGCGCCTGCGGCCAGTCGGCATCGCTGTCGAAGCGCAGCCGCGGCCCGGGCAGGTCCAGAAACGGCGCGTCCGCGCCGGGTTCGAGCTGCCGATCCCGATGGCCCGGGTGCCGCGCCGCATCGGCGGCGCGCGC
>DAHUYP010000055.1 GCA_027315105.1 Gammaproteobacteria bacterium
CCAGCCGGCGGGCCGGCCGTCGGCCGCGGCCGACCTGGCGTCGGTGCGCAGCCGCCTCGACGCGGTCGACGAGCAGCTGCACGCGCTGCTCAACGAGCGCGCGCGGCGGGCGCAGCAGGCCGGCATCTCCAAGCATCGGGACGGCCACACGGTGGACTTCTACCGCCCGGAACGCGAGGCGGAAGTGCTGCGCCGCGCGCTCGAGCGCAACCGCGGCCCGCTGCGCAACGAGGAGATCGTGCGGCTGTTCCGCGAGATCATGTCGGCCTGCCTGGCGCAGGAGGAGCCGCTGAAGGTGGCGTTCCTCGGGCCCGAGGGCACGTTCACGCAGGCGGCGGTGTTCAAGCATTTCGGCCACTCGGTGCGCGCGCTGGCGCTGGCGACCGTGGATGAGGTGTTCCAGGAGGTCGAGGCCGGCAATGCCGACTTCGGCGTGGTGGCGATCGAGAACTCGAGCGAGGGCACGATCACCAATACGCTGGACCGCTTTCTGGCCAGCAGCCTGCACATCTGCGGCGAGGTGGAGCTGCGGATCCATCATTGCCTGATGGGCAAGATGGACGCCTTGGAGCGCGTGCTGCGGGTGTGTGCGCACAGCCAGGCGCTGTCGCAATGCCGCGGCTGGCTCAACGAGCATCTGCCGGATGCCGAGCGCGTGCCGGTGGCGAGCAACGCCGAAGGTGCGCGCCGGGCGCGCGACGAGCAGGGTACGGCCGCGATCGCCGGGGAGACGGCGGCCGACGTCTACGGGCTGACGATCCTGGCACGCGAGATCGAGGACCGCTCGGACAACGCCACGCGCTTCCTGGTGCTCGGGCGCAAGCTGCTGCGCCCCAGCGGCGCCGATCGCACCACGCTGCTGTTCTCGGCGCTCGACACGCAGTCCCCCGGGGCGCTGCATCGGCTGCTCGCACCGCTGGCCAGATACGGCATCAGCATGAGCCGCATCGAATCGCGACCCTCACGGCGGCGCAAATGGGACTATGTGTTCTACATCGACATCGAGGGTCACGCCGAGGACCCGACGGTGCGGCGGGCGCTGCAGGCGCTGAAGAAGCAGGCGTCCCTGTTCCGGATACTGGGCTCGTATCCGCGAGCGGTGCTCTAGGCCCGTGGCCGCGCAGCATCCCGGCCGGCTCGCGGTGCAGGCGGTACGCGGGCTCTCGCCGTACGTGCCCGGCAAGCCGATCGCGGAACTCGAGCGCGAGCTCGGCCTTGCCGGCATCGTCAAGCTGGCCTCGAACGAAAACCCCCATGGTGCGAGTGCGCAGGCCCTGCAGGCCATGCGCGCGGCACTCGATGAGATCTGGCTCTATCCCGATGGCAGCTGTCATGCGCTCAAGCAGGCGCTGTCCGCGCAGCTCGGGGTGGGCGCCGATTGCCTGACGATCGGCAACGGCTCCAACGAGCTGCTGATGCTGCTGGCCGAGGCGTTCCTGGGCAGCGACTGCAGCGCGGTGTATGCGCAGTATGGGTTCGCGATCTACCCGCTGGTGATCGCCGCCACCGGGGCACGCGCGATCGAGGTGCCGGCGCTCGGCCGCGACAGTGCCATGCCGCTGGGGCACGATCTGACGGCCATGGCCGCGGCCGTCGGCGGGCACACGCGTCTGGTATTCATCGCCAACCCGGACAATCCCACCGGTACCTGGGCGGCGCCGGCGCCGCTCAAGCGCTTCCTGGAGCGCGCGCCCGCGAGCACGCTGGTGGTGCTCGATGAGGCCTACTTCGAGTACGGGCGCGAGTGCGGCACCGAGGATGGCGTGCCGTGGCTGCCCGAGCATCCCAATCTGGTGATCCTGCGCACCTTCTCCAAGGCCTACGGGCTGGCCGGGGCGCGGGTCGGTTATGCGATCTCGCATCCGGAGGTCGCCGACGTGCTCAATCGCCTGCGGCCGGCGTTCAACGTCAATTCACTGGCGCAGGCCGGCGCGCTCGCCGCGCTCGCCGACCAGGAGCATGTGCGCCGCGCGGTGGCGCAGAGCCTGCGCGAGCGCGAGCGCCTCGAGGCCGGGCTGCGGCGGCTGGGACTGTGGAGCGCCCCGTCGGCCGCCAATTTCGTGCTGGTGCAGGTCGGTGAGCAGGCGCCGCAGGTGTTCCAGCGGCTGCTGCAGCAGGGCATCATCGTGCGTCCGGTGGGTGGCTACGGCCTGCACGATTGCCTGCGCATCTCGGTCGGATTGCCGGCACAGAACGAGCGCCTGCTGGCGACCCTGGCGCGGACCCTATGAGCGAAGCGCACTCTCAGCGCCGCTATGTGGTGCAGCCGGTGCGCGAAGTGCGCGGCGAGCTGCGCGTGCCCGGCGACAAGTCGATCTCGCACCGCGGCCTCATGCTCGGCGGCATCGCCCAGGGCCTGACCGAGATCCACGGCTTCCTCGACAGCGAGGACTGCCTGGCGACCCTGGCGGCGCTGCGCGCGCTCGGCGTCGCGATCGAGCGGCCGAATCAGACCCAGGTGCGCGTGCACGGGCGCGGGCGCGCCGGCCTGCGGGCGGCCGCGGCGGCGCTCGACATGGGCAATGCCGGCACCGCGATCCGCCTCTTCATGGGTCTGCTGGCCGGCCAGCCGTTCGACAGCACGCTGATCGGGGATGCGTCACTGATGCGGCGGCCGATGGAGCGTGTGGCGGCGCCGCTGCGCCTGATGGGTGCGTGCATCGATACCGAGGACGGCCGGCCGCCGGTGCGCATCCACGGCGCTGCCCGGCTGCAGGCCATCGACTACGCGCTGCCGATCGCCAGTGCCCAGGTGAAATCGGCCGTGCTGCTGGCGGCACTGTTCGCCGAGGGCCGCACCAGCGTCACCGAGCCGGCGCCGACGCGCGACCACACCGAGCGCATGCTGCAGGGTTTCGGCGTGCAGCTCGAGCGCAGCGGCGCGTGCGTGCGCCTGGCGGGCGGCCAGCCCCTGCAGGGCTGCCGCCTCGAGGTTCCCGGGGATTTCTCGTCCGCGGCCTTTTTCATCGTCGCCGGATGCCTGGCCGCGCGCCAGGGCCTGACGATACGCCACGTCGGCGTCAATCCGACGCGCACCGGGCTGCTGCAGATGCTGCGGCTCATGGGCGCGGACATCGAGGTGCGGCTCCATCCGGGCGCGGCGGCCGAGCCGGTCGCGGACCTGCACGTGCGGGCCGCGCCGCTGCACGGGGTGCGGGTGCCGGAGGAGCTGGTGGCGCTGGCGATCGATGAGTTCCCGGCGTTCTTCATTGCCGCGGCCGCGGCGCGCGGCGAGACGCTGGTGACCGGCGCCGGGGAGTTGCGGGTCAAGGAGAGCGATCGCCTGGCCGCGATGGCCGAGGGCCTCGGCCGCCTCGGCATCGAGTGCGAGCTGCTGCCCGACGGCTTGCGCATCCAGGGCGGGCGCCTGCGCGGCGGCCGCATCGACAGCCACGGCGATCATCGCATCGCCATGGCGTTCGCGGTCGCGAGCGTCGCCGCCGAGCAGCCGATCCAGATCGAGGACGTCGCCAACGTCGCCACGTCGTTCCCGCTGTTTCCGGCACTGGCGCGCGCGGCCGGGCTGGCGATCGAGGATTGAGCGTGGCGATGCCGCCTTCAGCGCCGCCGGCCGCGAGCGCGCACAGCCCGCCGGTGGTCACGATCGATGGGCCCAGCGGCTCGGGCAAGGGCACGGTGAGCCGCCTGCTGGCGCAGCGCATCGGCTGGCGGCTGCTCGACAGCGGCGCGCTCTACCGCCTGGTGGCGCTGGCCGGAAGCCTCGGGCACCTCGGGAGCGACGATGTGGCCGGCCATGCCGGCCTGGCGCAGCGCATGACGGTCACTTTCGAGGCCGATGGCGCCGGCGAGGAGCGCATCCTGCTCGACGGTCGCGACGTCACCGCCCGCGTGCGCTCCGAGGCGGCCGGTGCCGAGGCGTCCCGGGTGGCCGCCTGGCCGGCCGTGCGCGCGGCGCTGCTGGCGCGCCAGCGGGCCTTTGCGCAGGCACCCGGCCTGATCGCCGATGGCCGCGACATGGGTACGGTGGTATTCCCGGCCGCACGGCTCAAGATCTTCCTCACCGCGAGTGCCGAGGAGCGGGCCCGCCGGCGCTATAACCAGTTGAAAGGAAAGGATTCCGGTGTTAGCCTTGCCGCCCTTTCGCTCGAGATCGCGGAACGCGACCGGCGCGATTCGACTCGGGTAGCAGCGCCGCTGGCGCCGGCCGCCGACGCGATCGTCCTGGATTCGACGGCCAAGTCCGCCGCCGAAGTCGCGGACGAGATCCTGGCGTATGGCCGCGCGCGCGCGCTCTGGCCGTGAGCCGGCTGGCAAGCCGGCCGGCAGGCGCGCTCGGGCGTGGGCGTTGCGTGGACCGAGCCGGGCGCTCGCGATTGCCAGCGGGGCCGGGATTCGAGCCCGGAAGTGTATTGGAAATCGATGCCGCAGGATGCGGCGTCCGTCAACCCTAACCCGCCGCGCCGGAGGCGCCGCGGTGCGATAAGCACGTCAGCGTGCGAGAGAGTGTATGAACGAAAGTTTCAGCGAACTGTTTGAGCAAAGCCTGGCGAATCAGCGCATTCGTCCCGGCATGATTCTGACCGGTCTGGTCGTGGACGTCGGTCCCGATGTGGTCATCGTCAACGTCGGACTGAAGTCGGAGGCGGTCATTCCGCTCGAGCAGTTCAAGAACGAGCGCGGCGAAGTCGAGGTGAACGCGGGCGACCAGGTCGAGGTGGCCCTCGATTCGGTGGAGGACGGCACCGGCGAGACGCGCCTGTCGCGCGAGAAGGCCAAGCGTGCGCGCACCTGGACGCGCCTCGAAGAGGCGTTCAACAACGGCGAGATCGTCACCGGCGTGATCTCGGGCCGCGTCAAGGGCGGCTTCACGGTCGAGATCGATCACGTGCGCGCGTTTCTGCCCGGTTCGCTGGTGGACGTGCGCCCGGTGCGCGATACCGGCCACCTCGAGGGCAAGGCGCTCGAGTTCAAGGTCATCAAGCTCGATCAGAAGCGCAATAACGTCGTGGTGTCGCGGCGCGCGGTGGTCGAGCAGGAATTCTCGGCCGAGCGCAGCGCCCTGATGGACAACCTGCAGGAAGGCGCGGTGGTGCGCGGCGCGGTCAAGAACCTGACCGACTACGGCGCGTTCGTCGATCTCGGCGGCATCGATGGCCTGCTGCACATCACCGACATGGCCTGGAAGCGCGTCAAGCATCCTTCCGAGGTGGTCAAGGTCGGCGACGAGATCGAGGTGCGCATCCTCAAGTTCGATCGCGAGCGCTCACGCGTGTCGCTGGGCCTGAAGCAGCTCGGGGCCGATCCGTGGGAGAACATCGCGCGCCGTTATCCGCCCAACACGCGCGTGTTCGGCAAGGTCACCAACATCGCCGACTACGGCGCCTTCGTCGAGATCGAAGACGGCGTCGAGGGCCTGGTGCACGTGTCGGAGATGGACTGGACCAACAAGAACGTCAATCCGGCCAAGGTCGTGCACACCGGTCAGGAAGTCGAAGTGATGGTGCTGGACGTGGACGAAGAGCGGCGCCGCATCTCGCTCGGCCTGAAGCAGTGCAAGGCCAACCCGTGGAAGGAGTTCGCCGAGAACCACAATCGCGGCGACCGGGTCTCGGGGCAGATCAAATCGATCACCGACTTCGGCATCTTCATCGGCCTGCCGGGCAACATCGACGGCCTGGTGCACCTGTCCGACATCTCCTGGGATCTGCCGGGAGAGGAAGCGGTGCGCAATTATCAGAAGGGCCAGCAGGTCGAGGCCATGGTGCTGTCGATCGACCCGGAGCGCGAGCGCATCTCGCTCGGCGTCAAGCAGCTCGCCAAGGATCCGTTCTCGGCCTTCATCGCCGAGAACCCCAAGGGCAGCATCGTCAGGGGCGCGGTCAAGGACGTCGATGCCCGCGGCGCGGTGATCGACCTCGGCAACGGCATCGAGGGCCAGCTGCGCGCCTCCGAGCTCGGGCGCGATCGCGTGGACGATGCGCGCGCGGTGCTCAAGGTCGGCGACGAGGTCGAAGCCAAGTTCATCGGCGTCGATCGCAAGACGCGTACGATTTCACTGTCGGTCAAGGCCAAGGAAGTGCACGAAGAGGCCGAGGCGGTGCAGAACTACCGCTCCGAGGTGCCGACCTCCGGCACCAGCCTGGGCGATCTGCTCAAGGAGCAGATCAAGGCACCGGATCGCGGCTGAGCGCGTCGAAGCGATTGCAGCGTCATCAGATCTAACGATCAAGGCTCGCCGCCTCGAGGAGCCAGGGTTCTTCGAGGCGGCGGTCCAAACATCTGGAAGCGCCATGACGAAGTCGGAACTGATCGAGATCATTACGGCGAAGCAGAAGCATTTGCCGGCCAAGGACGTCGAGCTGGCACTCAAGCAGATGCTCGAGATCATGAGCGATTCGTTGGCGCAGGGCGATCGTATCGAGATTCGCGGCTTCGGCAGCTTCTCGCTGCACTTTCGTCCGCCGCGCCAGGGACGCAATCCCAAGACCGGCGAGGCGGTGGCGCTGGCCGGCAAGTACGTGCCGCACTTCAAGCCCGGCAAGGACCTGCGCGAGCGCGTCAACAGCGGCGCGGATCGGCCGATCCGCGATTGAGCGCGGCCGCCGGTACGGGGCGCGCGCAGCGCGTGCCGTGTCCTGCTATCGCCAGCACTGCGTGGCTGGTCTAACATCGCCGCATCGAATTCCGAGCATCGTAGCCAACACAAGGATCAGCGCCGTGGCAAACACAGCGATTCGGACCGCGGTATTTCCGGTGGCCGGGCGCGGCACGCGATTCCTGCCGGCGACCAAGGCGAGCCCGAAGGAGATGCTGCCGATCGTCGACAAGCCGCTCATCCAATATGCGGTCGAAGAGGCGCTCGCCGCCGGCGCGCACCGCCTGGTGTTCATCACCGGTGCCTCCAAGCGCGCGATCGAGGATCACTTCGACACCGATGAGGCGCTCGAGAAGCTGCTCGAGTCGCAGGGCAAGCCCGAACTGGCGCAGCAGGTGCGCAGCATCCTGCCCAGCTACGCCTCCTGCATCTACATCCGCCAGCCCGCACCGCTTGGGCTCGGGCACGCGGTGCTGTGCGCCCGTCCGGCGGTCGGGGACGAGCCGTTCTTCGTGCATCTGGCGGACGATCTGATCGACGCCGAGGTGCCGTGCCTGAAGCAGATGGCCGCGACCTACCTGGCGCGCGGCGGCAGCGTGCTCGGAGTCGAGGAGGTGCCCCGGCGCGACACGCAGAAGTACGGCATCGTCGAAGTCGAACCCGGCGAGGACGTCGTCAGCCGCATCCGCAGCATCGTCGAGAAGCCCAGGCCCGAGGTGGCGCCATCGACGCTGGCGGTGGTCGGCCGCTACGTGCTGACGCCGGGAATCTTCGCCGAGCTCGAGCGCGTGGGGCAGGGGGCCGGCGGCGAGATCCAGCTCACCGACGGCATCGCCCTGTTGCTGCAGCGCGAGCCGGTGTTCGCGCACCGCTTCGTCGGCCGGCGCTTCGACTGCGGCAGCAAGCTCGGCTATCTGCAGGCGACGGTCGAGCTGTCGCTGGCGCATCCGGTGCTGGGCAAGGATTTCCGCAGCTATCTCAAGCGCATCGCCGCGACGCTCGACGGCCCGGCCTGAACGCCGCCCGCGGCGTGAACTGAGTCACGATTCTCGCCCGCAGGGCCGCGGGCGGCGGACGCCCGATCCGCAAATAACCCCCGTCGCATCAGCGACATAGTCGTGCAATCGGCACTTCAAGAAAGCCCGCGAGCGGCCGATAGCTGTATCGGGACCGCTCAGGGCTACCGGTAGTTTCCCGCGCATGATCACGCTCCTCGGCTCGGCTGTCGTTCTGCTGTGCGTTGCCGGCAGCTTCATCGTGGAAGGCGGAAGCCTGCTGCTGCTCTGGCATCCGAGCGAGTTCCTGATCATCTGCGGCGGAGCCCTGGGCGCGTTCGTCACCAGCAACCCGTTCAAGGTCGTCAAGGGTTCGTTCGCAGCGGCGTTCGGACTGGTCAAGGGCCCGCGCTACCGGCGCGAGGACTACGTCGATCTGCTCAAGCTGCTCTACGACATCCTGGTGAAGATCCGCAAGTCCGGCATGCTGGCGATCGAGGCCGACATCGAGGCGCCGGAGAAGAGCAAGCTGTTCACCGACTATCCGCGCATCCTCGCGGACCACCACATGGTCGAATTCATCACCGATTGCCTGCGGCTGATCATCGGCGGCAATCTCGATCCGCACGAGCTCGAGAGCCTGCTCGAATACGAGCTCGAGACCCACCATCAGGAAGCCGCACAGCCGGCGCACGCGGTGCAGCGCGTGGCCGACGCGCTGCCCGGCTTCGGCATCGTCGCGGCGGTCCTCGGCATCGTCAATACCATGGCTGCGATCGACGGTGCGGACACCGGCACGATCGGACGCAAGGTGGGCGCGGCGCTGGTCGGCACCTTCCTGGGCATCCTGGTCGCCTACGGCTTCGTCGGGCCGATCGCCGCCGCCATCGAACATCGGGTGCACGAGGAAGGCAAGGCGTTCGAAGTCGTGAAGATGGCGCTGGTGGCGAGCGTGCGCGGCTATGCGCCGCCGGTGGCGGTGGAATTCGCGCGCAAGCTGCTGTGGTCGGACGTGCGGCCGACTTTCTCGGACCTCGAGAACCATCTCAAGGGCAAGAAGAAGGAGCCGGTCAAGGAGGGCGTGGCGGCATGAGCGCGGCCAAGGGCGAACGCCCGATCATCGTCGTCAAGCGCCCCAAGAAGGCCGGCGGCGGCCATCACGGCGGCGCCTGGAAGGTCGCCTACGCCGACTTCGTGACCGCGATGATGGCGTTCTTCATGGTCATGTGGCTGATCGCCGCGGTCTCCAAGGAGCAGCGCGCGGCGATCTTCGACTACTTCAAGAATCCGAGCATGCAGCAGGGCAAGTCGCCGCGCGCCTCGCCCGGGCAGCTCGGCCCGGGGGGCGCGAGTACCAGCGTGATCAACCTGCGCGGCGGGCTCGATGCACGCAAGTCCTCCACCCCGGTGTCCACGGGCCTGGGCACGCCGCGCGATACGCCGAGCCCGGTCGATCAGTCGGCGCCCAAGGTCGAGCAGCTGCCGAATTCCGTCGAGGAGGCGAAGAAGATCACCGAGGCCGCCGAGCACAGGAAGCTCGAGTCGCTGATGGCCGAGCTGCGTGAGGCCATCGACAAGAGCCAGGCGCTCAAGCCGTTCAAGGACCAGCTGCTGCTCGACATCACGCCGGAAGGACTGCGCATCCAGATCGTCGATGCGCAAAATCGCCCGATGTTCGACCTGGGCAGTGCCAAGCTCAAGGACTACACCGCCCGCATATTGCACGAGCTGGCGCCGTACCTGAATTCGGTGCCCAACCGCGTCAGCCTGTCCGGCCACACCGACACCACGCCGTACCTGGCGAAGGCCGGCTATACCAACTGGGACCTGTCGGCCGATCGCGCCAATGCCGCGCGCCGTGCGCTCGAAGGCGGTGGCCTGGGCACCGACAAGATCGCACGCGTCGTCGGCCTGTCCTCCGCGGTGCTGTTCGACAAGGAAAATCCGCGCGATCCGATCAACCGGCGCATCAGCATCATCGTCATGACGAAAGAGGCGGAACAGCGAGTCCTCAAGACCGACATGGCGCCGCCAGGCGGCGCCGGCGGCACGACGGGTGCCGCGTCGCCGGCCGCCCCGAGCGCCTCACCCGCCCCCACCACGCCGGCTGGCGCGATGGCCCCGAGCGCTGCAGACGTCCCTGTCGCGCCCGCCGCCGCGCCCGCCGCCGCACCCGCCGCGCCGACCGTCGGTGCGCCCGGCCCGGCCGCGGTTGCGCGCTGACGCCTCGCGCGATCGGCGTTGCGATAGACTGCCGCTGCGATCGGGACGGATGGTGGAGGACGCATGCCGCGTGAAAGCTCGGTGCTGGGAACCATTGGCAACACGCCGCTGCTGCAACTGCGCAACCTCGACACGGGCAGTTGCCGGCTGTTCGTCAAGCTCGAGAATCAGAATCCCACCGGCTCGATCAAGGACCGTATCGGCCTGTCGATGATCGAAGCGGCCGAGCGCGAGGGGCGCATCCGCCCCGACAGCGATCCGCCATTCACCATCATCGAGGCGACCGCCGGCAACACCGGCCTCGGACTGGCGCTGGTCGCGGCGCAGAAGGGCTACCGGCTGCTGCTGGTGATTCCCGACAAGATGGCGCAGGAGAAGCTGCTGCACCTGCGCGCGCTCGGGGCGCAGATCCACCTGACCCGCAGCGACGTCGGCAAGGGTCACCCCGAACACTATCAGGATCTGGCCGCGCGCCTGGCGCGCGAGACGCCGAACAGCCTGTACGTCAATCAGTTCGAGAATCCCGCCAATCCGCTGGCGCACGAGGCGACCACGGGACCGGAGATCTGGGCGCAGAGCGGGCACATGCTCGATGCCGTCGTGGTCGGCGTCGGCAGCGGCGGCACCTTGACCGGGCTGTCGCGCTATTTCGCCCGTGTCGCCCCGCAGGTCGAAATGATCCTGGCCGATCCGAAGGGCTCGGTGCTGGTGGACGTGGTGAATACCGGCCGCATGCAGAAGGCCGCAGGCTCGTGGCTGGTGGAAGGCATCGGCGAGGATTTCGTGCCCTCGATCTGCGACCTGTCGCGCGTGCGCCGCGCCTACGAAATCCCGGATGCGGAGAGCTTCTACACGGCGCGCTCGCTGCTGGCGAACGAAGGCATCCTGGGCGGCTCGAGCACCGGCACGCTGGTGGCCGCGGCGCTGCGCTATTGCCGCGAGCAGACCTCGCCCAAGCGCGTGGTGACGTTCGTGTGCGACAGCGGCAACAAATACCTGAGCAAGATGTACAACGACCACTGGATGTTCGACCAGGGCCTGCTCGAGCGTCCCAAGCACGGCAATCTGCTCGATCTGATCGTGCGCCGTTACCAGGAAGGCGGGGCGGTGACGCTCTCGCCGCAGGACACGCTGCTGCTTGCCTATCGGCGCATGAAGCTGTTCGACGTATCGCAGATTCCGGTGATGCAGGGCGAGCGCGTGATCGGCATCGTCGATGAGTCGGATCTGGTGATGCATCTGCACACCGATCCGGCGCGCTTCCAGGACCCGGTCAGCACGGCGATGGTCGCGCAGCTGGAAACCATTGCGCCGGATGCGCCGATCGGCGAGCTGCTGCCGATCTTCCAGCGCGACCACGTGGCGATCGTCGCCGAGCGCGGCCGCTTCATCGGCCTGATCACCCGCATCGACCTGCTCAACTATCTGCGCAAGCAACTCGCCTGACCGTGTCGACGCGGAAAAAAGTGAGCTCCTGGCGCCATGGGCCGCATATGATGCGGCATCATGTGATGCAGGCATCATGGATCGGCCCTTGCGGCACGGTGAGTGAATGAGCGACCAACGGCCGGTTGGCCCACGGCAGGCTTTTGCGACCCGCACGATCCACGCCGGCCAGTCGCCGGACCCGAGCACGGGCGCGGTCATGCCGCCGATCTATACCAGCTCGACCTACGCGCAGCGCAGCCCCGGGGTGCACCAGGGGTATGAGTATTCGCGCAGCCAGAATCCGACCCGCTTCGCCTACGAGCGCTGCCTGGCGGATCTGGAGGACGGCACGCGCGGCTTCGCCTTCGCCTCGGGGCTCGCCGCCACGGCGACGCTGCTCGAGCTGCTCTCGCCGGGCGACCACGTGATCACCTCGGACGATCTGTACGGCGGCACTCGCCGCCTGTTCACGCAGGTGCGCGAATCGTCGGCCGGGCTGAATTTCTCGTTCGTGGATCTGCGCGACACGCAGCTGGTGCAGGCCGCCGTGCGGCCGCAGACGCGGCTGATCTGGGTGGAGAGCCCGAGCAACCCGATGCTCAAGCTCGCGGACCTGGCGGCGATCGCGGCGCTGGCGCGCCGCCGCGGCATCCTCACGGCCGCCGACAACACCTTCGCGACGCCCTATCTGCAACGGCCGCTGGGCGTCGGCTTCGACGTGGTGATGCACTCGGCGACCAAGTACCTCAACGGTCACTCCGACGTGATCAATGGTGCGCTGATCGTCGGCGACAACGCCGAGCTGGGCGAGCGGCTGGCATTCCTGCAGAATTCCGTGGGCGCGGTGGCCGGCCCGTTCGACTCGTTCCTGGCGCTGCGCGGCCTCAAGACGCTGGCGCTGCGCATGCAGCGCCACTGCGAGAACGCGCTGGAGCTGGCGGCGTTCCTGGAGCGCCATCCCAAGGTCGCGCGCGTGCATTATCCCGGACTGGCCTCGCACCCCCAGCATGCGCTGGCACGCTCGCAGATGCGCGATCCGCAGGGACGCAGCGCCTTCGGCGGCATGATCTCGCTCGAACTGGCGGGCGGAATCGAGCATGCCCGCAGTTTCCTCGAGCGCTGCCGGGTGTTCACGCTCGCCGAGTCGCTCGGCGGCGTCGAGAGCCTGATCGAGCATCCGGCGATCATGACCCATGCCAGCGTGCCGCGCGCGGAGCGGGACAAGCTCGGCATCGGCGATGGGCTGTGCCGGCTGTCGGTCGGCATCGAGGACTGCGCGGATCTGAAGGCGGATCTGCTGCAGGCCCTGGGCTAGGCCTCGAAGCATGAGCCGCGGCCGTCGTGACACCCCACTCGGCCCGCGAACGCTGGACGGCGCGCAGTGCGAGCGCATGACGCAATCCGAGCCGGGGCTGCGCGCTCCCCACCCGCCATTGACGGCGTACTACGCGCGCGAAGGCGACCGCGGCGCCTGGGTGCGCGATCTGTTCGACCGTACGGCCGGTGACTATGATCGGGTCGAGCGCCTGCTGGCGCTGGGCAGCGGCAGCTGGTATCGGCGCTGCGCGCTGCAGCGGGCCGGCCTGCAATCCGGCATGACGGTCATCGACGTCGGCACGGGAACCGGCCTGGTGGCGCGCGAAGCCGCCCGCATCGTCGGCGAACCGGCGCGCGTGCTCGGGGTGGATCCGAGCCCCGGCATGGTCGGGCAGGCCAGGGTGCCGCCGGGCGTGCGGCTGGCGTCGGGCAGCGCGGAATCGATCCCCGCCGCCGACGGTGCGGCGGAATTCCTGAGCCTGGGCTACGCGCTGCGCCACATCGGTGATCTGTCACGCGCCTTCGCCGAGTTTCACCGCGTGCTCAAGCCCGGGGGCCGGCTGTGCGTGCTCGAGATCACCTCACCGGCCAGCGCCTGGTCGCGCGCGCTGCTGAAGCTGTACCTGCGCGGCATCATTCCGCTCGCGGCGCGCATCGTCGCCCGGCATCGGGCCATGCCGCTGCTGATGCGCTATTACTGGGACACCATCGAGGCCTGCGTGTCGCCGGCGTCGATCCTGCGGGCGATCGCCGCGGCGGGCTTCGTCGACGTATGCCGCCACGTGGAGCTCGGAATGTTCTCGGAATATCGGGCCACGAAACCGCGCATCGAGCCGCGCAGCGCCTGAGCCGGAACCCGAGCTCCGGTGCGCGCCACCGGCCGGCGATGACCGCGCCGCCGGATGCGCTGTAGACTAGTGGCAGAACCGACCCACGATCGGTGCGGGCGAGCAGCGCTCAGTGGCGCGGCGCCCATCAAGCAGGCCAGCAGCGGGTAGAGCGCACAGGTGCACGACAGGATGACCACATGCACGCGCCCATGCACGCGCCCAGGCACGCGGGTCGGCGCGCGGCTGCGGGCATACTAGCCCGATGCGGTGCAAGGTCTGGTTCATGCTCACGGCATTGTTGATCGCGCGCGCGGTGCAGGCCGCCGATCCGCAGCCCTATACCGTGCACATCGACGCCACCGGCAACCCGGCGCTCGATGCGACTCTGAACGCCAGCTCGCAGCTGGTATCGCTGCGGACCACGGCGCCGGCCGGGCCGTTTGCGCTCGTCGGCCGCGCCGATGCCGACATCGAGCGGCTGCAGACGGTGCTGGAGAGCTACGGCTACTACCGGCGCCGCGTGAGCATCACGATCAACGGCGAGTCGCTGGACGATCCCGGGCTGCCCGGCGCGCTCGAGTCGGCGTCGAAGGACACGCCCGCCAAGGTGCAGGTCAACATCGAGCCCGGGCCGCTCTATCACCTGCGCCGCGTGACGCTCGAGGGCGAGGTGAGCGAGCAGGCGCGCCGCGCGTTCGGCCTGCAGAGCGGTGCG
Organism: Gammaproteobacteria bacterium; assembly: GCA_027315105.1. Taxonomy (GTDB): domain Bacteria; phylum Pseudomonadota; class Gammaproteobacteria; order Steroidobacterales; family Steroidobacteraceae; genus FEN-1191. The sequence goes on from DAHUYP010000055.1 coordinate 14,065, forward strand.
CCGGCCATCGCCTCGCTGGTGCTGGCGGCCAGGGACCGCCTGCTCGATGCGCTGCAGGAGGAAGGCCACGCATTCGCCAAGGTGGAGGAGCCGATCGCCTACGAGGACCCGCAGGAGCCGCTGCTCGACGTGAGCATCAAGGTCGATGAGGGCGCGCGCTATGAGCTCGGGGAGATCCGCTTCGAAGGCCTGAAGCGCGTGCACGAAGCGTTCCTGCGCCGCCGGCTGCTGCTGCATCCGGGCGAGCAGTACAGCCCGAGCAAGATCGAGCGCGCACGCACCGACCTGCTGTCGCTCGGTACGTTCGCGGGCATCTCGGTGCGAACGCCCAAGCCGTCCGACGCGCAGGGCGGGCGGCTGCCGATCACGTTCGTCGTGCAGGAGCGCCGGCGGCACGCGGTCAATCTGAACGCCGCATATTCGAGCGACCTGGGCGGCAGCGGCGGCGCGACCTGGACGGATCGCGACCTGTTCGGCAACGCCGAGCAGCTCAACCTCAACGCCAGCATCATCAACTGGGGCGGCACCGCGTCCACCAGTCTCGGCTATACCCTCGGGGCGCAGCTCAGCAAGCCCGACTTCCTGCAGCGCGACCAATCGCTGCAGATCAGCGTCAACGCGCTCCAGCAGGACCTGCTGGCCTACAATCAGACCGCCGCCACCGCCGCCACGTCGCTCAACCGCAAGCTCTCGTCGACCTGGAGCGCCAGCGTCGGCATCAGCGTCGAACAGGAGAAGATCTTCCAGCAGGGCGTGCATCTCTACTACACGCTGATCGCGCTGCCGCTGAGCGCGAAGTACGACAGCACCGGCCTCGACAACCCGTTGCTCGATCCGGTGAAGGGGGTGCGCGCGAGCGTGGCGGTGTCGCCGACCGAGTCGCTGGGCTCGGGCCCGGCGGTGGGCGCCGCTCCGGCGACGCCGGGCTCCACCCAGGGGACGCAGAACCAGGGGCGGGCGAACTTCGTGATCACCCAGCTGAGCTTTGCGACCTATTTCGACCTGGCGCGGCTCGGGTGGACGCAGAGCGGCCGCAGCGTGCTGGCGCTGCGCGCACTCGGCGCCGACGCGCACGGGGCGAGCCAGTTCAGCCTGCCGCCGGACCAGCGCTTCTACGGCGGCGGCAGCGCGACCATCCGCGGCTACGACTATCAGTCGATCGGGCCGCAATTCATCGTCCCCCCGAGCCAGCTGCCCGCCAACCTGCGCAACACCGTCGTCTACAGCGGCATCCCGACCGGTGGCACGGAGCTGGCGGCCGCCGGCCTGGAATTCCGCCAGCGCCTGTGGCGCAATCTGGGCGCCGCAGCGTTCGTCGACGCCGGCGGCGTGACCACCGGCACCCAGCCGTTCAAGATATTCCGCTGCTCGCCGAACTTCGACTGCGGCCTCGGCTACGGCGTCGGCGGGCGCTACTACACGCCGATCGGGCCGGTCCGGCTCGACATCGGATTTCCGAGCGTGCGCCTGCAGGGCAACCACGCGGTCGAGATCTACGTCGGCATCGGGCAGGCCTTCTGATGCGGCGCCGATACCGGATCACGCTCGCGCTGCTGGCGACGCCGGTGGCGCTGACGGCGCTGCTGCTGGCGGTGCTGCTCGCGCTCGGCAACACCGAGGGCGGCCGCCGGTTCATCGAGTCGAGCACCGCGCGGCTGAGCGGCGGCACGGTGCGGCTGCAGGGCCTCGCCGGCCGCTTTCCCGATCAGCTGCGGCTCGCGCAACTGCGTCTGGGCGATCCGCAGGGCGTGTGGCTCGAGGTGGACGATCTGCAGCTGCGATGGTCGCCGCTGCGGCTGTGGTCGCGGCAGGGACAGATCGAGCTGTTGCAGGCCGCGCGCGTGTCCGTCGCGCGCGCGCCGGCCTATGCGTCGCGCAAGCAGCCGCGCAAGTCGCAGGGCCTGTGGCTGCGGGGGCTCGAGATCGATCGGCTGGAGGTGGCGCGCCTGGAACTCGGCGCGCCGCTGGTCGGCAATCCGGTGGCCGCGCGGGTGCAGGGCAGCGCGCGCCTGAGCTCGCTGCAGCAGGCCTCGCTGCAGCTGACGGCGCAGCGGCTCGATACCGTGCCGGCGACCTACCGGGCGACGGCGCAGATCGACCCGGCGCGGGTCGATGCGACGCTGACGTTGCAGGAGGGCGCCGGCGGACCGCTGGCACATCTGCTGCGCCTGCCGGGGCTGGGGGCGCTGTCGGTCGAGCTGCGATTGAACGGACCGCGCGAGGCCGTCGAGACGCGGTTCGAGGCGCATGCCGAGGCGCTGCAGGCGGCCGTGAACGGCACGCTCGATCTGCGCGCTCGCGCCGCGCAGCTGGCGGTGACGCTGGCGGCGCCGGCGATGACGCTGCGCCCCGGACTGTCCTGGCAGCGGCTGTCGCTGCAGGGCCAGTGGAGCGGTGCGCTCACGGCCCCGAGCACCACGGCGCACGTGGATCTGGCCGGCCTGACGATCGGTCCGCTGCAGATCGAGGCCATGCAGGCCGATCTGCACAATCAGCTCCAGGATCGGCGCCAGGAGCTGGTCATGGATGCACGCGTCGCCGGATTATTGCTGCCGGGCCTGCCGTCGGCGCTGCTGCGCGGCGCGCCGCTCGGCGTGCACGGCGAGCTGGGACTGGGCGATGCGAGCTGGCCCATGCAGTTCATCCTGTCGCATCCGCGCTTCGATGCCCACGGACAGATCCAGTTCGGCGCGGCCGCAGCCGGCAGCGCGAGCATGCAGCTGCACGATCTGTCGCCCGTGGCCGAGCTCATACACCTGGATCTTGCCGGCCGGGCATCGCTGCAGGCGAAGCTCAGCCGCGCGGGCACGACCATGCGCATCGAGATCTCCAGCGAGCTCGAGGTCACGGGCGGCACCCCGCTGCTCGCACCGCTGCTCGCGCCGCGCGCCACGCTGACGGGCTCGCTGGCGCTGCGCGAGGGCACCGTGGAACTGGAACGCTCGGAGCTCGTCAGCCCGCACCTGCACGCCGCCGCGCACGGCGGCGATCTGCGCAGCGCCCTGGCGCTGAGCTGGACGCTGTCGGTGCCGGACCTGGCGGCGCTGTCGAGCGCGCTGGCCGGAAACCTGAATGCCACGGGAGTGGTACAGGGCACGCGGCCGCGGCTGACCGTAGCGGCGCAGGCCAGCGGCGAGGTCTCGACCCACGGCTCGGCGCTCGGGGCGATGCAGCTGCGCCTGGGCCTGCACGACCTGCCGGAGCAGCCCGTCGGCCGCATCGAGCTCAGCGGCATGCTCGATCAGGCGCCGCTGCAGCTCACCGCCGGCGCGCAGCGCGGTGCCGACGGTGTGATCGCCGTGCAGATCGAACGCGGCGATTGGAAGAGTGCCCATGCCGAGGGTGCGATACAGCTCGAAGGCGCGTCGCACTCGCCGCACGGGCACTTCGAGCTGCGCGTGGCGCGGCTCGAGGATCTGCAGCGCCTGCTCGGGCAGAAGCTGCAGGGCAGCGCTGCGGCAAACCTGGACTTCAAGGGCCAGGACAGCCGCAATCGCGCGATGGTGGACGTGCAGGTGCGCGATCTGGCGGTCGCGAGCCTGCAGGTGCCGCGGTTGCAGCTGCGCGGTCAGATCGATCAGCCGACCTCGCACCCGACGCTGGCGCTGCAGCTCTCGGCCAGCGGCGAGAGCGCCGGGGTCAGCGCCGAGCTCGGCGCCGAGGCGCGCGGCGTGCTCGACAACCTGAACCTGAGCGCCAAGCTCGTGACCGCCGGCACGCCGGCGACGGCGGCGCGGCTCGAGGCTGCGGCGACGCTGCATGCGGGCCGGCGCGAGCTGCGCCTGACGGCCCTGACGGCGCATTACCGGCAACAGACCTTGACGCTGCTCGATCCGGTGCTGGTCAGCTACGGCGATGGCCTGGCGGTGGATCGGCTGCGCCTGCGGCTGGCGCAGGCGCTGCTGCTGGCGCGCGGACGGCTCACACCGAATCTCGATCTGCATCTGTCGCTCAGCAACGTCACGCCCGCGCTGCTGCGCTTCGAGCTGCCGGAGCTGGCCGGCGACGGGCGCGTCGACGCCGAGGTGCAGCTCGCCGGCAGCCTCGCGCGCCCCACGGGCGTCGTGAGCGTGACCGGGCAGGGATTGCGGGCCCACAGCGGCGCGGCCCGCGGCCTGCCGGCCACCGAATTCACCGTCAATGCGCAGCTGGCCGGCGAATCGGCGCAGCTCGACGTGCAGCTGCATGCCGGGGAGCATCTGCAGCTGCGGCTCAACGGACAGGCGCCGCTGTCGCGCACCGGTCCGATGGCGCTGCAGCTGCACGGGAACGTCGCGTTGAAACTGCTCAATCCGATCCTCGAGGCCCGCGGCCAGAGCCTGCTCGGTCAGACGCGCATCGACGCCGAGATCGGCGGTACGCCCGCGGCCCCGAGCGTACACGGCACGCTCACGCTGACGCAGGGCGATCTGCAGGACTACCCGCGCGGGGTGCGCTTGCGCGACATCAACGCCACGCTGCAGGCCGACGGTACGCAGCTGACGCTGCAGCAGTTCAGCGCCCGGGCGGGCAGCGGCACGATCTCGGCCACCGGCAGCCTCGATCTGGGCGGCGAGGGTCTGCCGCTGACCCTGAGCGTCACGGCGAAGAATGCGCAGCCGCTGGCGAGCGACCTGCTGACGGCGAACGTGGACATCGATCTGAAGCTCGCGGGAACGCTGCGGCGCGAGCTCACGGCCAGCGGCCAGGTACGCGTCAACCGCGCCGATATCAACATCCCCAATGCGCTGCCGCCCAGCGTCGACGCGCTGAAGGTGGTGCGCGCCGGGGAAGCGCCGCCGCCGCCGCCCAAGAGCTGGACCACGGTCAGGCTGGACCTGACCGTGGATGCGCCGCGGGGGGTATTCGTGCGCGGCCGCGGCCTGGATGCCGAGCTCGGCGGCCGCCTGCACATCGGCGGCAAGAACTCCGCTCCGGACGTCAGCGGCGGCTTCGACCTGCGCAATGGCACGGTCAACCTGGCGGGTGCGACGCTGACGTTCAGCAGCGGCACGTTGAGCTTCAACGGCACCGGAGTGAGGCACAGGATAGACCCGACGCTCAACTTCACCGCTACCAACGTCAGCCCCGGCGTGACCTCGACGCTCACGATCGGCGGCTACGCCGACGCGCCGGTCATCTCGCTGAGCAGCGTGCCGGAGATGCCGCAGGACGAGATCCTCTCGCGGCTGCTGTTCGGCGTCAGCCTCACGCAGCTCTCGCCGCTGCAGATCGCACAGATCGGCGCAGCGCTGGCGAGCATGAGCGGCATCGGCGGCGGCGGCGGATTCAACCCGATCAGCGCCGTACAGCGCAAGCTGCGCCTGGATCGGCTGGCGATCAGCGGCGGCGCGACCACCGCCGCCGGTGCCGCCGGCGCCGCGAGCCCCGCCGCGCAGGGTCCCACCGGCACGACCATCGAGGCCGGCCGTTACGTCACCAGCCGCGTCTTCGTCGGCGCGCGGCAGACCACCAACGGCCCGACCCAGGCCGAGGTACAGGTCGATCTGAGCAAGAAACTGAAGCTGCAGACGACGCTCGGAACGGGTGGCGGCATGGTCCAGGGCACGACGCCGCAGAACGATCCCGGCAGCAGCGTCGGCATCGCCTATCAGTTCGAGTATTGAGGCGACCCGGGCGCGGCCGCGATGGCGCCGGGCGAACGGGCGGCGCGCCGCGGCACGCACGGGTGGCGCCGGGAATTGGGTTATGATCCGCGCTCCATCCTCGAAGTCGCGGCAGATCCGGATACACGTGCAGATGCGGGCAGAGCGTGCGCGGGGACGCCGGCGGGCGCGGATGATGCTGGGACTCGCGGCGCTGTGCGCCGCGGGCGCGGCGCCGGCGCGCAACGTGGTGATATTCGTGGCCGACGGCCTGCGCGCCGGCTCGGTCACCGCGGCCGATGCACCGACCATGTATGCGCTGCGCGAGCAGGGCGCGAGCTTCCCCAACAGCCACGCGCTGTTTCCGACCTTCACGACCCCGAACGCCTCGGCCATCGCGACCGGTCATTACCTCGGCGACACCGGCGACTTCGGCAATGCGCTCTACACGGGCTATCGGCTCTTCAACGCCGGGAATTTCGCGCTGCTGCCCGCCAGCAGCATCCCGTTCATCGAGAACGATGCGGTGCTCGGTGATCTGGACGATCACTTCGAGGGCAATTTCCTCGGCGAAGATTCGTTGCTCGCGGTCGCGCGCGCCAACGGCTACAGCACCGCCGCCATCGGCAAGCTCGGTGCGGTGGCGATCCAGGACGTCACGCAACTGGCGCCAAAGGACGCGCGCTTCGACGTCCCGCAGACCATCATCATCGACGATTCAACCGGCGCGCCGGCGCCGGGCAGCGCCGCGCCGCCGCTGGATGCCGACGTGCTCGCGGCGCTCAAGCAGGCCGGACTGCCGAGCGCCACGCCGCCGAGGATCCAACCGGCGGGCGACAGCACCACCGCGGGCGTGCTCAATCCCAACTCGGCGCAGCAGGTGTACTTCATCGAGGCCACGACGCGCGCGCTGTTGCCGCTGCTGCAGCGGCGCGGCCGGCCGTTCGTGCTGGTGTATTGGTCGCGCGATCCGGACGGCACGCAGCACACCCAGGGCGACAGCCTCAATGAGCTGGTTCCCGGCATCAACGGCCCGACCTCGAGGGCCGCAGTGCGCAACGCGGACGACAATCTGCGCCAGATCCTGAGCTTCATCCGCGCCGACCCCGCGCTGGCGGCGAATACCGACGTGTTCGTCACCGCCGATCATGGCTTCGCGACCATCAGCAAGCACGACATCGACGCGCACCGCCGCGCCACGGCCAGCGCCAGCGCCGGGGAGCGCTATGACGACGTGCCGGCCGGATTCCTGCCGCCGGGCTTCCTCGCGATCGACCTGGCGCGCGCGCTGCAGGAGCCGCTGTACGATCCGGACAGCCCGATGCACGACGCGCACGGCAATCCGGCCTATCGGCGCGTGCTGGCGGGCGTGCCTGCGCCCACGCCGCAGCAGCGGCAGCACCCGCTGTTCGGCAACGGCGTGATCGGCGGCAGCGGGCGCGCCCTCGAGCAGACCGATGCCGACGTGCTGGTGGCCGCCAACGGCGGCTCCGACCTGGTCTATCTGCCGCACGGCGATGCGGCGCAGGCGCGCTCACTGCTGAAGCTGCTCGCGAGCCTGGATTACGTGGGCGCGCTATTCGTCGACGAGCGATACGGATCGCTGCCGGGGGCGCTGCCGCTCGCCAGCATCGGCCTGCAAGGCAGCAGCCGTCTGCCGCGGCCGGCGGTGGTGGTCGGCTTCAGGACCTTCGCGCTCGATGCACGGCAGACGGGTCTCACGGATCCGCTGCAGAACGCGGTGCAGATCGCGGACACGCCGCTGCAGCAGGGCCAGGGCATGCATGGCAGCCTCGGGCGCGACAACACGTTCAATTTCATGGCCGCGATCGGACCGGATTTCAAGCCGCACTTCCGCGATCCGCTGCCGGTGAGCAATGCCGACATCACGCCGACGTTCCTCGCACTGCTGGGCCTGACGGCGCACGCGCGCGGGAATCTGCTCGGGCGGCCGTTGCGGGAGGCGGTGCAGGGCGCAGCCGCGCCGGCCTCATCGGCCGAGCGCTGTCGGGCGCTGTCCGAGGCGGCGGCCGATGGCCGCCGTACGCTGCTCGACTACCAGCGCTACGAGGGGCGCCTGTATCTGGATCAGGCGGCCTTTCGCGCCAGCTCGCCGCAGGAAGCAGCCGGCTGCCGGGCACCGTAGAGCGGCAGCGGCCGGGTGTGCGGCGGGCCGCATGGCGGGCGACGCCCGAGCGGCATGGGGGCCGGTGCCGGGGCGGCGTCGAATTGCATCCATGGCGCTTGCTCGCGGTTCATGAGCGCGACTAACATCGGCCGTTCCCGCCGCCCGCGGGTCTTTATGCAGAAGGGCCGACGATGAGCGACCAGGTCAGCGCGGAGCAGCTGTTCGAGCATTTGCAGGCCGTGATCCGCGATTCCGAGGCGTTGCTGAAGGCGACCGCCGCCTATGCGGGCGACAAGGTCGAGCAGGCCAGAACGCAGGCCGAGGATTCGCTGCGGGCGGCCAAGGCGCGGCTGGCCGATGTCGGGGACGACGTACTCGACCAGGCGCGCGATCTGGTCGATAGCGGTGACGACTACGTCCGCGAGAATCCCTGGCGATCCATGGGCGTGGCGGCGCTCATCGGGTTTCTGCTCGGTGCGCTGGTGGCGCGCTCCTCGAGAAGCCATGAGTGACGCGCACACGAAGGCGCCGGCAACGCCGCTGAACGGCTTCCTCGGTTCGGTCACGCACCTGCTCGTGACGCTGGCGGAAATGGCGTTCACGCGCATGGAGCTGGTGCTGCTCGAGCTGCAGGAAGGCGTCGAGGGCATGGTGGGGCTGCTGCTGTGGTCGTTCGTGGCGGTGTTCGCCGCCCTGTCGGGCCTGTTCCTGGGCGCGCTGGCGCTGATCTTCGCCTTCTGGGATACGCACCGCGTGCTGGTGTCGGTGCTGGTCATGAGTGCGTTCCTGGCGATTGCGCTCGCCGCGACGCTGGTGGTGCTCGCCAAGCTGCGCGCCCGGCGCAGCATGTTCGCCGCCTCGCTGGCCGAGTTCGCCCGGGACCGCCAGCTGCTCAAGGCGCGGCCGTGAGCCATCTGGCGGCCGACGTGGAGCGGCGCCGTGAGGTGTTGAAAATGCAGTGCGCTGCACAACGCGAGCAACTGGTGGAGACGGCGGCCGCCATTCACTCGCAACTGCAGGCCATCGACCGCGGCCTGGCGCTCGTCCGCGGGCTGCGGATGTCGCCGGCCCTGCTGGCCGGCGCCGCCGCGCTGGCACTCGGGCTCGGCTCCACGCGCGCCGTGCGCCTGGTCGGCCGCGGCTATCTGGTGTTCAACACCGTGCAGCGCCTGTGGCGGTCACTGCACCGGCACGAGATCAGGTGAGCCGGTGAGCGCGCTCGAACGCCGGTGCGTGCGCCGGCGGCGCCGCGCGTAGCGGCGCCATGCGCCATCGGCGCAGCGCCGGCATCCTGCTCTATCGCCGCGGCGAGGCGGGGCTCGAGGTCCTGCTGGTGCATCCGGGCGGCCCGTACTGGGCGCACCAGGACGAGGGTGCGTGGTCGATACCGAAGGGCGAGTACGCGCCGCAAGAGGAGGCGCTGAGCGCGGCCCAGCGCGAATTCCAGGAGGAAACCGGCCTTGCGGTAAGCGGCCCGTTCATGGCGCTGACACCGGTCAGGCTGGCCGGCGGCAAGCTGGTCTCGGCCTGGGCGGCACAGGGCGATTTCGATCCGGCGCGGCTGCGCAGCACTCACTTCGAGCTCGAATGGCCGCCGAACTCCGGCGTACGGCGGCAGTTCCCCGAGGTCGATCGGGGCGGCTGGTTCTCGCTGGCCGAAGCGCACCGCAAGCTGGCCGCCGGGCAGCGTGCGCTGCTCGATGAGCTGGCGCGGCGGCTCGCCGTCGGCGAGCGAGCGCAACCATGAGAGCCGCGGCCATGAGCATGGATTGCGCCGGCGATCCGGCCATTTCGCCCAAACTCTCCATAATGTCCACTTCGGCCCCCGGCGGCTATTACGGTAAGCCGCAATGGCGCGCACGTCCCGCTTCATGCTGCGCCGGCGGCGCGGCGCCGCGGGCGCCAGCGGGGCGCGATGCGCGCGCCGCCGCCGCGTAGTAGACTATGCAATAGGACGTAGTGCGAACGATTATCCCGGCGCGCATGCCAGGCCGGGCCGCTTGCGGAGGACCTGTTCGATATGCCGGCGACCGACCCCGAGACTGCCGCCCGCGAGCCGCACGGCGAGGTCATCCAGGCGCTCGCGCAGGAAACGGGCCTGCAGCCCGAATATATCCGGGAGCTGTACGAGCGCGAACTGGCGCAGCTCGAGGCCAACGCCAGGCTGACCGGATTCCTGTCCGTGCTCGCCTGCAGGAACGTCCGGCTGGCAGTGCGCGATGCGCATTGAGCGGCCATCGCGCCGCGGCGGCGCTGATAACGCCGGATTATGAGGCCATAGCGCGAAATGGGCGTTGCCGGGCGCCCGCGGCCGGTAACATTCGATTCCTCTTCAATATCTGCAACAGGCGATACCATCTTGGCGGCGATCAGCAGCGAACGAGTGCTCGAGGTCCATCACTGGACCGATACGCAATTCACCTTCACCACCACGCGCGATCAGGGCCTGCGTTTCGAGAACGGCCAGTTCCTCATGCTCGGCCTGAATGTCGACAACCGCGCGCTGCTGCGCGCCTACAGCATTGCCAGCGCGAACCACGAGGAGCACCTGGAGTTCCTGAGCATCAAGGTGCCGGACGGGCCTCTGACCTCGCGCCTGCAGCACATCCGCGCGGGCGACGAGGTCCTGGTCAGCCGCAAGCCGACCGGTACGCTGGTGCTGCACGACCTGAAGCCCGGCAAGCGCCTGTACCTGCTGAGCACCGGCACCGGCGCGGCGCCATTCATGGGCGTGATCAAGGATCCCGAAGTCTATGAGCGCTTCGAGCACGTGGTGCTGGTGCACGGCGTGCGCTGGCTGCGCGAGACGGCGGTGGTGCAGCACCGGATCGAGGCGTTGAAGGCGCATCCCTATCTCGGCGAGCTGGCGCGGGACAAGCTGCATTACTATGCGAGCGTCACGCGCGAGCCGTACCGCAATCACGGCCGGTTGACGACGCTCATCGAAACCGGACGGCTGTGCCGCGATCTGGCGCTGCCGCCGCTCGATCCGGCTGCCGATCGGGTCATGGTATGCGGCAGCCCGGCAATGCTCGCCGACACGCGCGCGCTGCTGGATGCGCACGGCTTTGCGATCTCACCACACATCGGCGAGCCCGGCGACTACGTGATCGAGCGCGCGTTCGTCGAGCGCTGAGGGCGGCACCGCCGGAGCCGACGCGAGATTGGGCAGCGCCGGATTTTCTGGGATACTGGTGCCGGCGGGTGGGAAGGGGGCTGCGGCTCGGCGCGCACTCCTGCGGCCGCCGGGTTCCGGCATCCGGTCAATCGTGTTCCAGCTCAGAGGAGCCCCCGTGCGACGAGCCGTCCTGCTCGCCATGCTGCTGGGCGTCGGCGCGGGCGCGCAGGGCGCGTCGGCGCCAGCGCCAGCGCCCGCGAACGTCGATGACTGCGCCCATCTGCTGCCTCGATCCCTGCTGCAGGTCGTCACGGCCGCGTACCCGGATTCGCACTTCGGCTCCTCGCTGGACTACTCGTTGGAGGACCTGGCGGAGTTTCGCGGTCAGGGTCAACCCTGCCCGGCCGTGGACACCGCCGACGTCACCGGCGATGGCAAGGACGATTACGGATTCCTGCTCGTGACCTCCACCCAGGATGTGGTGCTATTGGCCGCGACCTCGCAGCCGCGGCAGCGCTGGAAGCTGCATCTGCTCATGGACTGGGGCGATTCCGTGGTCAGCGGCCTGTACGTATCGTCGATCGATCCGGGCAAGTACGAGGATCTGGATGCCGCCGAGAACGCGCCGGCAGCGTACGAGCCGGAACCGGGCCGGGTGAAGAAACTCACCGCCGTTCGCCCGGGGTTCATCTCCGGCAAGATCGACTCCTCCGGCGCGGCGTTCTTCTACGTCGACCAGCATTGGGTCCACCTATGGTTGGCGGACTGAGCCGCCCGAGCGCATGCCGGCGGCCACCTTGACGATGCCCATCACCGCCCGCCCGCAGCTGCGCCGTCAGGGCGGTGCCGTCAGGCCGATCCAGCGGGCGAACGCCGCCATGAAGTTCTGCAGGAACTCCCGCGTGCCCGGATTCGTGAGATTTCCGCGCTCGTCGAACAGCGTCGCGGCCCCGCCGACGTATGCCTCCGGCTGCTGCATCGTCGGCACGTTCAGGAACACCAGCGACTGGCGCAGGTGGTGATTGGCGCCGAATGCGCCCAGCGCACCGGGCGAGACGCTCACCACGGCTCCGGGCTTGCCGTTCCAGGCACTCTGTCCGTAGGGCCGCGATGCGACGTCGAGCGCATTCTTGAGCGCGGCCGGCATCGAGCGATTGTATTCCGGGGTCACGAACAGCACCGCGTCGGCTGCCTTGACCGCAGCCCGGAATGCACTCCACGCGGCCGGCGGTGCCGGGCCATCGTCATCCTGGTTGTAGAGCGGAAGCTGTCCGATGTCCACGATCGTCAGGTGCAGATCGGGCGGTGCCAGCGCGGCCAGCGCCTTGGCAATGAGGCGGCTGAACGAGCCTTGCCGAAGACTGCCGACGATGACGGCGACGTTACGGGTGGCGCTCATGGCGGATCTCCTCGTGGCATGGGTGCAAGCGGCCAATGATGAGGCCGGCGTCGATGAATGGTAACGCGGCGCGAGCGGCCCGCGAACACACCGCCTGCCGAGCGGCACCGCACGCGCCTGGGCGGCGCCGCGTGCGGTCAATGCGGATGGCGCCGGCCGGGAATCCGATGCTACCGTGCGCTCGTTCGTGGGACGCAGCGTTCCGCGTTGACAGGCATGGCGAGCATGGCTCGAGGCAGGGTGGCCGATGGAAGCGAAACCGGTGGATGCAAGCCCCCATGCGCAGAACGTGCCGCAGGTCGGAGCCGCGGACCCGGAGCGGCGCAACTCGCCGGTTCAATCCGATCCGGAGCAGTCGTTCGAGCTGCTGCGCGAGCAGGTCGGCGACGAGGCCTCGGGCTGCTACTTCAACGACCTGCTGTATGTGGAAGGCGAGCACGTGGCGAGCGGCAGCACGCTGCTGCGCTGTGATCACGGTGTGTGGCTCGAGGTCGCGAGCCGGGTGCCCTGACGGTCCTCGCGCACCGTCAGGCTGGCCGCGGGCACCCGACCAACGACGCGATCAAGGGCCCGATCAAGGGCCCGATCAAGGGCCCACGCGGGGGAACTCGGCGAAGATGGCCGCCACGGCCACGTCGATCTTGTGCTGCGCGGCCGTGCCCGTCAGCTCGGTGACATCCTCGTTGACCGATGCGTGCCAGATCGGCTGGTGCGTCCTGGCGTCGTAGAGGTCGACCGCAATGCGGCCTTCGTTGTAGACGTACGGATAGTCCCAGGCTCCCATGTATCCGCCGGGTCCCCATCCGCCCCATCCCCAACCCCAGCCCCAGCCCCAGGCCGGATAGCTCTCACCTTCGACGATCGTGCGCGTGCCGATGCTGTAGCCGACCGTGCAATCGGCGCCGGCCGGCTCGCTGGCGGGCCGCAGGCCCTTGGCCTGCAGGTTCGCCGCGATCGCATCGCGCAGACGGCTCTCGTTGACCGGATTGGCAAATGCCTGCTCCGCGCCGTGCACCACCTTGTAGTGCGTCGCCCACGCGTAGGCATGGCACGCGCTGACCGAGGCGTTGCGATTGATATCGGTCGTCACGCGCGGCGTGGTGCAGGCGCTCAGGGCGGTCGCCGCCAGCGCCAGCGCCAGCCGGCGCCCGTAGTGTCTGCCATCCATGTCGATGACTCCTCCGGGTCCGAGCCGACGCCTCAGGCCGCCGCCGCCAGGGCCGTACTCTCGGCATGCGCCTGGGCCTGCTTGGCCGCCTTCACCGTGAGCAAACCGTTCTCCAGCGCCGCCGTCACCTGATTGGTGTCGATCGCGCCGGGCAGCTCGATGCGGCGGCACACGCGGTCGCTGCGAAACTCGCTCCAGCGCACCACGCCCGCGCCCGGGCGCACGGGCTTGCCGCCGGTTTGCTGTTCCGAGGCGGCGCTGACGATGATTTCCTGCGGCGTGACCGTGACGCCGATTTCCTGCGGGCAGTAGCCCGGCAGAGCGACTTCGAGCCGATAGCCGGCGTCGTCCTCGACGAGCTCGGCGGCCGGCCAGGCGATCTGGCGCTCGGCCTCGAGCCAGTCGTCCTGCGCCGAGCGCTCATGCGAGCCGCGTTGCGCGAACAGCTCGTAGGCGCGGCTTCGAACGTCGTCCAGCAGCCGATCGATCGCCGCGAACACCGGCTCGGTTCGCTGCGTGGCATCCGGGATCTTTTGCACTGCGATGGTGGTAGACATGGCTGCTCTCCCCGTTCCTGGTGGCGACCGTTGGCAGAACTCCGGGCGGATCCATCGGTGAGGATCCGGCGCGCCCGCGCCGCGCCCGTGACAGCGAACGTAAACCGGCGCCGTCATCGGGACAATAAGTAATGTCCGCTGTGGGAGGGGCGGGCGTGTGCTCCAGTCACCGCGGCGCCGCGTGCCCGCGCGATCGCGCGATCGCGCGATCGCAGTCAGGGCGCGCCGGGTGCTGGCGCTGCCGCTGTCTTCGATACCGGCGGCGGCACGAGGCGCATGACGGCTCCCTTGTCGATCGACAGCCTGCCGTCGCGGTAAGCAATCCCCTGCACCTGCTCCGGAACGTAGTAGCGCGCGTCGTCCAGCTTGACGACGATTTCAACGGTCGCGCGCCGTGTGATCCGGATTCGATCCGTCCTGTCGATGATCATCCCCGTCCTGCTCCACCAACTCCACGACAGCGGCTCGGTTCGCAGCAGGACTTGCGTCTGGCCTGCCTTTCCGGCGGTGTGAGCCAGTACGCTGAATGACGCATTGGCCTGAAAGAAGATCTTCGAATCGAGCTTCTGGACTGGCATGAGCTTGACGGGAATGGACATATCGAGATCGTACGTGCCGGCGGCCATCGTCGGGCACGACCAGGTCAATGAGCCGCCGGTCGCAGGCAGCGCGACACCGCCGGCCCGCTCGAGCGCGGCCTCACATCGATTGCATCCCTTGGACTTATCCGACGATCGGCATTCGCCCTGGATGCTGTTGGCGCCTTTGGATGGCTCTTGAGCGGACGGGTCCTGGGCACCAGCGGCGCCGATTGGCAGGGTCGTGGCTGTTGCCGCCAGCAGGAGCAATCCGATCGAGCGCGTGGACCGCACGAGGATTCCCATCCTTGGGCGCCAGAGACTGGAGCCCGGTCGATGACCGGCCGGGCTCCTTGTCCTCAGACCTGCTGCCGGATGCTCAATGGTCACCCGAGCCGTCGCCATTCTGGCCCGTCACGGCTTCCAGCGCCGCTCCGGTCAGTCTCAGGATGGTGACGCCCGCGCCGGCGCGGTCCTGGCCATAGATGTAGCCGCGGTCGTCCACTTCCACGATATCCATGTAGGGAGCAGACGTGCAGATGGTCGCGCCCGAGAGGTTGGTGCCGCACTCCGGAATCTCGCGGCCCGTCGGCTGTTGAATGAAATAGGCAATCGGCCTCGGGTTGACGGGATCGCGAATATCCCAGACCCGCAGGCCGCCGGCGAACCAACTGACGAATGCGAGCCGGCCGTAGTACGGAGCGTAAATCTGCCAGTTGGTGTGATGAGCGCCGAAGCGGGCGGATCGGTGGCAGAAGTCCCCTGGGAACTGCGGCACATTCAGGGTCGCGATCGGCCAGGGCGCCCTGATGTTGGTGATGTCCATGATGTACGCGTCGTGGGGCGCCTCGCCGAGGCAGGCCAGCGGTCCACCCGCTTCGGACGTCACGATGTCGATGTCCCAGGTCTGCGGCTTGCCATCCATATAATTCTGCTGCTCTTCCGGAATCGGCACTCCGAAGACCGGCGTCGCGTTGTGCGCGCCTTCCAGCGGATTCATCGTGATGTAGCTGAGCTGCGGGTAGAGCAGATCCTCCTCGGTCGGACTGGTCGCGCAGCTGCCCGAGGCGCTCGGATTGAACGCGGTATTGCAGCCGTTCAACAGCTTGTCGCGCGCGGCGATCTGAATGACGCCGCTGCCGCCGATCCCGTACGGGAGGAACACTTCGTTGATCCGGGTACCCGCCGAATATACCTGGTGCATGACCGCAGGCGGGTTCGTCACGCCTTCGTAGCAGTTGGGCGTATTCGGCGCATTCATGCAGCTCTGGGCCGTCGCGGGAGTTGCACTCGGCTGCGCACCAAGCAGTCCGAACTGCCGGATGAATACCGGGTTCCTCGGGTCGCTGAGGTTGTAGATGAGCGCGTGCCACTCCTTGCCGTGCCACGAGTTGCTGGCCTCGTCCCCGATCAGGTAGGCGATGCCGGTGTCGCATTCCCAGAAGCTCTTGTGGTACTCGTTCAGGCCGGTGACGACGGTGGTCACCAGCGTCGGCTGCCCCGGATTGGTGACGTCCCAGATCTCGTGCCGACCGTTGCCGGTGGAGTTCTTGCCCCGGTGCGTGAGCAGGTAGAAGCTGCCCTTGGCGCCCTTCGGGAGGGTATTGCCGCTGCACACGAAGGTGTGCGGCGCGTTACCGCCCGCAGGATCTCCGGGAATGTTGGCGAGGAACACCGGTTTCCTGGGATCCGTCACGTCATAGATCGCCACGCCGCACTGCTCGACTTCATTCGTGGTCGGATTGACGTCGGTGCCGGCGCCACTGCCGAAGTAGGCGATCTCGCGGCCGTTCTGATCCTCGATCCACTCCTGATCGCTCTGCGAGCATCCCAGGCCGGTCAGATATCCGACCACCTGCATGTTCCAGATGGACTGCTGCTCGACGGAGTTGGGCGGAGGTGCACGCAGTAGCGGCTCGCCGTAGGCCCCGCTTTGCCCCTCATTGAGCGTGATGGTCGGAACGTTCGGTCCATTGGGTATGTAGCCGAGCGCGATCGGGTCGTAGGTCTTCGGCCGGTAGCCGTTATCCCATGATTGCCCCGAGGCGACGCCGCTCAGTCCGAACACCAGTCCTGCAAAGCCGACAACAAACCACCCACCGACATCACGCACGATCCAGCGCAAGCCGTACATGGTAAGTCCCCCCCGCTCTTTGAACGTGTTTAAGCGTTGCTCGACGTTGATCCGCCCATCATTGCTCGAACCGAGGAAGTCGAATCCTTTCGAATCATTGATTGTTCTTCTATCGCTTTTAGAATCTATCAAAATTCGCGCGGCGGATCAAACTGCCGATATGCGGAGTGCCGTCACCGATGGCAGCCGTCACCGATGGCGGCCGTCACAGACGATCGCCGTCGTGCTGCGCGGTTCGCTCACGGCTCCTCGATGAGCCGCCGCAGATCCGCCGTCATGCCGTCGATATCGGGTGTTGCGGAACCGAGCGCGGTCATCCGAAGGCGTGCCGCTCCCGAACGGTCGAAAACGTAGACCACCGTGCTGTGCGTGACCTCGTAGGGATGCCCTGCGGTCGCCGGTGTCACCGAATAGAGCGCGCCGTAGCGGCCCGCCAGTGCCTCGAGCTGATCGGGCGTGCCACGCAGCGCGTCCACCTGCGGGCCGAAGTATTGGGCGTACTGCGCCAGCACCGGAAGCGTGTCGCGGTCCGGGTCCACGGTGACGAAGAGTACGCGCACGCTCTGCGCCAGCGGCCCCAGGCGCCTGAGGATTTCGGCGGCGTTGGTGAGCGTCGTCGGACAATAGTCGGGGCAGTTGGTATAGCCGAAGTCGAGCAGCACGATGCGGCCGCGGTAGTCGTTCTGGGTCAATTCCCGGCCGTCGGCTGCCCGTGTCATCCGGAAGACCAACGGCAGTACGTTTCCCGACACGTCCACGGCGTGCCAGGGCGAGCCGTTGCCGAGCCCGCCGAGCAGCACGAGGCCCAGCGCCGCACCGGCGAGCCGGGCAATGGGCCGCGGGTGCGGCGCTCGCGCCGGCCGGCCGATGCGCGCGCCATGATCGGAGCCGCGGGAATCGATGGTGGGGTGCGGCATGTGACGAGAAGGCCACTCCGGGTTCGCTGCAGCCGTGAGCGCCGAGGGGCGACGTTGTGGGGTCCTGCCAGCTCAGCTGCGAGGGTGGCGCAGCGCGCGACAAATTATTCGCGCCGCGTCCCGTCGTCAAGGCGGCTGACGTACGCCCGGTTTCCCCGGAGGCGATGCCCGATATATATTCGCCCTGCCGCAATCACGCCGCGCTGGGTGAAGGCGGGCGTGGGTGACGGGCACGCACAACGAAGGAGGCGGGCATGAGTGCCGGAGGAGTCGCAGCGGCTGTCGTGCTTGCGGCGTGCTGTCTTGCGGCATCGACCGGTCAATGCGACGAGGATGCGGCTGCCCAGGGCTCTGCGACGGCTCGGGATTTCGGCCCGGCGACGCTTTCGAAAATCATCCCGGGCGTGACGACCGAGACCGAAGTGCAGGCCTTGCTCGGCAAGTCGCAGGACATGCAGTTTGGAAGCGGGGCCCTGTGCCCGCCGAAGGCTGCCGACAGGTCCGTGCAGCAGACCGTGGATTCCTGGAACTACCGTGGCCGGGATGCCGACGGCGCCTATATCGTTCACATCGAGTTCGACGCCAACTACGTGACGTATCTCATCACGAGAATCCCCATCAATGGCGTGGGGGTGGCGAGGCTGGCAAAGCCGCAACCGACGGCCGAACAGCCGGCACCCGCGGCCGCCGAACCCTGAGGGGGACGCTCACGACGCTCGGAGCCCGAGCCGTGGCGCCGAGCTCGATACGCCGTGAGTCGCGCACGTCCATCAGGGTGCATCTGCGGATGCCAGCACCTGGTGCTCGAGCAACATTCGCACGCCGCTCGCCCAGCCTTCCGGACCTCCGGCAAAATTGGCCCCCTGCTGATCGAGAACCTCGCCGGTGCGCGCATTCCTGATCTGAACCAGCACGTAGTAATCGGTCTGCGTCACGAGCTTGACGACGCCGACGAGCGCCTGTTCGGCGCCGAGCTGCAGGGCCATGCCGGCCTCGCAACCGTTGCAGTCGCGCAGCGACGCTGCGCCGTCAGGCACGGCCCCGGCCATATTCGGGTCGATGAGCACGTATCGCCCGGAGTGCCCCAGCACACGCCGCGCCTCGCTGCTCACCTTCTCCATGCTGGCGCGATGATCGTTCACTTCACCCAACAGCAAGGCCGCGGGACGGACATCTTCCAGTTCGAAATCGAACACGGCGAGTGTGACGGCGGGAGGTCGCGGCGGGGGCGGGTCGACCGGAGCACCGCGCGGCAGGACGCATTCGGCATAGCCGCTGACGGGATTGACGATCGCCTCCTGGCACGGCGCGGTGCGCGCAGCGGGGCCCGTCGCGGGAGTATCGCTGGAGCGCGCGATGCCAGAGCGCCCCAGGGTTGCGACGCCCAGCAGAGTCAGGCAGGCGATGATCGTGATTCTCGGCGCTCGCATGACGTACCTCCGTCGGCTGGGCTGGCCGGCATGCCCTGATGGGCTGGAACGCTCGGACCCAGGCAGGGCGATGTCCGACACGCTCGATGCTCCCCGCGCCGTACGACGGAGTCAAGGCGTTGCAGCGGAGTCAGGGCCGAAGAGGGCCGGCGCAGCTCACGATAGGCATCCGACTCGAGCCAACGGCAGCGCAATGGAGCCAGTGGGAGCCGCCGCTGCCCGGACTGCAATCCCTTTCTCGACGTGAGTTTGCCGTTTGGCGGCAAAGGCGGATCATAGCGGCCTCGCTGCGGCGAGCCGTCAGCGACAACAGGAAGCGGGGGAGTGGACCAATGAAGCGACGG
The DNA here is from genome assembly GCA_027315105.1 of Gammaproteobacteria bacterium. Classification (GTDB taxonomy): domain Bacteria; phylum Pseudomonadota; class Gammaproteobacteria; order Steroidobacterales; family Steroidobacteraceae; genus FEN-1191. The sequence continues at coordinate 33,423 of DAHUYP010000055.1, forward strand.
GATTTCTGCGGGATGAGCGCGGCGGCCGGCGCAGTGGCGTTCCTGCCGATTGAGCGGTTGGCTGCGGCTGCCGGTGATTCGTCGCCCGCGACGGACCTGCGCGCGGTGAAGCTTTCCGGTCAGGAGACGACCATCGAGCGCGCCGCCGTCATGGACTTTCGCGCCAGTCTGCGAGGAACGCTGCTCGCGCCCAGGGACGCCGACTACGAGGCCGCGCGCCACGTCTGGAACGGAATGATCGACAAGCACCCTGCGTTGATCGCCCGTTGCGCAGACACTGCAGATGTCGTGCGCGCGGTCACTTTCGCGCGCGAACGGGAGCTGTTGCTGGCGGTGCGCGGCGGTGGCCACAGTTTCCCGGGTCTTTCGACCTGCAATGGCGGACTCGTGATCGACCTGTCGCCGATGCGCTCCGTAGTCGTGGACGCGGCTGGTCGAAGTGCCCGCGCGGCCGGGGGCGCGTGGGGTGCAGACGTCGACGCCGCAACCCAGCAGCATGCGCTGGCAACCACGCTCGGTGAGATCTCCAATACCGGCATAGCGGGACTGACGCTCGGGGGCGGATTCGGCTGGCTGTCTCGGCGCTTCGGCCTCGCCTGCGATAACCTGATCAGTGTCGAGCTCGTGACTGCGGACGGAAAGGTTCGGCGCGTCAGCGCGCAGGACGAGCCGGAACTGTTTTGGGCAATACGCGGTGGTGGCGGCAACTTCGGAGTGGCGACCTCATTCGAATATCGGCTCCATGCGCTCAACCCGACAGTGCTCGGTGGGCACGTCGACTTCCCGTCGGCACAGCTCAAGGACGCGATCGGCTTCTACGCCGAGCTCGTCGGGCACGCGCCGCGGGAGCTGGGTGTGGATCTGAGTCTTGCGCCGAATGAGGATGGCAGGCCCGGCGCCCAGATCTACGTGGTCTACTCGGGAGATGCCAGGAGCGGCGGGAAGGTTCTCGAGCCGCTGCAGCGCTTCGGCAAGCCGATCAGGAACACGATCAGGCCGCAGAATTACGTGGTCGTGCAGAAATGGTCCGATACTGCGCCCATCGATCCGACTCACTGGTTCATCAAGGGTGGTTTCGTGCGTGATTATCCCGCGGGCCTCACGGACCTGCTTGCCGACGGGTTCGGACAGGAGGGCGATACCGGCATGTATTTCCAGAGTGCCAACGGCGCGGTTGCGGACGTTGCGCAGACGGCAACGGCGTTCCCGCATCGCGACGCCATCGCCAACATGATGCTGTTCGGAGTATGGAAGGACCCGTCGCGGGACGAGCCGGGCCGAAAGTCGGTTCACGCGGTGTGGAGCAAACTGGAGCCCTTCACGAGCGGGTACTACGTGAACCTGCACGATGCCGATGCCAGCGGCAGGGACAGAGGCACCGAGCGCAACTATGGGCCGAATTTCAGCCGTCTGGCCGCGGTGAAGAAGCAGTACGATCCGCTCAACCTGTTCCGGCTGAACGCGAATATCAGGCCGGCCTGAGCCCGGGCACGCCTCGCGAAGAAGAGTCGTTCAGGTCGATGTCGACGTACGCCACCCTGCCTGTACCCTCATGGCGGATTCTGGCATTCACCCTGAGCGCGCCCAGAAACAAATGGGCCGTGCGAGTGATCCGACGACGATGAAGATTTACACGCATGTCATGAACCGCCGGCACCACGACGCGGCCAACAGGGTGGCGGAGTTCGCCGGGCTCGCAGAGGCGGGTAACACGCCGGCAACAAGCGGCTCCGCGGAACCTTAAGAATAAGGCGCCAACTTATTGATCTAAGGTATCTCTGACGGCTCCCGGGTTGGACTCGAACCAACGACCAACGGATTAACAGTACCGTTCGGCCATCTGGCAGACTCAGGCAACGTGCCCAATCCCAAGCGGAATCATGGTACTGAATGCGGCGCAGCCTTACATTCGCTCTCGCTGGCTGACGCAACAGCCGGACAAGCGCTAGCACGCTCGGTGAACGTATGCCAGGACCCGGACCGAATCTTATCCGCGACGAGCGCTGCCCTTTTTGCACTAGCGATCTGAGGGATGGCAAGGCGTTCGTGACGGGGCGCGACACCGTCACAGTGCAGTGCCCGGTATGTGGGACGTACCGCATCAGTGGGACCGCGGTTGACCTGCTCGAGCACTGGCCGCTGACCGACGAAAAGCGCTTGGCGATGGCCTTTGCAGTCCGGCGGATGACCGACGATCGCCCCGAGCTGCCTTTCTTCACCTCCGATGCGCTGCGCGCGCTCAGGGACACATCGGCTCTGCCAGCACCCGAGGCTCTGCTCGATGAGATCGTCCTCTGGTTCGGGCGGCACTCTGCGACGATCGGCCACACGTTCCAGGTTAGCTACGCTGAGTACCGCACTATTCTCGGGGCGGCGAACCCCCTGGCATTCGACTTCGTGGCCGAGTGGATGCTCTCGAGCCGATATTTCGAAGGCGTCAAGCTGAAGGCTCTGAGCCCCACACCGATACCGCTGGTCAACTGCCGGCTTACGCCAGCGGGCTGGAGCCGCTACGCGGAGCTCTCGCGATCCCACGCCCGAAGTCGCCAAGGGTTCATGGCCATGCGCTACGGCGACAGCGAGCTTGACGCCCTGGTCGCGAACCACTTCGTTCCCGAGGTTCGCAAGGCAGGCTTCGAACTGCGTCGGCTGGACCAGGGGCAGCCCGCCGGTCTGATCGACGATCAGCTGCGCGTGATGATCCGCACGTCGCGGTTTATGGTCTGCGACCTCACGCACGGTAATCGCGGCGCGTATTGGGAATCGGGTTTCGCTGAGGGGCTCGGGAAGCCCGTGATCTATACGTGTCGCAAGGATGTCTTCGATGATCGCCAGCACGAGCATCATCCGCACTTTGACACCAACCACCTGGTGACGGTGATCTGGGACCCGAGCGACCCGGCAACGGCGGCTACCCGCCTAAAGGATACGATCCGTGCCACGCTGCCAAGCGAGGCCGTGCTGAACGATTGAGACGCGAGTCGTAGGGGCGTCGCCGCGCCCCGGCGCCCCTGGCCAGAGCAGCCCTCGGGGAGGGGCGCACATAGCTGCACGCGGCACTATCAGCGCTTCAAACCCGATGATCTGCTCGTCGGTAATCCTGCTCTTCATGTCCGCTCCGGGGAATCGGACTTTACTAACCTTGTCGTGGCACTGAACTTTTGGGGCAGGTCAGAACTATGCCACTCGGGCTGAAGCCGAAGCGGATTTGTTCGACTACGTGGAACGCTTCTACAATCCACGTCGTCGGCACTTGACAATCGGATACCTGAGCTCCATCGACTACGAGAAGGTGACCTTGTTCCCGATTTCCGGACAGTTTAGAGCTGGACTAAACTGGCTTCTGAAGTCCTCCACCACCGGAGAAGAGGACCATGAAGGGCAAGCGATTTACCGACGAGCAGATCACCTATGCACTGCGCCAGGCCGAG
>DAHUYP010000058.1 GCA_027315105.1 Gammaproteobacteria bacterium
TCCGGCGCGAGCAGCAGCACGAACAGGCCGGCGCGCAGGTGCAGCTCGCCCCAGAGGAGGCGGAATCCGATCAGAACCGCGACCAGGGCGATGCTGACGGTGGCGAAGAACTCGAGCACGAGCGCCGACAGGAAGGCGACACGCAGCACCTGCATGGTGAGCGCGCGATACTCCTCGCTCTCGCCGTCCAGGCGCTGCGCGAGGCGATCCGCGGCGCCGAGCTCGCGCAGCGTGACCAGCCCGCCGAGCGCCTCGATGAATGTCGCGCCGAGGCGCGTCAGCTGCGCATAGCGGCGCTCGCTGGCGCGCCCCGCGGCCCTGCCCACCAGCACCATGAAAAGAGGGATCAGCGGCGCGCTCGCGAGCAGGATGAGGCCGGAGATCCAGTCCGCCGGAAACACGAACACCGCCAGCAGCGGCGGCACCAGGACGGCGGTGCCGAGCTGCGGCAGATAGCGCACGAAGTAGGCGAATACCGCGTCCATCCCATCGACCAGGCGGGTGATGAGATCGCCGCTCGCGTGGGCTCGCAATCCATAGGGTCCAAGGGCCTGGGCGGCGCGCAGCAGGCGCGCGCGCAGGCTGCCGATGAGACGTTGCGCCGCGCGGAATACGCGGTGCCGGGCGGCCACGGTCAGCCCGAAGCGCAGCAGCGCAACCAGGAGCAGGCCCAGCCATTGCGGCCACAGATGCCGCAGCGGCTCGTGCGCGAGCACGGCCTGGGAGAGTATTCCTGACAGCAGCCACGCCTGCGCCACCAGCGCGAGCGCGAGCATCCCGGTGAGGAGCGCGGCGCCGAGCAGCGGCCCGCGGGCCCGGCGCAGCTGCGCGCGCAGCCAGTTCGCGCCCGGGGTGGCGGCGCGCGATCGTGCCGGGGCCGCATCGGCCGCCGTGGATGGCACCCGCTGCCGCCCGTCAGGTCTGCTCGTAACTGCCGATCGCGCCCGGCGCCTCGCGCGCGTGCTCCTCCTGAGCATCGAGCAGCGCCGCGCCGGCGGCGCTGATCAGCACGATCATGGTGGTACCGACCAGCCAGGCGAAATACCAGGCGCCCACCGCGCCGAGGATCGCGGCCAGAACGATGACAGCGACGGCGACGACCATGTAGAGCAGAAAGTGCAGAAAGGTCCGCATGCTTCGTATCCTCAGTAGGCGTGCTCGTCGCCGCGCGCGATCTTCTCGGCGCTGACCTTGCCGCGCATCACCCAGAAGGCCCAGCCGGTGTACCACAGGATCAGCGGCACGAACACCGCCGCGAAGCCCGCCATCCACAGCAGCGTCGTCTCGCTGGAGCTGGCGTTCCACAGTGTCAGACTCATCGATGGCGCGCTGCTCGAGGGGAGCATGAAAGGAAAGAGCGCCGCACCGGCCGTGCCGATCACGCCGATCCAGGCGACGGCCCCCAGCCACCAGCCGAGGTGCGAGCGCCCGGCCCGCGCGGCGAGCCACGCGCCGATCATGCCCGCGAAGCCCGTGAGCGGCACGACCCACAGGAGCGGATGCGCGCCGAAATTCGCCAGCCACGCGCCGGACGCCGTCGTCACGGTCTGCTGCAACGGTGTCTGCGGCACGCCCGTGCCCGGGCCGCCGGCCAGCCGGTAGCCGGGGATCGCACGCACCCAGAAGCCCCCGATCGCAAAGAGCGCGACCGCCGCTGCGGCGCCAGCCTGCGCCAGAGCCCGGGCACGCTGGCGCAGCGCGCCTTCGGCGCCGTTCATCACGGTCAGCGACCCCATCATCACCGCGAGCGCCAGAGACAGTACGCCGCTCAGGATCGCGAAGGGGTTGAGCAGCCCGAGGAAGCCGCCGGTATAGAAGGAGGTCATGTTCCACTCGAAATGAAACGGCACGCCGCGAAAGAGATTACCGAATGCCGCGCCGAAGACGATCATGGGCACCGCGCCGCTGACGACCAGAACCCAGTCCCACGCCTCCCGCCAGGCCGCCTGCGCGACCTGACTGCGGTACTCGAAGCCGAGCGGACGCATGATCATGGTCCACAGCAGCAGCAGCATCACCACGTAGAAGCCCGAGAAGGCGGTGGCGTAGATCAGGGGAAACGCCGCGAATATCGCGCCGCCCCCGAGGATGAACCACACCTGATTGCCGTCCCAGTGCGGTCCGACGATGTTGAGCGCGACCCGCCGCTCGAGATCGGTCCTGCCTACGTAGCGCAGGATCGTGCCGACGCCCATGTCCATCCCGACCATCACCGCCAGCCCCATGAGCAGCACGCCCAAGAGGAGCCACCAGGTCACCTGCAAGACCGCATAGAGGTCCATGGCTCAATCCTCCAGTCGCGTGCCGTGCGCGGCGGGACCCGCCCTGACGGCGCGTACCATCAGGAACATCTCGATGACGATGAAGATCGAGTACAGCGCCACGAACCCGACGAGAGAGAACGCCATGTAGGTCACGCTGTGCGTCGAGGCGCTCATCCACGTCGGCAGGACGCCGAACACCGTCCACGGCTGGCGGCCGAGCTCGGCGACCAGCCACCCGGCCTCATTGGCGAGGAAGGGCACCGGAATCATCCACAGCGCCGCCCGCAGGAGCCAGGTCTTGCGCTGCACGCTGTTGCGCAGCGTGTAGAGCGTCGCGATCACGAAAAACGCCAGCATCAGCAGGCCGAAGCCCACCATCAGGCGGAAGGACCAGAACACCGCCGCCACCGGCGGAATGGCGTCGCGCGCCGCCTCGCTCACCTGCGCCGGCATCACCTGGCTCAGATCCGGCGCATAGCGCTGGACCAGAAATCCGTAGCCGAGATCGCTGCGGTGCGCGTCGAACTGCGCCATCGCGGCCGCGTCCCGCGGATTCCTCGAGAGCGCCTCCAGCGCCAGCACCGCCGGGATGCCGTTCTCGATCCTGCGCTGCGCCTGCCGCTCGAGCCCGTTGATGCCCGGCACCTTGCCGGCGAGCGAGTGCGTCACCAGCAGCGAGAGCAGGTCCGGCAGCTGCACCTCGAACC
>DAHUYP010000076.1 GCA_027315105.1 Gammaproteobacteria bacterium
AGACGATGTTTCAGGCGGCGCTCGCGCACAGCGACGGCTTGGCGGGCGCGCACTGCATCCACGAGTTGTGGATGCGGCAGGCAATGCAGATCCAGATCGAGGCGGGACTGGAACGGCTCTGGCAGCATGCGGCGGCATCGATTCCGGAATGGCTGCCGATGCGCTACGTCGAGTGGCTGCCGCTGGCGTACGAGGTGGCGGGACGGTTTCAGGCGCCTCGCGGCCGAAGCAATATCTATCTGATCCTGCTCGACTATCGGGACAGCCGCGATGAGCCCTACGGCGCATACGTCGGCATGAGCCGCTATGCGCCGGGGGCGCGGTTCGATCAGCACAAGGCAGGCATTCGGGCTGCCGGCAGCGTGCTGCGGCGCGGGCTCGAAGCGCTCACGGGGCCGACACTGCATCTGCAGAATATCAAGCGCTCCGAGGCTGCGCAGATCGAGGAGCTACTGGCGGCGGCGCTGCGCGCCGAGGGATTATTCGTGCAAGGCGGGCACTGAGCGGGTGCTGACTCTCCAGGCACTCAGACGGCGGCTCGCCGAGCATCCGCTGGCGCGCGTCGGCCCCGGGCTCGTCACGGGAGTCGCGGACGACGATCCCAGCGGCATCGCGACCTATTCACAGGCCGGGGCCCAGTTCGGGTTCAATCTGTTGTGGACCATGCCGGTCTCCTATCCGCTGATGGCCGCAGTGCAGTCGCTCTGCGGGCGCATCGGCCGCGTGACCGGTCAGGGGCTGGCCAGCAACATCAAGCGCGCCTTTCCCGCCTGGGTGCTCTACGGCACGGTGTGGCTGCTGCTGCTTGCCAATACGTTCAACATCGCCGCCGACGTCGCAACCATGGGTGACGTGACCGCTCTGATGGTCGGCGGAAGCCGCCATCTGTGGACGATCGGATTGGTGATGGCCTCACTGCTGCTGCAGATCGTCATTCCATACCATCGGTACGTCAAATACCTGAAGTGGCTGACGTTCTCGCTGCTGTCCTACGCGGCGGTGCTGTTCACGGTGCGCGTACCGTGGTCAACGGTGGCACTACGGACCGTGGCGCCGAAGTTGGCGTTCGATGCACCTACCGCGACCGTGGTCGTCGGGGTGTTCGGAACGACGATCAGCCCGTATCTTTTCTTCTGGCAATGCTCGGAGGAAGTGGAGGACATGCGCGCCCGAACCGGCGCCCGCTCGCTGCTGGCCGAAGGCGCGGATGCGGCGCGGGAGTTGCGCCGTATCCACTGGGACACGTGGAGCGGGATGTTCTATTCGAATCTGATGGCCTTTTTCGTCATCCTCGCGACCGCGGTCACCCTGCACGTCGCGGGGGTCACGGACATCCAGAGCGCCACCGAGGCGGCCGGCGCGCTGCGACCGCTGGCCGGAGACTTTGCGTTCTATCTGTTCTCGCTGGGCATCATCGGCGTGGGTTTGATCGGCGTGCCGGTGCTGGCGGGTTCTGCGGGCTATGCGATGGCGGAGGCTATGGGGTGGCCGTCGGGGCTCGAAGTGCCGGTGAACGATGCCCGCGGTTTCTACGGTGTCATTGCCGTCGCCATGCTCGCGGGATTGACGCTCGGCTATACGCCGATCAACCCCATCAAGGCGCTGTTCTACAGCGCGGTGATCAACGGCATCGTGGCCGTGCCGCTGATCGTAGTGGTACTGCTGCTCGCGTCTCGATCGGTCGTCATGGGTGCGTACACCGCAGATCGCGCGACGCTGCTTCTGGGCTGGGTCGCAGCGGCCGTCATGGCGCTGGCGGGGCTCGGGATGCTGATTCCGTCTTGATCAAATGGAGACGTGGCGGCCGATCTCGACCACGTCGTCGCTCGGCAGGCGCAGGAAGTCGCCGACGTGCATGGCGTTCCTCGCCATCGCGGCGTAGAGCACCTCCTGCCATGCCGGCAGTCCCAGACCGTCCTCGCGATGCACGATCGTCTCGCGTCCGACATAGTAGGTCACGTCGTCGAGCTGCAACGTGCAGCCGAGCGCGGGGGTCAGGCGCAGCAGGGCAGGGATATCGGGCCGTTCCATGAAACCGTAGTGGGCCGTGGCGCGGCAGAAATCGGGTGCGAGCGGCGTGATCTTCAGGCGCTCGCTGTGCTTGATCCACGGCACCGATTCCGTGATGACGGTGAGCACGAACAGCTTCTGGTGCAGGGCGCGATTCTTCGCGACGTGCCATTTCATGACCGGCGGTGTATCCCGCGCGGTTCGGGTCACGAAGACCGCCGTTCCCGGCACCCGGGGAATGTGCCTGGCCTCGATGTCGGCGAGAAATTCGCCGATCGGCGTCACCGTCTCGCTCACGGCGCGCGATACCGCGGCCGTGCCGCGATGCCAGATCAACATGGCGCCGTAGACCAGGCCGGCGAGCAGCAGCGGTACGTAGCCTCCCTCCATGACCTTGAGCAGATTGGCGCCGAAGAATGCCAGATCGACGCACAGGAACAGGCCCGCCAGCGCGGCACTGGCCCATAGACTCCAGCCCCAGACATCTCGCATCGCCATGAACAGCAGCGCCGAGGTCATCAGCATGGTCAGCGACACCGCGATGCCGTAGGCTGCCGCCAGATTGTCCGATTTGCCGAAGAACAGCGTCAAACCGACCGTCACGGCCAGCAGCAGCCAGTTGACGGCGGCGACGTAGATCTGCCCGTAGCCGATTTCGGACGTTTGCTTGATTCTCAGCCGCGGCAACCAGCCGAGCTGGATGGCCTGGCGGGTCATCGAGAACGCCCCGGTGATGATGGATTGGCTGGCGATGATGGTGGCCAGGGTCGCGAGCACTATCAATGGGATCAGCAGCTGCGGTGGGCACAGCCGGAAGAAGATATTGTCGGTCGTCGGGGCGCCCTCGAGCACGATCGCCGCCTGTCCGGCGTAGTTGAGCAACAGGCTCGGAAACACGATCGCGCCCCATGCCAGGCGAATGGGCCGCGGCCCGAAGTGGCCCATGTCCGCGTACAGTGCCTCGGCACCGGTCACGCACAGAAAGACTCCACCCAGCACCAGGAAACTGGCGAGCCCGTGCACGGCAAGGTAGCGCAGGCCATAGAGCGGATTGAGCGCCGCCAGGACGCTCGGGTGCTGTGCGATGCCCCAGATTCCAAGCGCTGCGATCGACAGGAACCAGAGCCCCATGATGGGGCCGAATGCGCTGCCGATGCGCGAAGTGCCCTTGGGCTGAATGGCGAACAGGGCGAAGAGCACTGCCACCGCCGCCGGCAATATATAGGGGTGAAGCTCGGGCACCGCGATGTCGAGGCCCTCGAGCGCGGACAGCACCGATATGGCCGGCGTGATTGCGCCGTCGCCATAGATCAATGCGGCGCCCAGCAAGCCCACCGCCACGATGGCCGGTCGCTGATGCTTCTTGAGCGCCAGCAGCGACATCAACGCGAGAATGCCGCCTTCGCCGTCGTTGTCGATGCTCATCGCGACGGTGACGTACTTGATGGTCGTGATGAATATGAGCGTCCAGAGCACCAGCGACAGCAGCCCGAGGATGGTGTCCGGGGCCGGTTGGTTGCCGGCGAGATTCAGGACGGTCTTGAGAGTATAGAGCGGGCTGGTGCCGATATCGCCGAAGACGATGCCAAGCGCCGAGAGCGCGAGCACGGGAAGGCCGTCGCGTGTTCGGGCCGGCGGTACATCAAGGTGCTGCGTGGCTGGCATCGGGGGGTCCTGGGAAAGCCTGGCGGGGCGGCGGGGCGGCGGGGCGCGCGGGGCGCGCGGTCCGATCAGTCCATCAGTTTTTCGGTGAAGTACGTCATTTCAAGCGCGCGGGTGTGCGCCTGTTCCTTCAGATTGGCGCCGGCCGCATGGCCGCCCTCGATGACCTCGTAGAACAGGTAGGGTATGCCCATGGCCGCCAGCTTCGCGGCGAACTTGCGCGCATGTTGTGGGCCGACGCGGTCATCCTTGGTGGTGGTCCATATGAATGGCTCCGGGTAATGGACACCGCTCTTGAGATTATCGTACGGAGAGATCGAGGCGAGGAACGCGCGCTCCTCGGGGTTGCCGACGCTGCCGTACTCGCCGACCCAGGAGGACCCAGCAGCGATCTTCTCGAACCGCAGCATGTCGAGCAGCGGCACCTGAATGTCGACTGCGTTCCACAGCGAGGGGTGCTGTGTGAATTCGACGCCCATGAGCAGGCCGCCGTTGGATCCGCCCTGGATCCCCAGGCGCCGCGCGCTGGTTATCCTGCGCGCGACCAGATCCTCGGCTACGGCGGCAAAATCGTCGTAGATGCGCTGGCGATGCGTCTTCAGCCCCGCTTCGTGCCAGGCCGGGCCGAATTCGCCGCCGCCGCGGATGTTCGCGAGTACATAGACGCCGCCGCGCTCGAGCCACAGCTTGCCAACGTCGGCGGAGTAGGTCGGTGTCTGCGACACTTGAAAGCCGCCGTAGGCGTGCAGGATGGTCGGATTCTGTCCATCCAGCCGCATCGCCGCCTTGTGCACCACGAAGTACGGAATCCGGGTGCCGTCCCTGGAAGTCGCCTGGAACTGCTCGACGACGCAGCCCGAGGCGTCGAATTTCGGCGGCAGCTGCTTGACCTTGGCGAGCCCGCCGTTTGCCGCGTCGAGCAGCCACAGGCTCGAGGGCAGCAAGAAGCCGGTCACGTCGAGAAATGCCTGCTCGCTGTGCCAATCCGCTGCGACGACGGAAATCGAGGCGTTATCGGGCAACTGGAGCGCGCGCCGGCGCCAGCCCCCATCGGTCGCGGGCGCATAGACGAAGGCGCGTCCCTTCACATTCCGATAGATCGTCACGATCAGTTCCGAGCGCGTGGCGCCGGCTTCGCCGAGAGTCTCCCGCGGTCCCGGTGCGTACACCAGGCGCGGCCGAAGGTGCTGCGGGTCTGCCAGGGCGTCGCTCAATCCGATCGAAACCAGCGCGCCTTCCGGCAAGCGGTGGGGTCCCGCGTTCCAGGGCTGGTTCAGCTTGACGAGCAATCGGCCGGCGAGCAGATCCTGGAAGTCCACCTTCAACGGCAGACTGAGCTTCACGGGTCCGGCTGGGCCGAGAAGATAGTTCTCGGTCTCGAAAAAACTGATCGCGCGCTGGATCAGTACGGCCTTGTGGCCGCTGCCATCCTCGAGGCTGGAGACGTCCACTTCCACGTCGTCGGGTCGGCCGCGAAATATCTCGTGTGCTGCCGACAGCGCCTCGCCCCGCTTCAAGGACTTGACCACGAACGGATAGCCGGAGGCAGTCAGCGTGCCCGCTCCCCAGTCGCGCGCCACCAGCAGCCGATCCTGGTCGAGCCAGGCCGCGCTCTGCTTGGCCCTGGGCAGCTCGAAGCCGTGTTGCACGAATTGATCGCTCGCGAGGTCGAATTCCCGCACCGTGCTCGCATCTTCGCCGCCATCGGAGAGCATCACCAGGCACAGCCGCTCCTCCGGTCGCAGGCAATTCGCACCCTTCCAGAACCAATTGGCGTTCTCCGCCCGTGCGAGCGCATCGAGATCCAGTACCGTGCTCCATTGCGGCGCTGGCGCGCGGTAATTCGCCAGCGTAGTCTTGCGCCAGATGCCGCGCACGTGCACCGAATCGCGCCAGAAGTTGTAGATCTCTCCGGCCAGGAAGCTCGGCATCGGGATGCGATCCTTGGCCTCGGCGATGGTCAGCGCGTCCGCGTAGAGCCCGGGATATCGGGGATCGTTCTCCAGTACGGCGAGCGTCTTGGCGTTCTCGCTCCTGACCCAGTTCATCGATCGGTCGCCGTCCTGCTCCAGCCAGATGAACGGGTCGCTATCGGCGGCCGGCGCCTCGGGCGCCGCGGGCGCCGCGGGCGGCGCGGGCGGCGCGGCAAGCACCGGGCCCAGCAGTGCGAGCGTCGCCGCCAGGAAAAGATATCCGGATGAGCGGACCAGAATGGGCGCAAGTCTCACCTGAGGTCTCCTGCGGTCGGGACGGCGGATGGGTCGGGGAAGAATCATCGAACGCGCAATCTTAGCGAATGCCGGGGTGCGCATGGGCTGCCGGGCGAATCGGGCGGCCATGCGTCTCAGTTCCCGGCCGATGAGGGTGGCGGCGGGGGCGCCTTATAGTAGTGTTCTGCAGCCGCATCGATTTCGTGGAAGACATATGGTTGCCTGGCGACTGGTGGTCTCGATACTGCTGCTCTGCGGGCCCTGTCCGGTGGCGCTGGCGGGGGAGGGTCTGCATACCTTCTGGCAGGTCAAGGGCAGGCAGAATACCGTCTATCTGCTGGGCTCGGTACACATGCTCAAGCCTGATGACAGCGCCGTGCCGGCCGAGGCCCTGGACGCCTACGCCGCGTCCAGGGTTCTGGTGATGGAACTGGATCTCAATGATGTCGGCGCCGATGATCTGCTCGGTTCCGGCCAGGAGCTGGCGACGCTGCCGCAGGGCCAGTCGCTGCCGAGCGTGCTCGGGCCGGAGCTCAACGCGCAGCTCGAGTCGCGGCTGAGGGCCGATGGCCTCGATCCGGGGATCCTGAGCCATTCGCAACCATGGTTTGCGGCGCTGCTGCTCGAGCAGTTGCAGCTCGCGAAATCGGGCTTCGAACCGGGCGCCGGCGTCGACGAGCAGTTCGCCCAGCGCGCGCTGGCCGATCACAAGCCGATCATCGGCCTGGAAACGCTCGACGAGCAGATGGGAATCTTCGCGCATCTGTCGCTGGAGCAGCAGCGCCAATACCTGCGCTCGACCCTGCAGCAATCCAGTACCGATGCGGGCGAAACGCAGGAGATCGTTCGCGCCTGGCAGCACGGCGATACGGCCAGACTGGAGCAGATAATGCGTCAGGATTCCAGGGATTCCCCCGAGCTTTATCGCCTGCTGACCACCGACCGCAATCGCAAATGGCTGCCGAAGATCCTGGAGCTGCTGGATGGCGATGACGATTGTCTGATCATCGTCGGCGCGATGCATCTGATCGGCCACGACGGCGTCATCGACCTGCTCCAGCAGCGCGGCTTCGCGGCCGTACAGCGCTGAGCGGGTGCCTCACCACGTCAGGTCGTCGGGAACCGCAAAGTCGCGATAGGCGTCGTCGACGCTGCCCGGATCCGGGCCGGCGCCGTAGGCAATGACGGCACGCTCGTCGCGCTCGCGAATGCGGGCCGCTGCCGCGGCCGGCACCAGGTCGTAGCGCCCGTCGCAGCGCACGATGGCGATCTCGCCGCGGCTGAGCCGCTCGCGCACCGAGGCATCGGCGGGTATGCGGCGGACTTTGTTGCCGTCGACAAAATTGTACGACTCATCGGTGTCCGCTCTGGGCAAGCGGTGCTGCTCGATCAGCTGCCGTATCTGTGCCTGGCGGGCTTTCTTGTCCGCCTGCTCCTGCTGTCGCCGATTCAGCTCCTGATCGCGCTCGGCCTTGGCGAGCTGCGCCTGCTGTGCGGCCCGCGCCGGCTCGGAGGCCGCGCCGCGCAGCTGCTTGGGCAGCTGCTGCCGCCCCTGCTGTTGCAGCTGCAGTTGGCGCTCGGCTTCCCTGGCTTGCTTTTCACTGACCAGTCCTGCCTTCAACAGCTGATCGCGCAACGACATGCTCATGAATCGCGATGACTCTTTCCGGTCGAATGCGGGTGAATCTTAGCGCGCCCCCGTCATGTGCGCATGCTTTGTCGCATCGCGTTGGGCGTTTGCCGTGCGGGCGGATTCGTAGCAAGATCCGTCACCGTTCCCGTGGCACGATGGCATGCCGATGACACCATGGCTACGTTCTACTGCGGTTGTACGCCGGACACCGTTTCGGGCCGCGCTGATCGGTCTGGGCGCGACTGCCGCACTGCATTGGGGGCCGGCGCCGGCGCACGACCTGCGGCCGCCGGATGTGCCGACTGCACTGCAGGTACCTGCGGGACAGCGGTTGATGCTCGCGCTGCGTGCAAAAGGCGTGCAGATCTACGAGTGCAGGGCCAGCGGCGATCCGCGGGCCCCGTACGCGTGGAAATTGCAGGGCCCCGAGGCGAAGCTATTCGATGCGGCCGGACATCAGGTCGGCAAGCACTACGCGGGTCCGACCTGGGAGTCGAACGACGGCAGCAAGGTGGTCGGCGAAGTGCGTGCCCAGGACGCGGGACCGGACTCGACGGCGGTGGCCTGGCTGCTGCTGACTGCCAAATCCACCAGTGGCAGCGGCGTCTTCGGCAAGGTGCAGAGCATCCAGCGCGTGCGTACCTCGGGTGGCCAGGCACCCGCCGGTCCCTGCGGCATTGGCCAGGCGCACCGGACGCTGCGAGTGCCGTACACGGCGAGCTACTACTTCTACGCCGCCGATTCCTAGAGCGGCTCGCGGGGCCTTGCGCTCGCGATCGGGTCCTCGCGGCAGATGCATGTCGGCCGCGGCGAATTGACAGGCCGGTCGCGATCCCTGAGGATGACCGACGGCTTGCCCGGCCCATGTCGCCGGGGCGATGCGCCGGGCGATGAACCCAATCCTACGTTGGGCGTCAGATCGGCAGCCGCGGGCTTGCGGCTTCACTCGGCAACCCGGCACGCGCTTGAGGCGGTGCCGGACAGGATCTGACGGATGTATTTCGATTGGAGACGGTCGGCCTTCCGATCGCTGCGCGACATCGGCCTGTTCCTGGCCAGCGCGCGCAGCGACGCGCGACTGCAGGCATTACGGCGGCAGTCGACCAGTTGTCCGATTGCCTTCGATGCACTCTATCGAGACGCGCCGCAGAATGACCCCTGGGCCTCGAGCCTGCCGCGATACCAGTATCAGCGGCGCAAGTACGACGCCCTGGTAAGGCTGCTGCCGCAACGCCGCTTCCGGCGGGCACTCGATCTGGGCTGCGGCCTCGGACTGCTGACCGAGCGTCTGGCGCGCTGCGCACAAGAGGTGATCGGGATCGACGTCTCGTCGGTTGCACTCCGATGCGCCGCCGAGAGAACGCAGCCATTGAAGAACGTGCAACTGCGGCAAGGGGACATCACGGCGCTGGCCCCCGAGCTCAACGGCAGCTTCGATCTCGTGGTCGTGGCCGACACGATCTATTATCTGCCGCCGCCGATTCAGGATGGGCTGCTCAAGCAGCTGGCCGCCCGATTATCCGGATTGCTGTCGCCGGACGGCATCCTGATGGTCGTGAACCATTATTTCCCGTTGCCGAACGCGGAGACGAGGCTCACGCGTCGAATCCATCGGGCCTTTCAATGGTCACCGGGCCTCACGCTCATGTCCGAGCACAGGCGCGCTTTCTACCTCGCAACCTTGTTGGGGCACAGCTTGCTGGGGCACAGCGCTGCCCCGGAACAGAGGCCGCCGGCTCAGGTCCAATCGCCCCCGCCGCCGCCGCCCATGTCGCCGCCGCCGAATGATCCGCCGCCGTCGTCCCAGGAGCCGGCGTCGGAGATGCCGAAATCATTGCCGCCCATGTCGGTATTTTCGGGGATCGGCGGGGAATCGTAGGCCGAGCCGGCGCCCGTCATGGGAACGCCGCCGCCGTGATTCGAGTCGAACACTCGATGCACCAGTTCTTCGCCGGCCGCCAGGCCTGCGCCGACGGCCAGACCGGTCACCAGGTTGCTGGCCAGCCCCGAGCCGCCGAATCCTGCGTTTGGGGTCATCACGGCACCGCCGTATGGACCCGGCATCGGCACGGGGCCGGGCATCTGAGCCCCCGCCTGCGGATAGCCCGCATATCCCGGATAAGCTGCTGCCGTACTGCGTCGGCGCAAGAAGAGCAGCAGCAGGACGATGCCCGAGCCGACCAGCAACACGATACCCCATGGGAACGCGTGGGCAGCGGGAACCCGGCCGGCGATGTGCGCGGTCGACAGCTGCTGCTGCAGTTCA
Source organism: Gammaproteobacteria bacterium (assembly GCA_027315105.1). Taxonomy (GTDB): domain Bacteria; phylum Pseudomonadota; class Gammaproteobacteria; order Steroidobacterales; family Steroidobacteraceae; genus FEN-1191. The sequence continues at coordinate 9,782 of DAHUYP010000076.1, forward strand.
TGGACGGCGTCGGGTCTGACGAACGGCAAGCCGGGGGCGAGCTGCTCGGCGTGGCTAAGCTCCTGCCGCGCGGCGGGGAGGTTGCCTTCCCGCGCGTAGAGCTCCGCTTGCACGTAATGCGCCTTCGCGCTTTGCGGGTGATCACGCAGCACCTGATTCATCATCTGCTGCGCGGCCGGTAGCTGACCGCTGCGTGCAGCTTCGTAGATTTGCTGCATCGTCGGGTCGGTGTCGGCAGCGACTGCGACGGCGGCCGAGCCCGCGCCCGCCAAGGCAGTAAAAAATACCAGCTGAATCAAAAAGTTCTTGCGCATAGTGTCCACTATAGACCCCTTTCGAGTCCGAAGGTTCCTCGCCCGATGTACGGCCGGGCGGCCGCAGTTTCAAGAGCGGTGCCGAAAACCATCCTGGAGGATACTCCGGTCCGAAGGCGAGGGCGGCGTTGTGGACGAGGATCGTCGCTGAGCGCAGGCGCTGCGCGCGTGCGCCGGCGAATTCGATCCTCGATGGGTTAGGGAGGCCGCGGCGATGGCCGACGTCGAGTTCGCGATTCTCGGAGCCGGGGCGATCGGCTCGATCATCGGTGCCCATTTGGCGCGTTCGGGCCGCAGCGTGCTGATGTTGGCGCGGGCTCGCCGCGCGCAGCAGATCGAACGAAGCGGATTGCGCATCAGGGGGTTGGCGGAGTTCTCGCAGGCAGTACCGGTATTGGTCGAGCCCCGGCTGCTGCGCGCGGCCGCCGTGCTGGTCGTGGCGACCAAGACCGGCGGTACCGAGGCCGCCCTGGCGCCGCTGCGCGGCGCGTCGATCGGCACCGCGCTGTCGATTCAGAACGGGCTGATGAAGAATGATCAGCTCGCCGCCGTCTTCGGCCGCGCCACAGTGCTCGGTGCGCTGGCCGACACCAGCGGCGAGTTGCTGCCGTCCGGCGAAGTCATGTTCACGCGCAACGCCAATCTCTACGTCGGCGAGCTCGACGGCGGCGACAGCGCGCGCGCTCGGCGGATCGCGGCCACGATCGACGCATCCGGCATCCGTGCCACGGTTGCGGCGAATATCCAGAGCCTCGAGTGGTCCAAGTTCGCCGCCTGGGCGGGTCTGATGGCGCTGGCAGTGACCACGCGTGCGCCGACCTGGAGATATGCCGTGGATCCCGGCGCGGCCCTGGTGCTGGTCCGGCTGCTGCGCGAGGTCGGGCGGTTGGCGAAGGCTCGCGGGATCGAGTTGTCCGATGAATCGGTACTGCCGGTCGCAGCGCTCTGCCGCGGCTCGGAGCAGCAGGCAGTCGCCGCGATTCGCCGGTTCGGCGACGAGCTCAAGTCAGGCGCGCCGGAACATCGCATGTCGACGCTGCAGGACCTGGAAGCGGGACGGTCCCTGGAGGTTGAGGAGACCCTGGGTCATGCGGTGCGGCTGGCGCAGGACTCGAACGTACCGGCCCCATTGCTGAGTGCGTTCTATGCGCTCGTGGCTGCGCTGGACCGCATGCGCGGCTCGCCGGTCGGATGAGCGGCTCCTGGCGGAGCGCGGCGCCCAATTTTAGATAGTATGCTATCTAAAAACCGCTGGATCTTTCCTGGACATGGCCCCGCTCCCACCCGGTCGCGGCACCGCACGTCGCTCGAGGCGCAGCCGCGACGAGCTTCGCACCCGGCTGCTCGCGGCGGCGCGCGAGTTGCTGGCTGTGCGCGGTAACGCGCGTGCGACGACGCGTGAGATCGCGCGGCGCGCCGGGGTCGTGGAGCCAACCTTGTTTCGCCATTTCGGAAGCAAGGCAGGATTGCTCGAAGCGGTGCTCATCGAATCGTCGGGGGACCTTCTCGATGCCATGTCAGGCAGCCTCGAGCGCGACTTCGAGCAGATGCCCTGGCCGCATTGCGCGCGGCAGTGGGTCGCGATGACCTGCGACTGGCTGGAGGCCAATCGCGAAACGCTCGCCTCGCTGCTCGCAACCCCTGATGCGCGGACGGCGCCCGCGCGACGGCTGCCCCGGCTCCTGCACGGGCTGTTCCTGCGCCTGCAGACGCTGGCACAGTCCGGTCAGTCCGATGGCATCGGGGCCGACCCGCAAGCCTTTGCCGCGAATATGCTGCGCATCAGGCTCACCTTCGGCCTGATCATCTCGAGCGTGCTGCTCGAGGATTGGCTCTTTGCAACGCCGCAGCAGCGTCCGTCGCGCGAGCGTCTGCTCGAGGTGCTGACTCGATTCATCGTCGGCGGTTGGGCGCGGGCGGCGCCCCGACCTGCCGGTGCATCGCGCCGCGCTCGCAGGCCGAGGTCGCGATGATGCGCCTCATGGATCCGGTGGCAGCGGCCCTCGGGCGAATTCAGCGCCGTTGCAAGCGCATGTGCAGATCGCGCTGGGTGCGAAGATTGATCAGGGCTTCGAACTCGATCGGTTGCTGCGCGGCCTCGGGCGGATGCAGGTGCAGACGGAACCGCCGCGCCGCCATCGACAGGTGCATGACCATCTCGAAGACCGCGAAGGTCTCGCCGACGCAGTGGCGCGGGCCGGCCGCGAAAGGAAAATAGGCGTACCGATGCCGTGCCTGTTCCGCCTCGGCGGTAAATCGCTCGGGCCGGAAGCTTTCCGGATCGTCCCAGTGCGCCGGGTGGCGGTGGATCAGGTAGGGGCTCAGGAACACGTCGGTCCCTGCGGGCACTGCGTAGCCCGCGAGGTGGTCGGCTTCGATCGTGCGGCGCGTCACCACCCAGACCGGAGGGTAGAGCCGCAAGGCCTCGTGCACGATTTGACTGGTATAGGCGAGCGACTCGGTTGCCTTGAGGCTCGGATCCGTGGACGGCGCGACCGCGAGCTCGGCGTGCAGCGCGGCCTCCGCCTGCGGGTGAGTCGCCAGCAGGTACCAGGCCCAGTTGAGGACGCTGGCCGTGGTTTCATGACCGGCGACGATCAGCGTCATGATTTCGTCGACCAACTCGCGCTCGCTCATCGGCAGGCCGTCGTCGTCGACGGCCGACATGAGCATGCCCAGAAAATCGAAGTCATGCTCATCGGGGACCGCGCGCCGTCGCTGGATGGCTTCAATGACGTGCTTGGTCAGCGAGCGGAAGCGGAAGGCGAACGGCAGATTGCGCGCGGGCTCGCGCGTCACGACCGCGAAGGGATTGTCGCCGGCTGCGTCCGTCATCAGATCGAGGTCGCGCCCAAAGATCGACCGCAGCACGATCTCGAGCGTCAGTTCGCTCATTTCGGCCGTGATGTTGATCGATTGCTGCTGCGCCGCCTTGCGTTCCCACAGCTCCAGGCGCTGCTGATTACACTGCGCGATCAGCGCGCCGAAGCGCTCGATGACACGCCGGTGGAACGCCGGTTGGATCATGCGGCGCTGGCGGCGCCAGAATTCGCCCTCGCTGACGATGATGCCGTTGCCGAGCAGGATCTTCACCCGGTCCATGCCCACGCCCTTGGTGTAGTTGCGGTGGTTGGTGACCAGCACACGCTTCACGGCATCCGGGTTGGAAACGACCCAGGTGTCGCGCCGCCGGCCCGGCGCGTAGACGCGGAAGACGTCGCCGAACTGGGCGAAATATTGCTGCATCCTCTGCAGCGAGTCCGCGGCCGAGCCGATGTCGAACTGCTCGGTGGGGCCCGGCGGCGCCGAGCGCTTGGCGCGATGGGGTTCCATGTCCTGGGCGTGCTGTATCTTTCTAATGGCGTGGTGGCCCGCGGGCGTTATTCTATACGGGGGCGGCGTCATTATCCCCTTACCGAGGACCGCGATATGGCCGAGCAGCGCAAGCACGAGAAGTACGACGCGCTGATTCGCGCCTGCGCGGCGCTGCCGCCGGTTCGAACCGCCGTGGCTCATCCCTGCGATGAGATCTCGCTGCGGGCCCTGACGGCGGCAGCCGCCGCCAAACTGATCCGGCCGCTGCTGGTGGGGCCCCAGGCGCGCATCCGAGCGCTGGCCGGCTCGCTGCAGCTGGACCTGACCGGAATGCCGCTGGTGGACGCTCCGCACAGCCACGCGGCGGCGGAGAAAGCGGTCGCGCTGGTCCGCGCCGGGGAGGCCGAAGTGCTGATGAAGGGGAGTCTGCACACCGACGAATTCATGGCCGAAGTCGTTCGCAAGGACACCGGCATCCGCACCGCCAGGCGCATCAGCCACGTCTTCATCATGGACGTGCCCACCTATCCCAAGCCGCTGTTCATCACCGATGGCGCGGTCAACATCGTGCCGAGCCTGGAGGACAAGGCCGACATCGTCCGCAACGCGATCGACCTGGCGCACGCGCTGGGGATCGCCGTGCCGAAGGTGGCGATCCTCTCGGCGCTGGAAACCATCACCTCGAAGATTCCGTCGACGATCGACGCCGCGGCGCTGTGCAAGATGGCGGATCGAGGCCAGATCACCGGCGCGCTGCTCGACGGACCACTGGCGCTGGACAACGCCATCAACCGCGACGCGGCGGCCATCAAGCACATCGATTCGAAGGTCGCCGGCGATGCCGACATCCTGATCGCGCCCGACCTGGAAGCCGGTAACCTGCTGGCCAAGGAGCTGAGCTTCCTGGCCAATGCCGATGCCGCAGGGATCGTGCTCGGTGCGCGGGTGCCAATCGTCCTGACCAGCCGGGCGGACAGCGTCCGCGCGCATCTGGCCAGTTGCGCAGTGGCCGTACTGTTCGTCCACGCGACGCGCGTCTCGTCCGGTAGAACGCAGGCCTGAAGGGGCCTGAAGACCGTGGGGAACACGATGCAACGACGCACCGCCGTCACGCTGATGCTGAACTGCGCATTGCTGGCGATTGCCCCGGCGGGCCACAGCGCCGAGCGTTGGGTCGCCGGCGAGCATTACTTCGTGATTCAGCCCGCGCAGCCGACCCCGCGCCACGATGGCAAGATCCAGGTCATCGAAGTGTTTTCCTATGCCTGCCCGGGCTGCAACCGCTTCTATCCGGTCGCCGACCGTCTCAGGACGAGCCTGCCGGCCGATGCCGAGCTCGACTTCCTCGCGGCCTCGTTCCGACCGGACGAGGACTGGCCGACGTTCCAGCGCGCCTATTGCGCCGCGAGGGAGCTCGGCATCGACATGAAGACCCACGATGCGATGTTCGACGCGATATGGAAGACCGGTGAGCTGGCGGTCTACAACGAGCGCACGCAACGCGCGACGGTGCCGGCGCCGGCGATCCCCGGCATCGCCCGGTTCTATGCGCGCCTGACCGGCATCAAGCCGGAGACTTTCATCGCCACGGCGACGTCGTTCGCGATCGACGTCAAGATGCGGCAGGCGGATGAGCTGATCAAAGCCTACGGTGTCGGCGAGACGCCAAGCATCGTCGTGAACGGCAGGTATCGCCTCAACCCGGTCAGCGCCGGCGGCTACGATGAAACCATCGAGCTGGTGAAGTGGCTGGTCGCGAAGGAAGGCGCGGACATCAAGGCGTCGCGGGGCAGGTGAAGCGGCGCGCGCATGCGCGCGCGTACGTCACGATTCAGCCGCGTAGCTCCAGCAGGTCTTCGGGATAGTCGATGTCGATCGCGGCCTCCGGATGCGAGAGCCGTGTCACGTGATCCGCGTAGCGACGCAGCAGAGTGCGCGCGCCCTCATCGCCGCGCAGCGCCGCGAGGTCGCCGAAGCACCAGCGCGGAAAGATCGCCGGCACGCCGGTCACGGCGCCGTAGCGAGAGGCGACGATACCGCGCGGGCTGCGGCGCCACGCGGCGGCCAGGCGATTGAGCCTCACGGGCGTCACGAGCGGCTGGTCCGCCAACAGCATCAGTACGCCATCGCAGGCGCCGGGCAGACGCGCGACGCCGACGCGAATGGAGCTCGCGATGCCCTGCTGCCAGTCGCGATTGATCAGCACGCTGGCGCTGCCGGCGGACAACGTCGCGGTAATTTCGGCCGCGTGAGCGCCGAGCACGACCGTCACGGCGGCACCGGCCAGCTCCGTGGCCGAGGCGATCACTCGCTGCAGCAGCGACTGGCCTTCGTAGCGCACCAGTTGCTTCGGCGAGCCGAAGCGGCTGGAGGCACCGGCGGCCAGCACGATCGCATGCAGCGTGGCGCCCGCGGGCCGGTTCATGCGTGCCTGCGGCTCAGCGGCGCCATGCTCGCGCTGCCTGCGAGCGTGGCATGAACCTCGGCGGCGATCGACAGGGCAATCGCCTCCGGCGTGACTGCACCGAGGTCGAGCCCGATCGGCGCGCGCAGCCGCGGACGCAGCCTCACGGCGTCGGCCCCGAGATCATTGAGCAGCCGCTCGCGCCGCACCGCCGGCCCGAGCAGCCCGATGTACGCAATATCGCTGCTTGCCAGCGCGCGCAGATACGCCAGGTCGGTCGCCAGATGATGGCTCATGACCACCGCGGCCGCGAATGGCGCGGCGCCCGGGAGCAGCAGCGCCGCAACCCCTGCCGGGCCCGCGTCCAGCACGGCGGCGGCCTGCGGAAAGCGGGCCGGCTGCGCGTAGCAGCTGCGGTGGTCGACCACCGTCAGGCGCCAGCCGAGGAAAGCGGCGAGCTGGGCCACGGGTTGAGCATCGGGGCCGGCGCCGAGCAGCAGCACGTGTGACGGCGCGGGTTGCAGCAGCGCCAAGACATCGACGCCGGGCAGCACCGCCGGCACCACACGGCTGCTTGACGGCAGCACCGAGCGCAGCCGCGACGCCAGGGTGCGCAGGCGCTGGTTCTCGCCGGCGCCGAAGCACTGGCAGTCGTCCGCAAACACCCCGGCACCCGCGGGCAACGCCGGATCGGTGGATTCGGCCACCAGCAGCAGCGCGCTCGCGCGTTGCGAGCGCCACGCCGCCGCCAGCCGCGTCATCGGCTGCCAGTCATTGGCGGCGTCGAGGGGCTGCAGCAGGATGTCCATGGCGCCCTCGCAACCCGAGCCGAGGCCGAACAGCAGATCGTCGGGGCCACGCATGTCGTAACGCACGAGACGTGGCAGGCCGGTGGCCAGCACGCTGCGGCCGTGCTCTGCCAGATCGCCTTCCAGGCAGCCGCCCGACAGCAGGCCCGCGTATTCGCCACTGCCTGTGATCAGCATCAGGGCGCCCGGCTTCGAGTAGGTTGGTCCGGCCGTGCGCAGCACGGTGGCCAGCACCAGCGGATGTTCCCGCGCACGCTCGGCGTCGAACAGCGGCAGCAGGCGTTGTAGCGAAAAACTCATGGGTTTCGAGAGGCGCGGCAGACTATACCAACCCCGGTCGGCCTGCGAGCGATTGCCTTGACTTGGCGGCCGTTGGTCTTAAGATTCCCCTCTTGCCACGGTGCGGGAATAGCTCAGTTGGTAGAGCGCAACCTTGCCAAGGTTGAGGTCGCGAGTTCGAGCCTCGTTTCCCGCTCCAATGAACAGATTGCGCAAGCCCTTGCGGACCGCAGGACCGCAAGGGCTTTTTTCGGCCATCGCGTGCGGCTAGGTGGCAGAGTGGTCATGCAGCGGCCTGCAAAGCCGTCTACGCCGGTTCGATTCCGACCCTAGCCTCCAGTTGCATTTTCCGTTGTAACTGGCTGTATTTACATCACTATCCGCCGCGGATTCGTCGCGCGCGTCGTCCTCCCCGCCGACCCACGCGCTGCGCCGCATCGCGCGAAAGCGCCGATCCGGCAGCCCGCCGGCGCGGCCGAACCTTCGCGCAGGATCGCAGTCTGTTGAGAGTTCGCACAACCCCGGCTCCGAGGAAATGAATGTGAAGTCGAATAGCTGCGGTGCGCGCCGTCCCGGGCGATATTCGCGCTTCGGCTCAGTCGTCGCCCTGCTGTGCGCCGTCGGTATTCTCACGGCCTGCCAGACCCAAAGGCAGATGGTGTCACAGCACGAGGACTACCTCGCAGCAGCCGGATTCATCGTGCGACCCGCAAATACATCGGCGCGCGAGACCATGCTGGAACGATTGCCGCCGCACCGATTCGTGCGACGATCGAAGGGCGAAGACGTCTATTACGTCTACGCGGATCCGCTGGTGTGTGACTGTCTGTACGTCGGTACCCAGAAGGCCTATGACCAGTACCGGCGGGATCGGCTGGCGCGGCATCTGGCCGATGAGGAGGAACTCACCGCCGAGTCGTATTACGACTCGTCGTGGAGTTGGGCGGCGTGGGGTCCGGGATTTGCCGACGGTCCCGATTTTGGCTGGTAGGCGCTGCGCGCGACCGCAACCCAGTCACACCGCGCGGCGCGTCCATAGCGCGCGGCGCGTCAGCGCGACAGCGGCGCGCGGATCTCATGCATAATTGGCGCCGGGCGGGCATATCCGCGTCAGGTGGCGAATTCGGTGGCGCAAGGTCGTGAGTCTGCAGTCGAACTGACCGTCCGGCGGCCCGCCAGACCGTCCATGCCGGTCCGATTCCGGCCCTAGCCTCCAGTCAAGCGCGGACGTGGCGAAACCGGTAGACGCAGCAGACTTAAAATCTGCTTCCTTAAAAGGGAGTGTGGGTTCGAGTCCCGCCGTCCGCACCAAATGAACGAACTGTCGGTCGAGAATCTGCATCTGTGGCGCGGCGAGCAGCACGTCCTGCGCGGCGTGGGCTTCGGGCTGCAGGGCGGCCAATGCCTGCAGATCACGGGTGCCAACGGGGCCGGCAAGACCACGCTGCTGCGCGCGCTGTGCGGGTTGGTGCCGCTCGAGGAGGGACGGATCCACTGGTGCGGTCGCGACGTCCGGCAGGATCCGGCGGCCTTCCATGCCGAGCTCGATTACCTCGGTCACGACAACGGTCTGAAGGGCGAACTCACGGCGACGGAGAACCTGCGTTTCGCCGCATCGCTCAGGCGGCGCGTTCGCAGCGCCGAGATCGCGCAGGCGCTGGTGCGCGCCGGCGTCGCCGACGTGGGCGGGCAGCTGCTGCGGCGCCTGTCGGCCGGTCAGCGGCGGCGGGTGGCGCTGGCGCGGCTCATGCTGACCGGTGCGGCGCTGTGGGTGCTCGATGAGCCCGGATCCAACCTCGACGCGGGGGGGCAGCGGCTGCTTTGCGAGCTGATTGCCGCGCACCTGCATGCGGGGGGCGCGGCCGTCGTGGCCACGCACCAACTCCTGGAACTGCCGGCCGAGCAGCGGCGCTCGCTGACGCTGCAATGAGCGCTCAGCGCGTCGGCTTTGCCGCCGCGGCCGCGGCATTGATCGTGCGCGATCTGCGACTGGCGCTGCGCCGCTCAGGCGACACGCTGCAGCCGCTCGGCTTCTTTCTGGTCGTAACCACTCTGTTTCCATTGGCCCTGGATCCGGAAATGTCGCTGCTGCGAGACATCGCACCGGCTGCCCTCTGGGTCGGCGCGCTGTTATCCTCGCTGCTGGCGCTGGATCTGCTGTTTCGTGAAGACGCGCAGGACGGAACGCTCGAGCAGCTGGCGCTGTGCGGCCTGCCGTTCGCCGGGCTGCTATTGGCCAAGACGGTGGTGCATTGGCTGCTGACCGGGTTGCCGCTGGTACTGATCGCGCCGCTGGCGGCGATTGCGCTGGGTGCACCCTATGCGGCGATGCCAGGTATCCTGGCGGCCTTGCTGCTCGGGACGGTTGCCCTGAGCCTGATTGGCGCCGTGGGCGCCGGCTTGACCATGAGCCTCAAGCGCAATGGATCATTGCTGGCGCTGCTGGTACTGCCGCTCGCTGTGCCGGTGCTGATCTTCGGCGCGCGCGCGACCGCCCTGGCAATCGCCGGGGAGCCGCTCGCGGCGCCTCTGTACCTGCTCGCCGCCATGGCCGTGCTGGCGGCGACCCTGGCACCCTGGGCCCTGGCCGCAGCGGTGCGCATCGGCTTGGAGTAACGGGCGGTACCGCCTGGAGTCACTGTGGCTTGGGTTTGGTTTCATCGTTTTGGCTCGCCGCCGCACTTCTATCGCCTGGCCGGTCGGCTGACGCCGTGGTTCGCCTGGCCGGCGGCGCTGCTGTGCCTGGCTGGCCTGATCGGCGGGCTCGGGATGGCGCCGGCCGATTATCAGCAGGGCGACGGCTTTCGCATCGTCTACGTGCATGCGCCGGCCGCCTGGCTGTCGCTGATGGTCTACGTCGTCATGGCAGGTACCGCGGCCGTCGGGCTGGTCTGGCGCATGAACGTCGCGTATGCGGTAGCTGCGAGCTGCGCTGCGATCGGCGCCTCGTTCACGGTGGTGGCGCTGGTGACCGGCATGCTCTGGGGACGGCCGATGTGGGGCACGTATTGGGAATGGGATCCGCGGCTGACCTCGGAACTTCTGCTGCTGTTCCTGTATCTGGGGTACATGGGATTGCGCAATTCGATCGATGACGTCGGGCGCGCGGACCGCGCCAGCGCGCTGCTGGCGATCGTCGGCGTGGTCAATGTGCCGATCATCCATTACTCGGTGATCTGGTGGAATTCCCTGCATCAGGCCCCGAGCGTGATGAAATTCGGCCGGCCGACCATGCCGGCCTCGATGTTCGTGCCGTTGCTGCTGATGCTCGCGGGATTCACCGCCTATTTCGTGGCGCTGCTGCTGACCCGGGCCCGCGGCGAGGTGCTGCGCCGCGAACGCAACGCGCACTGGATTGCCGAGGCCCTGGGGCAAGGCCCGGGCTGCAAGGTGTAGCGCATGCTGAAGTTCCTGCAGATGGGAGGCTACGCGGTCTATCTGTGGCCCTCGTACGCGCTGACCGCGGCCGTCGTCGCGCTCAACATCTACTGGGCGCGCCGCAGTCTGCACGGCGCGCAGGCCGAAGCAAGGCGCCGGTTGGCGACGCTGAAGGCGGCCTCGTGACGCCGCGGCGCCGGCGATTGCTGTGGGTGCTCGGCATCCTGGTCGGGGTGGCCGCAGCGGGCGGCCTGGCGCTGCGTGCGTTCCAGCAGAACGTGATGTTCTATTTCGATCCCAGCAAGATCGCGGCCGGCGAGGTCAAGCCGGGTCAGCGTTTTCGCCTGGGCGGCATGGTCGAGAAGGGCAGCGTGCAACGCATCCCCGGTACGCTCGAGGTGCGCTTCGTGGTCACCGATTTCAGGCACAGCGTCCCGGTGCGCTACTCAAACGTGCTGCCTGACCTGTTCCGCGAGGGTGCGGGCGTGGTCGCCCACGGCCGGCTGGATGCCAATGGCACCTTCGTGGCCGACGAAGTGCTGGCCAAGCACGACGAGAAATACATGCCGCCGGAAGTCGCGCGCTCGCTCAACCAGGGCGCGTCGTCCCGGACGCAATGATGCGGGTGCCACGATGGTGATCGAACTCGGCCATTACGCGCTCATCCTGGCGCTGCTGCTGGCGGCCGCGCAGGCGTTCTTCGGGCTCGCCGGGCCGGTGCTGCGGCGCGAGCGCTGGCTCGCAGCCGTGCCTTCGGCGGCCTGCGGCCAGTTCGTATTCACCGCGCTCGCCGTGGCCGTGCTGGTGCATGCATTCATCGTCAATGACTTCTCGGTGCGCTACGTGGCCGAGAACTCCAATTCCGCGCTGCCGCTGTTCTACCGTGTCACCGCCCTCTGGGGCGCGCACGAGGGCTCGATGCTGCTGTGGATACTGGTGCTCGCGCTCTGGACCATGGCCGTGGTCGCGAGCATGCGACGGTTGCCGGTCGAGTTCGCGGCGCGTGCGCTCGGCGTGCTGGGTGTGATCAGCTTCGGCTTCCTGCTGTTCACGCTGGCTACCTCCAACCCTTTCGCGCGCCTGAATCCGGCCGCGCCCGACGGCAACGATCTCAACCCGGTGCTGCAGGATCCGGCGTTTGCGATCCATCCGCCGATTCTCTACATGGGCTACGTCGGCTTCAGCGTCGGCTTTGCATTCGCCTGCGCCGCGATGCTGGAGGGCCGCCGCGACCAGCTCTGGGCGCGCTGGATGCGTCCGTGGACGGTGATGGCCTGGGCGTTCCTGAGCTGCGGCATCGCACTCGGCAGCTGGTGGGCGTATTACGAGCTCGGCTGGGGCGGCTTCTGGTTCTGGGACCCGGTGGAGAACGCCTCGTTCATGCCGTGGCTGATCGGTACGGCGCTGATTCATTCGCTGGCGGTGACCGAGAAGCGCGGGCTGTTCAAGAGCTGGACGCTGCTGCTGGCGGTGACCGCGTTCTCACTGAGCCTGCTCGGCACTTTCCTGGTCCGCTCCGGCGTGCTGGTCTCGGTGCATTCGTTCGCCGCCGATCCGAGCCGCGGCATCTTCATTCTCGCCTTCCTGGTGGTGATGATCGGCGGAGCGCTGCTGCTGTACGCCTGGCGCGCGCCGCGGATGAAATCGGCGGCTGGCTTCGATCTGATGTCGCGCGAGTCGTTCCTGCTGTTCAACAACATCCTGCTCACGATCGCCGCGGCGGTGGTATTCGGCGGCACCCTGGCGCCGCTGATCGCCGATACGCTGGGGCTGGGCACGCTGTCGGTCGGGCCGCCGTATTTCAATCCGAGCTTCCTGGTGCCGATGCTGCCGTTGCTGGCGCTGGTGCCTCTGGGCATGCACGCGCGCTGGAAGCGCGGCGGCCTGGGTGAAGCCGGGCGACCGCTGCTGATCGCGCTGGCAGTCGCCGCGGTGCTGGCGCTCGCACTGGCATTCGGCGTCTACGCGCATCCGCTCACGCTCACGCCGATCGGGGCCACCCTCGGTATCTGGATCATGTTCGCGGCGCTTATCGACCCGCTGAGTCGCTGGCGGCGACGCCTGCCGCTGCCCGCAGGCGTGCTCGGCATGTCGATCGCGCACCTGGGCCTGGGCGTGTTCGTGCTCGGGATCACGTTCGTGCAATCCAATACCATCGAGCGCGACATCGCGCTCAAGCCGGGCGAATCGGCGCAGATCGGCAGCTACACCTTCCGCTATCTGGGCGGCGAGGATATCGAGGGCCCCAACTACGAAGGCTTTCGCGGTACGGTCGGCATCAGTCGCGGCGGCAGGGCGGTGACGGTGCTGCACCCCGAAAAGCGCCGCTATTGGGTGCAAGGCACGGTGCAAACCACGGCGGCCATCGCGCCGGGCCTCAACCGCGACCTGCTGGCCGCGCTCGGCGAGGATGTCGGCGCCGGCGCCTGGAGCCTGCGCTTCCAGTATCGGCCGTTGATCCGCCTGATCTGGCTCGGCGCGCTGATCATGGCGATCGGCGGCGTCACGGCCGTGCTCGGCTGGCGCCAGCGCGGCCTGGCGCCCAGCGACGCATCGACGGCGATCGCTCCCGGCGGGCCGCTTGGCGCGGCCACCGGCTCGCCGGCCGGGAGCCGGGGCGGCGTCTCGTGAACCGGTTTCTGTTACCGCTGGCCGCCTTCGCGCTGCTGCTGGTGGTGCTCATCGTCGGTCTCAAGCACGCGCCGCAGAAGGACATCATTCCCTCGCCCCTGATCGGCAAGAGCGCGCCGCACTTCACGTTGCCGAATCTGCTCGATGAGGGGCACCCTGTCAGCGACGATGCGCTCAAGGGCCGCTGGTCGCTGGTGAACGTCTGGGGCACGTGGTGTGGCGAGTGCCGGGCCGAGCATGCGACCTTGCTGCAGATCAAGCAGGAAGCCCGCGTGCCGATCATCGGCATCGACTGGAGGGACCAGGATGCGGACGCGAAGAACTGGCTGACACAGCTCGGCGACCCCTACGAGCGCGTCGGCACCGATCACGACGGGCGCGTCGCGATCGATTGGGGCGTGTACGGCGCGCCGGAGAGCTTCCTGATCGATCCGGCCGGCACCGTGGTCTACAAGCACGTGGGTGCCATGACGCCGCAGGTCTGGCAGCAGGAATTCCTGCCACGTGTCGGTGCCGCGCCGGCGCCCGCAGCGCCGGCGCCGGCGGGCTCCGGCGCATGAGGCCGTCGCGATTCGCGCCGGCGCTGCTGCTCAGCGCCGGTCTGGCGGCCCTCGGTCTGACCGCGAGCTTCAGCGCCTCCGCGGTCGACAACACGCCGCCGCTGCCCGATCCGCAGCTGCAGCAGCGCTACTTCGAGCTCACGCACGAGCTGCGTTGCATGCAATGCCAGAACGAGGCCCTGGCCGACTCGCCGGTCAGCCTGGCCGCGGATCTGCGGTTGCAGGTACGCGAGCTGCTGCTCGCCGGCCAGAGCGATGACCAGATCCGCGACCACATGGTGGCGCGCTACGGGGAATTCATCCTGTTCCGGCCGCGCATGAGCGCCCGCAATGCCTGGCTCTGGGGCGCGCCCCCGGTGCTGATGCTCATCGGCCTGGTGGTGGCCTGGCGCGTGGTGCGCACGCGCCGGCGCCTGGTCGGCGGCGACGACGACGGCGGCGACGCCGACGACGCCGACGACGGTGGGTCGCCGGGACCATGATCGGATTCATCGTCGGGGCGCTGCTGCTGGCACTGCTGGCAGCGCTGTTCGTGGTCTGGCCGCTGTTGCGGCGCGGCCCGGGCGCGCCGCCGTCACGCCTCGCGGCGCTGCTCGCGGTGCTGGCGCTGATCGGCGCCAGCGTGCTCGCTTACAGTGTGCTCGGCAGCCGAAGCTGGCTGCGTGCCGAGGCGGGCCGCGGCGCCGGCGGCGACATCGCCGAGCTCGCGCGGCACCTGGAGATCGAGCCGCAGGACCAGTCCGGCTGGCTGGCGCTGGGCAGCGCCTACAGCGCCATCGGCCAATATACACTCGCGCTGCGAGCCTACGAGCGCGCCAACCGGCTGGCGAACGGCGGCAACGCGGCTGCGCTGGCGGGCATCGCCGAGGCGATGGTGATGTCCGGTGACAGCACGCAGATCGCGACCGCCTCGGAATTCATCGAGCGCGCGCTGCTGCTCGATCCCAAGCAGCCGAAGGCGCTGTTCTACGGCGCGGTCACGGCCTACGGTGCGGGCCGCCTCGAGGTGGCGCGCGCTCGCTTCGCGGCGATGCTGGCGCTGTCGCCGCCGCCGCCGCAGAACGTGCGCGTCCTGCTGCAGAAGCAGATCGAGGACATCGATGCCAAGCTGCACCCCAAAGTCGATGCCGCAACCGCCATTCGCCTGCATGTGACGCTGGCGGCGGCGTTGGCCGCCCAGGTGCCCGCCAACGCTTCGCTGTTCGTGTTCGTGCGTTCGCCCGACGGCGGTGCGCCGCTGGCGGTCAGGCGCGGCGCCGCGACCCTGCCGCAGGATGTCGAGCTGTCGGCGGCGGATTCGATGGTCGCGGGGCGCGGCCTGCAGCCCGGCCAGAAGGTGTCGGTGGTGGCGCGCATCTCGGCCTCCGGCAGCCCGCTGCCACAGAGCGGCGATCTCTACGGCCAGATCGAGTATGTGGCCGGGAAGAGCGGCGCGCGCTCGCTCGAGATTGATAAGCTGAGCCCCTGAGAGCATCCACGAGAAGAGTCGGGAACGTATGGACAGCGGAGCTCTGGAGCGGCGGCTGCGGGCCGGCGAGTTTGTCGTCACTGCCGAGATCACGCCGCCGCTGTCGGCGGATCCGCAGGCGCTGCTCGAGCAGGCGCTGCCGTTGCGCGATCTGGCCGATGCCCTGAACGTCACCGACGGCGCGAGCGCCCGGGCGCATCTCGATGTACTGACCGCCGCGGTGATCCTGGCGCGGGCCGGTATCGAGCCGGTGATGCAGGTGACCTGTCGCGACCGCAATCGCATCGCGCTGCAGAGCATGCTGGTCGGTGCGGCGGCGCAGGGCGTGCGCAACATTCTCGTGCTCCGCGGCGATGATCCGCGCGCCGGCGATCAGCCGGAGGCGAAACCGGTATTCGACCTCGATTCCAATACGCTGCTGGCCACGGCAAGCGCGATTCGCGATCGCGGCCAGCTGCCGCATGGGCGCACCGTCGGCGGCAGGATCGAATTCTTTCTCGGCGCCGCGGACGCGCCGATCGATCCGCCGCCCGGATGGCAGCCCGAGGGCCTCAGTCGCAAGCTCGATGCCGGCGCGCAGTTCGTGCAGACGCAGTTCTGCATGGATGCGGCGGTGGTGCGGCGCTATATCGAGCGCCTGTCCGCCCACCACCTGACCGAGCGCCTCTATATCCTGATCGGTCTGGCGCCGCTGGCGTCGGCGCGTTCGGCGCGCTGGATCCTCAATCATCTGTACGGGTCCATTATCCCCAAGCCGTTGATCGAACGCCTGGAGGCGGCAAGCGACCAGAAGCTCGAAGGACGGCGCATCTGCGTCGAGCTGATGCAACAGATGCAGCAGATTCCAGGCGTCGCCGGCGTGCACCTGATGGCGCCGCTGAACCACGGCGCCCTGGGCGCCGTGGTCGGCGAGTATCGCGCCCGCGCGGGCGACAGGCGGCGCGCGGCCGGATGAGGCAGTCAGTTCAGGCACACCACCAGGCGCGCATGGTAGGTACGCCATTCGATCGGGATCACGATGGCGCGCGTGTTGAGCGGATATTCCATGACGGCGTTGCGTCCATGCACCACCGACGGCACCGAGATGCTGAACTGCCGGCCGAAATCGCGGCGCGCATTGCCCGAGAGCGTATTGGCGATCTCGCCGACCAGGTCGCAGAGGTTGTCGTGGCTCATGTCGGTCTCCTGCATGCGCATGAGCATCACGCACAGCATGCTCTTTGGAGCGGTGAAGAACACCACCCCGTCGCGCTTGCCGCTGATCCTGATCATGCCGGTGTAGTCGGAGACCTCGGGGCTGCGGCCGAGCGCCAGGTAGGGCGTGCCGCACTCGGCGACCTGCTGCACCGTGGTGTCGAAATAGTGCAGCACGCCGTTCACGAACACGCCGATTTCGGATTCAGGGCTCACGGGCTGCGCTCGGGGTCCTAGTCTTCGATCAGCTTGCGCAGCGCATCGTTGAGCTGGCGGTCGGTGAACGGCTTGCAGAGAAAGCCGCTGGCGCCGCGCTCGATCGCATCGATGGCGGTGAGCTTGTCGGCCAGCGCCGAGATCACCAGGATGCGCACCTCCGGGTCACGCTGTACCAGCGCCGCCACGCACTCGCTGCCGTCCATCTCCGGCATCGTCAAGTCCATGGTGACGATCGTCGGCCGCAGCTGCTGTTGCATCTCGAGAGCTTCGATGCCGTTGCGCGCCGCGCCGATGAATTCGACGTTGGGCAGATCCTGAACGCGTTCGATGCGCCGGCGAATCACATTCGAATCGTCCACGACCATGAGGCGATGTGCCAAGACCTGGTTCATGACTGGTTCCGGAGCCGCGGCGCCTGCGGTGTGCGGGCGCTCAAGCGGCCGACGGCGCGGCGGCCGAGGCGGTCGCGAGCTTCGGCAGCAGCACCTTGAACCGCGTGTACTGGCCGGCCACCGTGGACACGCCGACCTTGCCGCCGTGCTCGCGCACCAGGCTGCCGACTGCATCCAGGCCCACGCCGCGGCCCGCGTGTTCCGAGACCTGGTCGACGGTGGAGAAGCCGGGTTGGAATATGAGGCGGTAGACCGTCGCACGATCGAGCGCCATCGCCTGCTGCGGGCGCAGCAGTCCTTGCCGCAGGGCCTTGTCCATGATCTGCTCGTAGCTCAAGCCGCGACCGTCGTCCTCGATCGTGAGCAGATAGTCCTCCGGACTGTCGGTCGCGAAGCTGATCTGCACCGTGCCTTCCGCGCTCTTGCCGTGCTGCGCCCGCAGCTGCGGCGACTCGATGCCGTGCACGACGGCGTTGCGGATCATTTGAATGCAGATGTCCTTCACCGCTGCGCTGTAGCGCGCCGGCACGTGTTCGAGTCCGCGCGCCACGAGCCGCACGGCGCGGCCCTGGGCGCGGGCGACTTCCTGCGCCAGGGGGCGCAACAACTCCAGTATCGGTGCCGATGCCGGTGCCGATGCGGCGGCGGGCGCAGGTGTGGGTGCGGCGGGCGGCGGCTCGAGCGCCACCGGCTCGTTGATCACCGTGGTATCGCGCTGCTCATCGGCGTGCGCCTCGGACGGGGACTTCGCACCCTGGAGGCGAAACGATGCGACACGCTCCTGCATGGACTGGATCGTGGCGACGTGCGTCATGAGCTCATCGAGCCGCACCACCAGCGGCAGGAAGTCGTTGCCGCTGAGCGCGGCCTTGCCGCGCAGCGCCGACAGCGCATCCTCGATGGCATGAATGCGCTCGACGAAGCTGCGCAGCGCCAGCGCCGCGGCTTCGCCTTTGATCGCGTGCAGCTCGCGGAATACCCCGTTGAGCTTCTTCTTCAGGTCCTGCTGTTCGATGCCAGGGGCCGTGAGCATGGCGTTGCTCTTGCGGAACGCGACGTCGGCGGTGGCCAGAAACGATTGTAGCTGGTTCGGATCGACCCGCAGCAGCTGCAGCAGCAGCGAAGCCTGCGAATCGTTGTCGGCCTTCGCGTGCTCGAGCTCGCGCGCCAGCAGCACGCGGTCGGTGACGTCCGCGACCACGCCGAGCAGGTAATCGGCCGACGCCTCGTCGCCGCGTACGCGGCGGAACGAGAAGGCCAGGTAGCGCGTATCGGTGCCGCCGTGGCTATTGGGGAACGAGACCTCGATCTGGCTCAGAGGATTGACCGACTCGATCAGCTCCTCGTGCACCTTGTCCTTCCACAACAGACCGAGGAACTTGAGCGCCGCGGTCATGGTCTTCTGATCGACCAGCGGCTCGAGCAGCTGCTCGAAGCTCAGGCCGGCGGTCGCCGGCAGCCGCAGCAGCTGCGTCAACGAGGCCGAACAGGTCTCGCCCAGGCGCATGTCGCGACCGACGAGGAACAGCCCCTCGCGCACGGTGCCGAGAATATTGGCGACCTGCCGCTGGGCGCTGGCCGCGCTCGCCGCCGACAGGCGCGCGCGCCAGGCGTAATAGAGCATCATGCCCAGCAGCAGCGCGGCCACGCCCGTACCACCCAGCAGAATGCTGCGCAGGCTGCGGCCGTTGTCGGCCACGTTGGCGCGCAGCATGGCGCAGAGCTGACCGAGCTTGTCGCCCATGATCTGCAGATTCTGCGATTGTGCCGCGAGCATGCTGTCGACCGCGGCCTTCATCTGCTTGCCTGAGGCCGTGAGCTCGGAGCCCGAGTTGGTGTCCAGATACAGCTCGGCGCTGCGCTTCTTGTTGAGCGCCTCGAGGCCGCGATCCAGGCTCTGCCAGCGGTTCAGCGCGACTGCCAGGGGCCCGGCCACGTCCGGCTGATCGGCCAGCCGGGCGCCGCGCAGCTGCTGCTCTATTAGCGGGAAGGCTTCGTTGCTGCTCTCGCGGATGGCCGCGATGTTGCGCAGCGGGTCGCCGACGTAGGTCGTGGTCTCGAGGCCGCGTTGCAGCAGCGTCAGTTCCGAGCGCACGATCGCCGGTCTCGAGCTCAACTCCGAGGCCAGCTGCAGCGCCGAGGATGCCGACTGCAATTCGTCGGCGCGGCGCATGCCGAGCATCAGCAGCACGGTGAGCGCGGCCGCGAACAGAATGGTGGCGGCAAACTGCAGCCACTGGCCGGAAATCGCGGACGAGCGACGAGCCATGCGGGATGTTTCCTCGGTGAGTTTCGGTTAACCGGGCTTGAACGTCAGGCGGATGCGCGCGCGCCGCGACTGCTTATGAATCAGGCCGCTGCTGTCGTAGCGGGCGTGCATGACCGCGGTGATGGCCGCACGATCGAATACGCCCGTCGGCTGCGCCTCGACCACGGTCGGACTACTGGGAAGGCCGTCCGCGTGCAAGGTGAATTCGATCACCACGTAGCCCTCGATCCTGGAACCGGCTGCTGCTGCAGGATAGGTGACGTTGATCGGGCTCAGCGGCCGTGCGGCAATGTAGCTCGCAGAGCTGCTGCCGGTCGCCTCCGGCGTCACGGGGTCGCTGCCGCCGCTCGGTGCGCTGCCGGCGGAAGGCGCGGATGGCGCCGTGCGGGCCGCAGCCGAACGCTGGGCGGCCAGGTCGACCTGCGCCTGCAGCGCGCGCCTGGCCTCCGCGAGGTCCGCCGTCGGGTTGCTGTCGGCGGCAGCAGCGAGGTAGCGCTGTGCCAGGTCGAATTGATCCTTGCGCGTGGCTTCCTGCGCCCGCGCCAGCAGGGCCGCCTGCAGGTCGCGCTGCGCCTCGAGCGTCAGCGGGTGGTTGCGGCCAATGTTGCGCATCGCCTGCAGGCGAGCGCGCGCGCTGTCGGCGCCCGTATCGAGCAGCGCGCCGGCATCGATGGCGGCCTTGACGTCGTTGAGCATCGAACCCAGCTGCTGGTCGAGCTTCCTGGCGTCGATGGCGCGACGCAGTTCGGCCATGCTATTGCGATCGGCACCGGCGGCGCTCATTTGCGCCAGGGTCTGCTCGGCGGCGGCCAGGTCGCCGGCGGCGATGCTTTCCTGGGCTTTCGCGGCCAGCCACTTGGGCCGCGCGGCGGCGACGCTGGCCTCGACGTCGTGCAACGCCTCGGGCTCGACACCGGCGCTCTTGAAGTAACCGATCAGGCGCGTCGCATCGTCGAGCTTGCCGCTTGCCAGATCGCTCTGGATGCGCGCCTTGCCGACCGCAAGCAGGCGCCGCACGCCGTCCAGCGCCTCCTCGTTGGCGGGCTCCTGGCGAAGCACCTGTATGTACAGCTCGAGTGCGCTGTCGCCGCGGCCCTCGCCATCGGCGCGCGGCAGCAGCTTCTGATCGTGAAAGGCGATGCGCGCGGAGGACAGCAGCTCGAACACCGACGCCGGCGCAACCACGGTCCGATTGTCGTTGGCGGCCGGATCGACATCCAGGCCGCTCAAGGGATTGTAGGCGGACGCGGGCGCGAGCGACCAGAGCAGTCCGGCGCATGCGATGCCGAGGACCGCGAACACGATGGCCAGCAGCAGCGAGGACGCGGATGGCGGGGCGTTCGAGTCGCCGGCGCCAGCGCCAGGCGACGCGGGTCGCGTGGCGCCGG
Source organism: Gammaproteobacteria bacterium (assembly GCA_027315105.1). GTDB lineage: Bacteria > Pseudomonadota > Gammaproteobacteria > Steroidobacterales > Steroidobacteraceae > FEN-1191. Next base: position 30,402 of record DAHUYP010000076.1, read on the forward strand.
CCACGCCATCATCTGCGTGGGCCGCGAGCCGGTTCTCGGCGATGGCCAGCAGGGCCAGCAGCCGCGCGCTGCCGAGATCGTCACGCCCGATGGTGGCGACGACTGCGCCATGCGATACCGCCGAGGTCCATTCCTCGGAGGTCTTCGTGACGACTATGATTTCGGCGCCCGGGAACTGCCGCTGCAGCCGCGTCACGGCGGCGTGCGCATCCGGCAGCGCGAGCGCATCGACGATGGCGATCCAGCGCGTGGCGTCGGTCGCGGCGGCAATGGCATCGGGATGATCCACCGTGCGCGTGCGATAGCGGTCGCCCAGCACCGGCCCGAGCTCGATCAAGAAGCCGTCGTCGCCGGAGACGATAATCGCCTCGGTCCGTCGCGTGCGGACGGTCCTGGTATCGGCGGGATGCATCCTCTCTTGCGCTAGTGGCTTCATCGGCCGTTCCTTCAGCACTTGCACCGGTTGCGAGCGTGAACTGTGGTGCGTTGCGCCGGCACAGGCAGCGCGTCGGTTCACAAATTGACGCGGCCGATTCCACGGCCGAACGACTGGGACCGAGGACTGAGGCGCAGGTCACAGAATTGCAGCGCTGAATGGGCAGCCTCATAATCGTCGTCCCAGGAACAGGCGAGGTACCGCGACCATGAAACGGCTGCTGCCCATGTTGTTGCTGTGCTGCTGCGCCGGTGCCTCGATGGCGGCGCTGCAGCCGGGGGCCAAGGCTCCGGAATTCACGACCCAGGCGTCGCTCGCGGGCAAGGCATTTCAGTTCTCGCTGGCCGAGGCCCTCAAAAAGGGCCCGGTCGTGCTGTACTTCTACCCGGCCGCATTTACGCCGGGATGTACGGCGGAGGCGCACGATTTCGCAGTTGCGACCGCCGACTTTCAGGCCCTCGGCGCAACGGTGATCGGTGTCTCCCACGACGACGTCAACACGCTCAACAGATTTTCGGTCAGCGAGTGCCGCAACAAGTTCGCCGTGGCTTCCGACCCGGACCAGCACATCATGAAATCCTATGATGCCGTGCTGGCGATGAATCCCAAACTGGCGGACCGCACCTCGTATGTGATCTCTCCCGAGGGCAAGATCATCTACAGCTACTCGGCTCTGAACCCGGACAAGCATGTTGCCAACACGCTGGCCGCGGTAAAGCGGTGGGTTGCCGAACATCCGCACTGAGCTCTGTGCGCGGTCTCGTCGGCGCCGCGTCGCTGATCGCTGCCGCGTGGCTGAGCGGCACTGCCGGCGTGGCCGCGGCGCCGCAACCCATCGCGGCCGTTGCGTTGCCGGCTGCGCCGACGGCCTCGGAGGCAACGGCCGGCGGCCTGCAGCAGCTCGAAGAGATCGATATCGTCGGCGAGCGACCCGGCCCGCGACTGTGGAAGGTCTCGAAAGGCGATCACGTGCTGTGGTTGCTCGGCACGCTCAATCACCTGCCGAAGCGGATGAAGTGGAGTTCGAGCGAGGTCGAAGCGGCCCTGGCCGATTCGCAGCAACTGTTGCAAAGCGGCCCCTCGGTATCGGCCAACGTCGGCCCGATCTCGGCCATCCGACTCTACGTTCAGTGGCGGCGCACACAGAAGAATCCGGGCCGCGCCAAGCTCGCGGATTGGCTGACGGCGCCGCAGTACGCCCGCTTCGAAGCGCTCAAGTCGCGTTTTGATGCGCGCGACTCCGGCATCGAGGAGCTGCGCCCGATGTTTGCCGCGCTGCGACTGTATGAGCAGGCCATCGACGCCGCGGGACTGACGCAGCATGACGAGGTGGAGCAGGCGGTGATCCGGCTCGCCAAGCGGCGGCACGTGCCGATCGTACGCGCGCAGCTCAGGGTCGACGATCCATCGGGCGTGCTCAGGGAAGTCGGCGAGCTGTCGCCGAGCGTGGAAGTGAGCTGCCTCGATGCCACGATGACGCGCATCGAGAGCGATTTGCCCGCGATGCAGGAGCGTGCCAGGGCCTGGGCCGTGGGCGACGTCGATCGGCTGCGCGCCCTGCCGTATCCGAATCAGCGTGAAGTGTGCATGAACGTGCTGTCGAATTCATCGCGCATCAAGACTCTGGTGGAGTTTGCGGGACAAGCCTGGAGTGCCCAGGCGCAATCCGCCTTGGAGCACTATCGCGTGAGCTTCGCCATGCGACCGATCTATGAGCTGCTGTCGAGCGATGGACCGCTGGCCCGGTTTCGGGCCGAGGGCTACACGGTGCAGGGTCCCTGAAACCGCTGCGCGCCCAGGGCCCATCCGCCGATTCAAATAAAAACAGTAGTAGGAACAAATAGATATAGAATCATCGATAGAAACAGGATGAGGATGTGCGCGCGGTGCAGGCGCGCTTCCGCCAGCAGCCCGACGAGCAGCAGACTCGCCGCAGCGCTCAGGAACAGCATCAGGCCGTTGGGATTCCAGACGTCCATCGCCAATCCGCCCACGGTGGGCCCGATGATGCCGCCGCCGCAGTACACGACCACGAACACGGCATTGGCGTCTGCCAGTTCGTGCGGCGGGTACGACTCGCCGAGCAGCGCGATGCCCTGGGTGTAGAAGCCGTACATCATCCCTCCCCACAGGAACAGCAACGGCCACAGCAGCCAGGGGACATGCATCATCGACGGCAAGAGCAATGGTCCGAGTACGCTGACCAGCGCACAGGCGCCGAGCACGCGACGGCGTCCGAGCCGGTCGGCGAGGCGACCGATGGGCAGCTGCAGGATGACGTTGCCGGCCAGGAACACGGTCACCAGCGACAGCGATGCGCGCTCATCGAATCCGCGATGCAGTCCGAATACCGGCAGCAATGACAGGTCCGCGGACTCCACCAGGCCGGCGATCATGGCTGCCAGCATCACCACCGGGGCGGCACGCAGCAGCCGCCACGGCGGCCGGCGCTGCGCATCGCGCTGTGCGCAGGGGGTATGGCGCGCGAACAGCAGCGGCAGGGCGGTGAGCGCCAGGCAGGCGGCGCCGAGCTGGAACGGCCGCCAGCCCGCGGTACCGGTGAGCTGCAGCAGCAGCGGGCCCGCCATCACGCCGGCGGCGAACGCCGTGGCATACAGGGCCATGACGGTGCTGCGCACATCATCAGTGCTGACCGTATTGAGCCAGATCTCGCTGGCAATCCATACCAGTCCGAGCGCGCAGCCGGTCAGGAAGCGAAGCACGAACCACGCGCGCACGCCATGCAGCAACGGCATTGCCAGCAGGGCCAGCACCGCCAGGCCGATGCCGCCAAGGACCGCGCGGCGCAGGCCCAGGCGGGCGATCAGAGGCGGATAGAGCGGGCCGAAGAGGATCACGGCAACGGTGCTGATGCCGATGACGGTCCCGATCTCGAAGCTCGAGGCGCCGTCGCGCGACAGCACGAACGCCAGCAGCGGCGGCTGGAAACCGAATATCAGGCCGACGCCGACGGTAACGGTGAATACGGTGGCGAGACTGCGCTTCCATGGGTCGCCGATGCCGATGCGGTGCGAGGGCGTGAGGGCAGGCTGCACGTCGACTTCGATCCTTGGGGAATGGACTGTGTTAGTTTGCCGCATTCTAGGCGTAACACTGGCCTGCGCGCCGCGGCAGCGGATCGCGAGCGCTTGCGAGCGGCACACGGCCTACGGCGGCAACATGGTCAACTACCCCCGGACGGCGCAGCGTCATGAATGACCTGGGCCGCGTCCACTCCAAACCGGCGACCCGCGGGGCCGATGCCGGTGCCGGCTTGAGCCGCTCGCTGGCACCGCGCCACGTGACGATGATCTCGATCGGCGGCATCATCGGCGCCGGGCTGTTCGTCAGCAGCAGCGCCGCGATCGTCACTGCGGGACCGGCGATCGTGCTCAGCTATCTGGCCGCGGGCATACTGGTATTCCTGATCATGCGCATGCTCGGCGAGATGGCGGTCGCGCTGCCGCAGGTGCGTTCGTTCAGCGACTTCGCGCGCGCCGGCCTCGGTGCCGGTGCCGGCTTCCTCACGGGCTGGCTGTACTGGTATTTCTGGGTGGTCGTGATCCCGGTCGAAGCCATCGCCGGTGCCAACCTGCTGCACGTCTGGATATCGCTGCCGACATGGGAGCTCGGGCTGGCCCTCATGGGGGTCATGACCGCCGTCAATCTGCTCTCGGCGCGCTCCTTCGGCGAATGCGAATTCTGGTTTGCCTCGATCAAGGTCGCGGCCATCCTCACGTTCATCGCGCTGGCCGGCTGCTACGCGTTCGGCTGGACGGCGCCCGGCGGCATGACGTTCGGCAATCTGGTGAGCCATGGCGGTTTCGCGCCCCACGGCTTCGTAGCGGTGCTGGCGGGCATTACCACCGTGTTCTTTTCGATGACCGGCGCCGAGATCACGATGATCGCGGCGGCCGAATCGAAGGCGCCGGCGCGCGCCATCGCACAGATGACCGGTTCGGTCGTCTCCCGGATTCTCATCTTCTACGTGGTATCGCTGTTCCTGATCGTCTCGGTGGTGCCGTGGGAGCGCGTCGTGGCCGGCCAGTCGCCCTTCACGCTCGCGCTGGCGACCATGGGCCTGCGCTGGGCCGGCACCGCGATGAGCGTCATCATCCTGACCGCGGTGCTGTCGTGCCTGAATTCATCGTTCTATGTCTGCTCGAGAGTGCTGTTCGTGCTGGCCGAGCACGGAGATGCGCCGCAGTGGCTGGTCAAGCTCAGCGCCAGCCGCGTGCCGGCGCGCTCGGTTCTGATCGGCGCGGCCGCGGGCGTGCTCGGCATCATCGCCAACGCCGCCGCACCGAGCACCGTGTTTGCCTTTCTGGTCAACGCCTCGGGAGCCTTGATCCTGTTGGTCTACGCGATGATCTGCCTGGCGCAGGTTCGGCTGCGCCGTGAACGTCAGCGCACCGGGAGCCGGGAGCCGGCGCTGCTGATGTGGTGGTACCCCTGGGGCAGCTATGCCGCGATCGCGGCCATGGGCGCAGTGTTGCTGGCGATGGCGTTCACGCCGGCGCTGGCGAGCCAGTTCTACGTCAGCGCGCTGGCTTTCACGATCGCGCTCGGCGCCTATTGGCTGGTGAGGCGCTCGCGCAGCCTCTAGGGTAGATTCTGCAGGGGACCGAAGTTCCCCGGCGAGCTGGGGTCTTGCAGCAGCACGCCCGGATTATTGGGAATCACGCCATTGCGAGCCGGCTGGGATGGACCCGTGCCAATGACGATATCGGGGTAACCGTCGCCGTTGACGTCCAGCACGGCGATCTCGTTCGCGTTCGTCACCGCATAGTTGACCGCCGCCGCGAAACGACCGGGGCTGGCCGCGTTCTGCAGCAGCACGCTGACCGCGCCCGTGCCGCCGATCACGATGTCGGGATGGCCGTCGCCGTTGACGTCGGTCACGACGATGGATTGCGCCATGCTGCCGGGCGCGGTCGGATAGCCCACCGGTGCCAGGAACTGCCCCGGATGGGCGGCGTCCTGCAGCAGCACCGAGACCGTCGGTGAGCCGCCACCGGTCGGGCCTGGATCCGTGATCACGAGGTCGTTGAAGCCGTCGCCGTTCAGATCCGCGATCGCGATCAGGTTCGCGCCGAAGGCGTTGGCGTTGATCGTCTGGTTGAATATCGCGACCGGTGCGGCGTAGGTGGCGGTGCCGGCGGCGCCGGTATGCAGCAGCAGCTTGACGCCGACGTTGTCGGTCAGTACCACGTCCGGAATGCCGTCCCCATTGAGGTCGCCCACGGCTACCCAGTTGGCGCCGCCCGGGTACAGCGCGATGGGATTGGCAAATGTACCCGGTGACGTCTGCAGGAACAGCGACACGTTGAAGTCGGCCGACACGAGGTCGGGCAGGCCGTCACCGTTCATGTCGGCGATCGCGACCTGGGAGGCGCCGGGTGAGGACAGGATCAGCGGCGCGGCGAATGTGCCCGGGGTTTGCGTACTGTTGAAGAACACTGCGAGCGCGCCATCGTCGTAGCTCGCCGAGACGACGTCGGGCAGCGTGTCGCCATTGAGGTCGGCGGTGGCGAGATACAGTGGATCGTTGCCATCGCTGGTCAGCACCGGCGGTGCGAAGCCACCGGGGCCCGTCGATAGGTAGATCTTCAGGTTGCCCGCATTGAACTGCGGGTTGTACAGGACGGTACTGGTCGCAACGATCGATGGGTGACCGTTGTTGGTGAAATTCCCGGCCACCAATCCCAACGACACCTCGGTCGGCGTGTAGACCGCACAAGACCCGCAATAGTTGTCGCCGCCGCAGCTCGTGAGCGCGGGCAGGGCGGCGAGCAGCACCAGACTGCGCAGCGACGGCCGCGACCGCGGCCACTGCGGCGCGCTGGCTGGATGACCCTCGAGCATCAGCGCGCGGCATTCGGTGGTGGATGTCATGGGGTCTCCTCACGGATCATCGGAGTTGCATCGCGTACCGTCGGCGCAAGCGTGAAACGGCTCGCGGCCCATTGCGTTGACGTCCGGTGTCGGCGCCCGAGAGCGGCAATATTCTACGGCAAGCGGCCGTGCCTCCCGCGCCGGAAACGCGCGCCTCGCGTGCGGCAAACCCGCGCCTTCGTGGCGCGTTGCCGCATGAAAGCCTGGGAAAAATCACGTTGCCCGGCGTGCAGGCAGGCGGGCGCGCGGGCGCGGCCGGCGTGATGATGCTCTGCAACAGCCGATGGCGTAGCGCATCTGCCGACCGCGCGCGCTGCGCGGGGGACTATCGATCGCCGCCTGGCCACCGATGCGCTGCCGGGCGCGGCGAGCGCAGTGCGTCGCGCAGGCCACGCGCGAATTCGGCGGCGCCTCCCATCGAAGGATGGCGCAGACGAACGGCGGCGCATCCGAGCTCATCGAGCGCCCGCTGGGCATGGCGGCCGACCGCGAACACGGTTGCGTCCGGCCATCCATTCAGCAGCGCCGCGAGCACCGGCAGTCCGCGCGCCAGCTCCGCGCGCGCCGGTGTGCGATTGGATTGCAGATTGCGGGCGGCATGCGGGTGCCAGGGGAAGGCATTCCAGAGCACCGTGTCGTGCGCGACGCCCAGCTCGTGCAGGGCTTTCCAGACCGTGGTGGCCGAGGGTTCGCTCCACGGGACATGACGGGTGGACAGGCGCGATGCCGGGGCCGCGACTCGTGGCACCGCGCCCGCGATGAGCAGGCGCTCGCTGGTGAATGCGATACCGCTCACGTGACAGCCCTGGTAGCCGGCCGCTTCGCCGACCAGAATCCGCGCCGGCCGAACGCTCAGGTGCGCGCGCAGACGTTCGCGCCGAGCCACCGGCCCATTGAGCGCTCCATCGGTGCGCGGGTCGCGCTCGGTCCATGGGTTGAAACTGTCGGAGCCGCCGCCGGCCGCCAGCAGGCGAAAGAAATGAGCCAGGCAGGACGGCGGCACTGCCGATACGGTGCCTCGGACCGGTGCCGGCTGCTCTACAATCGACGTCCGTGTCATCCGGGGAAGCTCGGCGCGTGATCTGCCGTCAGGAGGGATGAAATATGTACTCTCGCATCGGACTGTCGATACTGGCCGCCGGCTTGCTGCTGGAGGTCGATCCGGGGCGCGCCGCGGATCAGGCCCCGCCGGCCGCGAACCCGCTCGACGTGATCCCTGAGAAAATGCCATTCAACATGCCTTATGGAGTACCGATCTCGCTGCAGCGTGCCCAGGCCGCCGCGCAGGCGGCCGTGGCCGAGGCCGCCAAGCGCGGCTGGCAGCTCAATGTCGCGGTCGTGGATTCCGGCGCCAATCTGGTGGCATTCATGCGCATGGACGGAGCCCAGCTCGCCTCGATCGCGATCGCGGAGCACAAGGCGCGTACGGCGGTGGAGTTTCGCAGGCCCACCAAGGTATTCGAGGACGCGCTGCAGAAGTCGGACTTCAAATACGTGCTGACGCTCGATGGCGTCATCGCCTCGCGCGGCGGGATTCCCCTGGTCGAGGACGGCAAGATCATCGGCGCCATCGGCTGCTCCGGCGGCACCGGCTCCCAGGACGAGGTGGCCTGCAGCGCTGCTGCCGCCGCGATCGACAGGTAGGACGGCCGCGAAGGCGCACCCGCCGCGGCTCATGGTGGTGGCGCGCCGACGTCGAAACGGTCCTGAACGACCCACTTGCCCGGCGCGGGTGCATCGGCATCGGCCAGCCGCACCATTTCCCCGCGCAGCCGATGGTCCAGCAGCTCGAAGCGCAGATAGTGGAAGTTCGGGAATTGGTCGCCCTGGTAGCGGTCCGCGGCGGATCGCGTCACGGGCAGCGGCTTTGCGCCGCCGCCGCCCGATACCAGATACGTTACACCGTCGCGCTCGAAGCGCTCGTAATTGTGGACGTGCGCGGCGCACACAATGAAGTGACGCGAAGAGTGTCTCGCCGCGGCGGTCAATTGTGCCGCCATGGCCGCTTCGTTCGCCCGCACGCCCGCCGGCGCGTCGGTCATGGGCGGATGGTGCAGCAGGATCACCACGAAGAGAATGCCGTCGGCGGGCGCGTCGAGCCGTCGTTGCAGCCACTGGGCCTGTTCACTGCCCGGCAGCAGAGAGGCGTTGCTGTCGAGCGCGATGAACTGCAGTTGGGCGCCGAGCGTCACCGCGTACCAGCGCCGGCCGCGCAGATCCGGGAACGCCTGCCACCAGCGCTCGAGACAGCCGAGCTGCTCGCACTGCTGGAACTCGTGATTGCCGAGCACCGGGAACACGCGCAGCCGCTCGGCGCGCCATGCCGCGGTCTCCTGCCGATAGACGCGGTAATCACGTTCGTCGCCGCCGTGCCACGGCACGTCGCCTGTCAGGAACAGGGCGTCGGGACGTTCGGCGGCGATCTCGGCCACGAGCGCCTGACGCGGGCCCGGGCGGCTCGCCTGCGCTTCACGCACGTCCGTGAAGCGCATGTCGCCGTAGACGATGAACCGGGTCGGTTGGCGGAGCACGGCCTGGTCGATCCTGAAGGCGTCGTCCGCTGCGGCCGGCGGCGGCGCGCTCGGCGGTGCGTGCGCGCACGCGGCCAGCAGCGTTGCCGACAGCAGCGAGCTGATCAGCCTGATGATTCGGCCTGTATGCATGGCTCTGCTTCTTGATCGGCGCGGGACGCGACCCGCGCTTCGCGCCCGTGGCGTGCAGCGCGGACTGCCGGCTGCCGCAGGTCGCCGGGGTCGCGCGACAGGACCGCGACGATACCCGGATACCCAGGTCGCGACAACCCGCCCGCGCGACGGCCGGGCGCTCCTGGAACCGACCCTCGAGCCTGCGAGTCTGTTACTCTCTCGCCAAACAACAAGGCGAGCGAGGCCGATCTCATGACCAGGTTTCCCCGGATCATTGCTCCGAAGTCGTCGCCCTTCACGATGCGCATGCCGTGCCGGCGCGCGCTCGCGGCTACGGCCCTGACCGCCGCGGCCGTGGCCGCTGCCGGCCTGGTGCCGGGTCCGGCGCTGGCGTCGCCGGTCGCCGCCGAAGCGCCATTTTCGTTCGATACCGCGCCCGGCCGGCTGCCCAAGGACGTGGTGCCGATCGATTACAGCATTGCGATCGTACCGGACGCCGGCGCCCGCACGTTGACCGGCACGGAAACGGTGACGCTGCGGTTCCGCTCGGCGGCAGACAAGGTGATATTCAATACCCTCAATCTGAAGCTGCGCCAGGTGCGCCTGGACGGTAAACCCGTCAAACGCGTGCAATCGGACGACGACGCGCAGCTCACCACGGTGACACTCGCAGCGCGGGCGCCGGCCGGGCTGCACCGGCTGACCCTGGCCTATTCGGGGGTCATCCAGACGCAGCCGCAGGGAATGTTTGCTCAGCCCTACTCCAAGCCCGGCAGCGGCACCGGCGGGCTGCTGCTGTCCACCCAGATGGAGGCGACCGATGCGCGCCGCATGTTCCCATGCTGGGATGAACCCGCATTTCGTGCCACGTTCAAGCTGACCGTCACCGTACCGGCTGCCTGGACGACCTTGTCCAACATGCCGGTCACCAAGCGCATCGTGCACGGGGCGCTCGCGATCACTACATTCGCGCGTACGCCGCCCATGCCCTCGTATCTGGTCGAATTGACCGCCGGCGATCTGCGTTCGATCGGCGCCCAGGGCGGCGGGGTGCATTTCGGCGTATGGGCGGTGCGCGGACGCGAAGCCGACGGCGCCTATGCGCTCGCCAACGCGCAGCAGATCCTGGCCGATTACAACGACTATTTCGGCTACCCGTATCCTCTGCCGAAGCTCGATTCGATCGCCATCCCGGGCGGCTTTTCGGGCGCGATGGAGAACTGGGGTGCGATCACATACAACGATCAGCTGCTGCTGGTCTCGAGCGCCAGCTCGATTGCCGACCGCCAGGAAGTCTACAGCACGCAGGCGCACGAGATGGCGCATCAGTGGAACGGCGATCTGGTGACGATGGGCTGGTGGGATGACCTGTGGCTCAACGAGAGCTTCGCCTCCTGGCGCGCCGCGAAGGAAACGGATCTGCGCAATCCGACCTGGAAATGGTGGGAGCGGCAGGACGCCGAGAAGGAGAGCGCCATGCGGGCCGACGCGCGTGTTTCGTCGCACGCCATCCAGCAGCACGTCACCGACGAACTGCAGGCCTCGAGCGCGTTCGACCCGACCATCACCTACCACAAGGGTCAGGCGGTGCTGCGCATGTTCGAGGCGTATCTGGGCCCGGACACCTTCCGCGACGGCATTCGCCGCTACATGAAGGCGCACGCGTTCGGCAACGCCACCACGGCGGATCTGTGGAATGCGCTGAGCGGCGCGAGCGGCCAGGATGTCGGCGCGATCGCCGCGGGTTGGACCGAGCAGGCCGGCTTCCCTCTGGTCAGCGTGACCGCCCGCTGCGACGCGGAGGGCAAGCGTACGATCGTGCTGTCGCAGCGGCGCTTCCTGCTGCACGCAACCGATGGCGCCCAGAGCGATACCCAGGCTGCAAACTGGAAGGTTCCGCTGCAGATCCGCGCCGGCGCGCAGGGTGTGCCGCAGTCGGTGCTGCTGACGCAGGATGCGCAGACGGCGAGCGCGGGTTCCTGCCAGGATCCGTTGAGCGCCGACGCCGGCGCCATCGGGTACTATCGGGTCCAGTACGACGCCGCCACGCTGGCGGAAAATACCCGCAGCTTCGGCACGATACCGGACGGCGACCGCATCGCGTTGCTGGACGACCAATGGGGGCTGGTCGAGTCGGGCGCCGCGCCGCTGCCGACCTATCTGGCGCTGGCGGCAGCGATGGGTGGCAATCTGGACACCCGCGCCTGGGAGCAGATCACGGGGGCCCTGGGAACCATCGAATACGACGAGCGCGGCAGCCCCGGGCATGAGGCGTTCAGCGCCTACGCGCGCTCGATCCTCGAGCCGGTGGCGGATCGTCTCGGCTGGGACGGCAAGGCCGACGAGACGCCGGATTTGCAGCGGCTGCGCCGAACCGTGATCGGCGATCTGGGGGCCTGGGGCGATCAGGCGGTGATTGCGGAAGCACGCCGCCGCTTCGCCTCGTTCCTGCACGATCACAACACCATCAGCGCCGATGATCAGGATATGGTCCTGTCGATCGTCGGACGCTACGCCGACGCGGCGACGTTCGAACAGCTGCACGCGCTGGCGAAGCATGCGAATGACGAGGCGGAGCTGAAGCGCTTCTACCTGGCGCTGGCCCAGGTGCGGGACCCCGAGCTTGCCGCGCAGGTCGTGCAGATTGCGCTCGGCCCGGAGTTGCCGCCGCAGGCGGTGCTCCTGCGGGCGATGATGATCTTCACGCTTCGCGGCGAGCACCCGCAGCTGGCCTGGACGACGTTCAGCGACAACGCGGACAAGTTGTTGGCATCGTTTGGCAACCTGAAGCCGCTGTTCCTGGCGCAGTTCGTCCCCGACGTCTTCTGGGACAGCCTGCCACTGGATCAGCTCGAAGCGTGGATCAAGGCGCACGTGCCGCCGGAGATGTCGCCCAGTGTCGCCAAGGGCATGGAGGGTGCGCGCATCAGGCTGTTCGTGAAGCAGTCGCTGGTGCCCGCCGCCGATGCCTACCTGGCCGCCAAAGCGACGCGCGCATGAGGTGCAGAGGGAACGCGTCGGAGTCTCGCTCGACGTCGCACAAGCGGCGTGCATCATTGCGCCGCCGTGCCCTCAATTCATTCTTCCGGCGTTCGCCTGGCGCCGGAGCAGGAGGCCCGTCCTTGCAATAACCACCTGATCCACATGGCTTTCCGTTGAGCGCGAATGCCATGGCATAAACGTTGCATCGACAATCGGGCGCCGGTAGCCACATGGCCGCCGGCAAGGGCGCGGATCCGACAGCGGGTCCGCCAAGGCAACGCCGCCAATCCGGACGCAGCCCTCTCGGCTGCGTGCCGCTGGCGGTTTTTTTTTGCGTGCGAGATCGCGCGAAGTGCAAGCCAATCATCCGCTCAGGCAGGGGACTACATCGATGACGCCATTACTTGCTGCATTGAGGAGTGGGAACTGGAAGTGTCTGTTTGCGTGCTTCCTGTATTTCGACACCGGTTTCACCGCCTGGGTGATGCTCGGGCCGCTTGCGCCGTACATCGGCAAGCAACTGGTGCTGACGCCGGCCCGGTCGGGTTTCCTGGTCGCGGTACCGGTGCTCGTGGCCGCCATCGTGCGCGTGACGCTGGGCAATCTATTTCAGTCGGTCGACGGCCGCAGGCTCGCGCTGCTCGGCATCACGCTGTCGGCGATTCCGGCGTTCGTGCTGCTGTGGCCGATCGCGCCGACCTACACGCTGTTGCTGGTCCTGGGGGGATTGCTGGGTCTGGGCGGCGCGAGCTTCGCGATCGCATTGCCGATGGCGGGCAGCAGCTATCCGCCGCGCGTGCAGGGGCTCGTGCTGGGATTGGCGGCGGCCGGCAATATCGGCGCCGTCGTGGACGGTTTCCTGTTTCCGAGTCTCGCGCTGCACTTTGGCTGGCAGCGCGCCACCGCGGCGGTGCTGCCCTTGCTGGCGCTGACCGCCGTCGCGGTGATCCTCTGGGCGGAGGATCGCAGTGCCAAGAGCGGCAGCGCGGCGCGTGCCTTTGGCGGCTTTGCGGTATCGCTGATCGGCGTGATGGCGCTGGTGCTGCTGGTCGATGCGGGGCTGTTCGGCCATGGCAAGGCCGGACTGTTGCTGCTGCCGGTTTTCGGCGCCGTGGTCGCGCTCGCAGTGCTGCCGCGCAAGTACCTGGCGGTGCTCGCCGAACGCGATACCTGGGTGGTCATGCTCGTCTACAGCATCACCTTCGGAGGCTTCGTCGGCATGTCATCCTACGTGAGCCTGCTGCTGACGACGCAGTATCAAATGCCGAAAGTCGACGCCGGCCTGTGCATGGCGGCCCTGTCCTTCACGGGCGCCATGGTGCGCCCGATCGGTGGATTCATCGCCGATCGTCTCTCGGGCGTGCGCGTGCTGCTGGTGTTGCTGCTGGCGATCTCGGTATGCAACTTCGCGTTTGCAGCGCTCATGCCGTCGCTAGCGGGCGGAATCGCGTTGCTGGCAGCCCTGTACTTCTGCTTCGGTCTCGGCAACGGCGCCACGTTTCAGCTGGTGCCGCATCGCTGGCGCGGCAAGACGGGCCTGATGACCGGCATCATCGGCGCGGCCGGCGGCATCGGCGGTTTCTACCTGCCGGTGGTCATGGGCATCGCCAGAGAGAGCACCGGCAGCTACCAGCTCGGCTTCGCCACCTTCGGCGCCCTGGCGGCGCTCGCTCTGCTGCTGGTCGGTGCCTTGCAGCAGCAATGGCTCGCCTGGGCGCTGCCCGGCGATGTCGGCCTGGGCCTCGACGCCCCCGTCGCGCAGGCGGAGTGAATTCCAATTCCGGGCGACGACCACGCAACGCCGGCGGCGCCGCCCCCGGCGCGCGAGTAGCCGCGTCCACGGCCGATCAGGCGCTGCGCTCGCGCCGTTGCGCAAGGCCGCCATGGATTCCAACCTGCGGCTGGCGCAGGTCGGGCAGAGTGTCATCGCGGCGGCACGGTTGCTTGGCAAATAGGATCATCGCGCATGAGCGGACAGAGAATCGTCGCGGGCTTCATTCCTCTGCTGGACTGCGCGAGCGTGGTGGTTGCGGCAGAGTGCGGTTTCGCCGCCGCCGAGGGCATCGAGTTGCGCCTGGTGCGCGAATCCTCCTGGGCCAACATCCGCGATCGGTTGATCGTCGGGCAATTCCAGGCCGCGCACATGCTCGCGCCCATGGCCGTCGCCTGCTCGCTCGGCATCGGTCATCTGCAGGTGCCGATGATCGCCCCGGTGGCATTGGGGCTGGGCGGCAATGCGATCACGGTGTCGACCGCGCTGCACGCCGCGATGCAGCGTCACGGCGCGAGTCCCGGACTCGATCCGGCTGCGGCCGGCGCGGCGCTGCGCGCCGTGGTGCGTACACGCGCAGCGGCTGGCTCGCCGCCGCTGGCGCTGGCCATGGTCTATCCCTTTTCGGCACATAACTACGAGCTGCGCTATTGGCTGGCGGCGAGCGGCATCGATCCCGATCAGGACGTGCGGCTGGTGGTCATCCCGCCGCCGCTGCTGGTGGATGCGATGCGCGAGGGGCAGATCGACGGTTTCTGCGTCGGCGAGCCCTGGAGCAGTGTGGCGGTGGCTGCGGGCGTCGGGACGATCGTCACGACGGCGAGCCATATCTGGCCGTTGAGCCCGGAAAAAGTGCTGGGCCTCCAGGCCGAATGGGCCGAGTCCCATGGGCCGCAGGTCACGGCACTGGTGCGCGCGGTGGTGCGCGCGGCGCTCTGGTGCGAGGACCAGGGCAATCACGCGGATCTGGCGCGCCTGCTGGCGGGGCCGCGCTACGTCGGCGTGCCGGCTGAATTGCTGCAACTCGTCCTGTCGGGGCAGCTTCGGTTGCGCTACGGCGCGCTGCCGACCGCGGTACCGGACTTCCTGGCCTTCGCGCGCGGCGGCGCGACCTTTCCGTGGCCCGGCCATGCGCTGTGGTTCTATCGGCAGATGCTGCGCTGGCGGCAGGTCGAATCCTCGCCGGGCGCGGCGGCGAGCGCACAGGCGACGTATCGGCCCGATCTGTATCGCCGGGCCGCCGCGGGCCTGCCCATCGAGATGCCGCAGGCCGACTTCAAGCAGGAGTCGTTCTTCGACGGCCGCGATTTCGCGGCGGCCATTGGCACCGTCGCCGGGTGCTAGCCGATCACGGCCCGGGAAGCTTCGTCCAGGCACTGTGCAACGCCCGATCGGTCCGCCTCGGCGGGCGCGAGCTCGGCTAGGGCGCGCGCACCGTATGGGTCGCGAGCCACGAGCCGAGCAGGATCAGGCCCAGGCCCAGTGCGGCGCCCGGACCGAAGCGCTCATGCAGCAGCGCGACGCCGAGCAGTGTGGCGATCGCCGGATTGACGTAGGTGATGATGGCGGCGCGCGAGGCCCCGGCGTGCTTGATGAGCATGAAGAACAGCACCAGTCCGATCGCGGTGCAGACGATGCCGAGCACGGCGATCGAGGTCAGTACCAGCGCGGACGGCCGCGCGAGCGGCGCGGTCCAGATGGCCGCGGGTAGCAGCACCACCGCCGCCACCGCCAGGCTTGCCGTGGCCGCGCCCAGGCCATCGATCCGGGCGAGGTACCGCTGGGCGATCAGCGGCCCGACCGCGTAACCCACCGTCGCGACCAGCGTGCAGGCGACACCGACCCAGCCGAGCGTTCCGCCAACCGTGCCGATCCCGAGCAGGATCACCACGCCGGCGAATCCGAGCGCGATACCGGACAGTCGGCGCAGTCCCAACGGCTCCCGCAGTCCGAACCGCGGCGACAGCGCGATCACGGTCATCGGCACGGTCGCCATCAGGATGCCCGTCAGCGAGGAGTCGATCCAGCGTTCGCCCATGGCAATCAGGCAGAACGGCATGACCAGCTCGACGAGCGCGAACGCCCAGATAGCGCCCTGGTGCGCGCTGACGCCGCGCAACGCTCCGCGCTTCCAGGCCACGGGCAGCAGCACGGCGGCTGCCAATGCGATGCGTCCCCACGCCACGCCGAACGGCGAGACCTCCGCGACCGCGAGCTTGATGAAGAAATAAGGCACGCCCCAGATCACGCACAGGGCGGCGAATGCGAGCCACGCGCGCCAGGTCACACGTGCGCACTCCCGGCGGTTTCTTCGATGGAGGGCGCCAGGCGGTGTGCGTCGCCGGCCGGCGCCTGGCCGCGGTCATAAGGTCTGCCGACGACCATGTAGGTCGTTCCGAGCAGCAGCACTGCCGCCGTGGTGACGATCATTCCATAGTTGCTGTACCACGGATCCTGCGGATTGCGCGGCCACATCATGTCGACGATCGCGCATACGCCATAGGCCAGCGCAACCAGGTTGACCGGCCAGCCCCAACGCCGCAGGCGGAACGGACCGCCCGGCTGCCAACCCTTCGCGCGCGCGATCAGGGCCGCCAGCACCAGCATCTGAAACGCGATATAGATGCCGGCCGCCGCAAAGCTGATGATCGTGGCGACCGCATCCTGCAGCCACAGGCCGCACAGCGCGATCAGTGCCGGGATCAGTCCGGTCAGCAGCAACGCCGTCACCGGCACGTGCGTGTGCGGCGACATGCGGCTCAAGTACCGGCTGCCGGCGATCATTTCGTCGCGCGCGTAGGCGAACAACAGCCGGCTCGCGGCCGCCTGTACGCTCAGCGCGCAGGAGACGAACGATATCAATACGACCGCAAGCACCGCGCGGAATCCGAGCTCGCCCATGGCGGTGCGCAGGATCGTGGCGACCGGGTCGGTGTCCTTGCCGGCGATGACCGCCTGCATGTCCGGGACGGCGAGAATCAGCGCCAGGCACACCAGCATCGAGGCCGCGCCGCCGACATAGATGGTCATGCGCATGGCCTTGGGGATCCTGCGACTGGCGTCCGGCGTCTCCTCGGCGACGTCGCCGCAGGCCTCGAAGCCGTAGTAGCAGAACATGGCGGCCAGGGCCGCGGCCAGGAAGGCCGGCAGGTAGCTGCCATGGCGGCCGATGCCAAAGGTGTCGAACAGCACGCTGAACGGGTGGCGGCGGGCGAGCAGCAGCAGATAGGCACCGACGATGATGGCGCCGATGAGCTCGCAGATGAAGCCGAACATCGCCACCCGCGCAAGCAGCCGCGTACCGCTCACGTTGAACAGCGTTGCGAGTGCGATCATTGCCAGCGCGATGGCGGTCGTGGTCATGGGCGTGGGCGTGAAGCCCAGCAGCTGGGCCAGGAACGGCGCTCCGCCGGTGGCGACCGCCGCGATCGAGACGAACAGGGCCCAGCCGTACACCCAGCCGGCCATCCAGGCCCAGCGCTTGCCGACCAGGCGGCGGGCCCACGGATAAAGGCCGCCGGAGATCGGGAATTGCGACACCACTTCGCCGAAGATCAGACAGACGAACATCTGGCCGAAACCGACCAGCACGTACCACCAGAACATCGGTGGACCGCCGGCCGCCAGTGCAAACCCGAACAGACTGTAGACCCCGACCACCGGCGAGAGATAAGTGAAGCCGAGCGAAAAGTTCTCGAGCTCGGTCATCGTGCGATCGAACTTGGAGGCGTAGCCGAGCGCCTGCAGCTGCGCGGCATCGGCGTCAAGGGTCGCCTGGGCCGGGCTCTTGTTGCCGGCAGCATTCATACCAGGGGCAGCGCGCGTTCGGGGCGCGCTTCTCGCGGCGGTTCGCGACATGCCATATGATTGCATGGCAACAACGCCCGTTCCATGCAGATGCCCTGCACGGCGGCAACCCGTCTGAGCCCAGTGACGCGCGCCCGTCCGAGCCCGCGGATGTCTGCGCGCCGTGATCGCCTGCGGCCGAGTTGCGAGGCGCTCATCAGAGGAGGCGGATCGTGGCATTGAGCTGGCGCTATTCGGTACTCGCTGATCGCCATCGCGCCCTGGGCTCGAAGCTCGAGGATTGGAACGGCATGGGCACGCCGTGGACCTATGCGAAGGACCCGGCGCTCGATCACGTGGCGATCCGCACGCGCGCGGGTCTCATGGATGTCTCGGGCCTGAAGAAACTTCATCTGGTCGGGCCGCATGCATCGGCCGTGCTGCATCATGCAACCA
The DNA here is from genome assembly GCA_027315105.1 of Gammaproteobacteria bacterium. Lineage (GTDB taxonomy): Bacteria > Pseudomonadota > Gammaproteobacteria > Steroidobacterales > Steroidobacteraceae > FEN-1191. The sequence continues at coordinate 48,373 of DAHUYP010000076.1, forward strand.
CCCGCGACGTCGGCAAGATCTATCCGGGCAAGTCCGCATATGCCTGCATGTTGAATGACGCCGGCCACTTCATCGATGACTGCATTCTGTTTCGCACCGCGCCCAACGCATGGATGGTGGTTCATGGCGGCGGTGCCGGGCACGAGACGCTGGCGCGCGCGGTGGTCGGCCGCAACGCGGCGATGCTGGTCGACGAGGACCTGCACGATCTGTCGCTGCAGGGGCCCGTGGCGGTGGACTTCCTGGCCAAGCATGTGCCGGGCATACGCGAGCTCAAATACTTCCACCACATGCCGGCGCTGCTATTCGGCCGGCCGGCGATGATTTCGCGCACCGGCTACACCGGCGAGCGCGGTTACGAGCTGTTCTGCAAAGCCGAGGATGCCGGGCCGATCTGGGACACGGTGCTCGCGGAGGGCAATAGCATGGGCATCATCCCGACCTGCTTTGCCACTCTCGGCATGCTGCGCGTGGAGAGCTCGCTGCTGTTCTATCCCTACGACATGTCGCAGACGCATCCATTCGAGAACGATCCGCCGGGCGATTCGCTGTGGGAGCTCGGTCTCGACTTCACGGTCAGCCCCGGCAAGACCGATTTCACCGGCGCCGAGCGGCACTACCGGCTCAAAGGCAAGGAGCGCTTCAGGATCTTCGGCCTGCTGGTGGACGGCGTGGTGCCGGCGGCGGCGGGTGATGCGGTGTGTGTCGCCGGCAGGAAGGTCGGCGTCGTGACCTGCGGCATGTACTCCACGCTGACGAAGAAATCGATGGCGATCGCGCGCCTGGAAGTCCCGGTGGCGGTCCACGGCACGCGCGTGGAGATTCGCGGCAAGCGCGTGAGCGGTGCGGCCGCCGCGCACACGCTGCCATTCGACGACCCGCAGAAGAAAAAGCGCATCGCGGTCGGCTAGACGCGTCCGGCTGGACGCGGCTGGCGGCAACATGCGTCCGGCGATCGAGCGCTCAGGTTCGCGCCGGCGTGCCACGGCGCGCCACGGCGGCCTGCAGCGTATTGGCGAGCAGACAAGCGATCGTCATCGGACCGACTCCGCCGGGAACCGGCGTGAGCGCTCCGGCCACCTGCCTGGCTTCCTCGAAGGCGACGTCGCCGACCAGCCGGCCTGGTCGGCCGGCCTCCGCGGCGAGGCGGTTGATGCCAACGTCGATCACGATCGCTCCGGGCTTGATCCAGTCGCCCCGGACCATTTCCGGCCGGCCGACCGCCGCCACCAATACGTCGGCCTCGCGGCAGCGCTCGGCCAGATGGCGGGTCTTCGAGTGCGTCATGGTCACGGTGCAACGTTCGGCCACCAGCAGCTGCGCCATCGGCTTGCCGACGATGTTCGACACCCCGATGATGACGGCGTCGAGGCCCATCGGCCGGGGCTCGACGGATTTGATCAGCTTCAGGCAGCCAAGCGGCGTACACGGCACGATACCGCCGCTGCCGGTCGCCAGGCGCCCGGCGTTCATGGGATGAAAGCCATCGACATCCTTCGCCGGATCGATGGCTTCGATGACGGCGTGCGCATTGATGTGGGCCGGCAGAGGCAGCTGCACCAGGATGCCGTCCACCTGCGGGTCGGAATTGAGCTGTGCGATCAGCGCCAGCAGCTGCGCCTGCGTGGCGTCGTGCGGCAGGCGATGCTCGAAGGATTGCATGCCCACGGCCGTGGTCTGGCGCACTTTCGAGCCGACGTACACCTCGCTCGCCGCATTGTTGCCGATCAGCACCACCGCCAATCCGGGCCGAATGCCTTGCGCGGCGAACAGTCTCTCGACCGCCTCGCCGGTCTCGCGGCGCAACGCCTCGGCTACGGCCTTGCCATCGATGATCCTTGCACTCATGGTCAATCCTTGAAGACGACGGTCTTGCGGCCGTCGAGCAGTGTGCGGCCGTCCAAATGCCAGGCCACCGCGCCTGACAACAGGCGTCGCACGCGTCGCTCGAATTCGCGTCCCTGGCGGAACGATGCCTCAGGGAGGTCGTGATGGCCGACTGATTCGACATCCTGCGCGATGATCGGGCCGTCGTCCAGATCCTCGGCCCGGTAATGGGCCGTGGCGCCGCGCAGCTTCACGCCGCGGCCATGCACCTGGTGGTTGGGCTTGGCGCCCTCGAAGTCGGCAGGAGCGAACGGCCGCATATTAACGCATCGGCCGGGCAGGCGATGGTGGAACTTCGAGACCGGCCATGGCCGCCCAAGGCACGCCGCCGCCCGGGCGAGCGTTGGCCTCGCTGCTTGCCGCTGCGCACGCGGCGCGAGCTTCGTATACTTGCGCGGCGAGGCGTACCGGGACTCCCCGAGGGGGCTTGACATTCGGGCGCACCAACCATCGCAGGTGCGCGAGCGACGAGGCGCTGATGCAGACCAAACTATTGATCAATGGCGCCCTAGTCGCGGGCGAGGGCCGCACGGAAGGCATATTGGATCCGGCCACCGGTGCGCTGATTGCGCAGGTGGCGGAGGCGAGTCGCGAGCAGGTGGACGGCGCCGTGGCGGCGGCTCAGGCCGCCTTCGGCGGCTGGTCGCAGACGCCGCCGAAGGAGCGCGCGGCGTTGCTGCTCAAGCTCGCAGACCGCATCGAGAGCGCCGGGAGCGACTATGCGCAGCTCGAATCGCGCAACACCGGCAAGCCGCTGCCGGCGGCGCTCAACGACGAGATTCCGGCGATTGCCGATGTATTTCGGTTCTTTGCCGGCGCCGCGCGCGCCCAGCACGGCGCACTGGCGGGGGAATATCTGCCCGGCTATACGAGCATGATCCGTCGCGATCCGGTCGGCGTGGTCGCCTCGATCGCGCCCTGGAACTATCCGCTCATGATGGCGGCCTGGAAGCTCGCGCCCGCGCTGGCCGCCGGCAATACGGTGATCCTGAAGCCCTCCGAGCAAACGCCGCTGACGGCGCTGAAGCTCGGCGAGGACCTGCGCGAGCTGTTTCCGCCGGGTGTGGTGAACGTCATATGCGGCCGCGGCGAGAGCGTCGGCGCGCCGTTGGTCGCGCACCCGCGGGTGCGCATGGTGTCGGTCACCGGCGATGTCTCCACCGGCCAGAAGGTGCTCAGCGCCGCCGCCGGCAATCTCAAGCGCACGCACCTGGAATTGGGAGGCAAGGCGCCGGTCATCGTGTTCGATGATGCGGATCTGGAGTCGGTCGTCGCCGGTGTGCGCACCTTTGGTTTCTACAATGCCGGCCAGGACTGCACCGCTGCCTGCCGCCTGTATGCCGGACCCGCGGTGTACGACAAGCTGGTGGCCGATCTGACCGGTGCCGTCAAGACTCTCAAGGTCGGCATTCAGACCGAGCCGGGCATCGAGATGGGCCCGCTCATCTCCGCGGAGCAACGCGCACGCGTGGCCGGCTTCGTCGAGCGCGCCGCTGCGGCGCCGCACATCCAGGTCACCACCGGCGGCAAGGTTCGCGCCGGCGGCGGGTTCTTTTACGAACCGACCGTGGTGGCGGGAACCGCGCAGACCGATGAGATCGTGCAGCGCGAGGTGTTCGGCCCCGTGGTCTCGGTTACGCGCTTCACCGACACCGAACAGGCGATCGCCTGGGCCAACGATTCGGAATATGGCCTGGCGTCCTCGGTCTGGACCCGAGACGTGTCCAAGGCGATGGCGGTCGCGGCGCGCCTGCAGTATGGCTGCACGTGGATCAACACCCACTTCACGCTCGTCAGCGAGATGCCGCACGGCGGTTTCAAGCGTTCGGGCTACGGCAAGGACCTGTCGGTATACGCGCTGGAGGATTACACGGTGCCGCGCCACGTGATGGTGCGATTCGCCTGATGGGCCGGCAACCAGGCGGCTCTCGAACGCCGGCCTCGAGACAGCGCCGCGACGGCGTTGGCATAATGGCGCTGCCGGCGCAGCGGCACCGTTGCCTGAGCCTCGGGCCGAGTAGGATATGATTGATAACTTCAGCCGAACCAATGCCGAGCCCGGGCGGTCCAACCGCGCACGTACCCCAGGTTCGCCGAACCGTAATCCCTTAATCCAGGAGTGATGCATGAACCAGTTTGCGATGCGCGCGCTACTGCCGGCGCTCAGCTTGGCGATCGCCGCGACCACGATGACCGTCACGGCAATGGCCGCCGCGCCCGGCCAGGGCGCTTCGGCGCCGGCCGCATCCGCTCAAGTCGGCGCCCCCAAGAAGGACGCGTCGCCGGCCCCGAACGGCGCACCGGGCAACGCACCGAGCAACGAGGACGACAAGATGTTGTACGAGCTCGGTGTGCTGATGAGCGGGAATCTGGATAATTTCCAGCTCTCCGAATCCGAGTTCAAGCTCGTCAGCGCCGGCATTGCCGATGGCTATCATCACCGTGCCGACCCGGCGCAGGCGGTGACGTACGAGACGAAGCTGCAGGCGCTGCTGCGCACGCGCATGGCGTCGGTGTCGGCGCACGAGAAGGAAGCCGGACAGGCGTATCTGGCGAAGGCAGCGGCGGCACCGGGTGCCAGGAAGACGGCCACCGGGCTGGTCTACATACCGATCGTCGAAGGCAAGGGCGCCAGCCCGACGCCCCACGACCAGGTCAAACTGAACTACGAGGGCAAACTCATCGACGGCACCGTGTTCGACAGCTCGGCGTCACGCGGCCAGCCCGCAACGTTCGTGGTCGGCAACGTGATTCCGTGCTTCACCGAAGCGCTGCAGCTCATGAAGGTGGGCGGCAAGAGCCGCATCGTCTGCCCGTCGGATCTGGCCTACGGCGACCGCGGTGCCGGGCCGAAGATCAAGCCCGGGGATACGCTGGAGTTCGAAGTCGAACTCGTCGAGATCACGCCGCCGGCGACCACGAGCGTGAAGCCCGTGATGCCGCCGGCAACGTCAGCGCCGGCAGCGAAATAGAGCAGCGCGATGCCGTGCGCCCGTGCCCGCGGGCGCACGGCGCGCCGCGCCTATGGCGCGGCCCCGCCGTCGCAACGCCGGTACACGCGCTGAAATTTGACCGCCTCGACGATTCCCCAATCGCCAGGCGCGTATTGCAGCAGCCAATCGCCGGCGCGTCCCTGCAGCCGGTCGCCCGCCGGTGAACGCCGCACCGTGAAGTCCTCCGGCATCTGCAGCGCCAGCACCGGCACTGGCCGGGCCCGATAGGCGCCGTCGGCGCCGTGCGCCAGCGGCGCGACGGGCTCGTAGCGGGCGTCGAAGCGCGGCCGCGAAACGCTCCAGCGATCGCCGTTGGCGGCCGTGATCAGCGCATCGCCCGGCAGATAGCGATTGGCGCCTTCGCGACTGGCGACGCTGCCCGCGCAGGTCGCGATCACGACCGCTACGGTTTCATGCTTGGCGTACCACTGCGCGCGTGGCTGCGCGCGCAGATCCACGTTGTCGAGATTCACGTCGCGGTCCTTGAGATCGGCTGCTGCGAGGTCGCCGCATTGTAGCGAGCGCGCCGCGCGGCGCGGCGGCGATGACGCCCATCCATCGCACCGTGTTCACGGCCGCCCGGCGCTTGTACCATTGGCACCGGTCGAGGCCCGCGTCCTGCGGCAGGCGCCCCATGGCAACGAGCGCGAACACGAATTCCGCAGCACACACGACCCGTTTTGCCCCGAGCCCAACCGGCTGGCTGCACCTCGGTCATGCCTTGGCGGCCATCAGCGCCTTCGACGCCGCCCGCGGCGGCCGCTTCCTGCTGCGCATCGAGGATCTGGATCGGGGCCGCGCGCGCCACGAGTACGAGGCTGCCATTCTCGATGATCTTGGCTGGCTGGGTTTGCGCTGGCAAGAGCCCGTGCTGCGGCAGTCGGAGCGCAGCGACGCCTATCGAACCGCGCTCGCCGCCTTGCAGCGCCGTGGCCTCGTCTATCCCTGTTTCTGTTCGCGGCGCGAGATCGCCGCAGAGATCGCGCGCGCGGCCGGAGCACCGCATGGCGCGGCGGGCGACGTCTATCGGGGCACCTGCCGTGCGCTGGCGCCGGCGCAGCGGCAGATGCGCACGGAGCGCGGCGATGCGTTCGCTCTCAGGTTGGACGCCGCGAAGGCCGCAGCCGAGGCCGGTGCGCTGACCTTCACCGAGCGGGGGCTGGGCCCGCATGGCGAGCGCGGTGTCATCGGCGTCGACCCCATGCTGCTCGGCGACGTGGTGCTGGCACGCAGGGATCTGCCGGCGGCGTATCACCTGGCGGTGGTGGTCGACGACGCCTTCCAAGGTGTGAGTCTGGTCACGCGGGGCAACGATCTGTTCGGCGCCACGCACGTGCAACGCCTGCTGCAATCGCTGCTGGGCCTGCCCGCACCGCTGTACGCGCATCACCGTCTGGTGCTGGATGCCGAGGGCAGGAAGTTCTCCAAGCGCGACCAGGCGGTCAGCCTGAGGAGCCTGCGCGCGGCCGGGCTCGACCCGCTTCAAATACGGCGGCGAATTGGCGTCGCCGGCTGAGCATCCGGCTGGCGCAGGGAATTCTCCGGCGTGCGGAATAGCAACGGCTGTTCGTGCGCGGCCGGCGCCGGCTGGCGAGTGATCTGCAGCACGCGCGCGTGCGCGGGGGACTTGTCGCACACCGGATCGGTGGCCTCGATGTCGCCGGTGAGCAGGAACGCCTGGCAGCGGCAGCCGCCCAGATCCTTGCTCTTCTCCGGACAGCTGCGGCAGGGCTCCGGCATCCACCGGTCGCCGCGGAAGCGGTTGAAGGCCGGCGAGTCGAGCCACACCTCCCGAAGGCTCGACTCGCGGACCGACGGCAGCTCGATGCCCGGCAACATGCGTGCGGCGTGACAGGGCATCACGGTGCCGTCGGGGGCGATCACCATGAAGGTGGTCCCCCAGCCGTTCATGCAGCGCTTGGGTCGAGCCTCGTGGAGGTCCGAGGTGACCCAGAGGATACGCAGGCCATCGCCGATGCGCCGACGATAGTCCGCGACCACCGCCTCCGCCCGCTGCAGTTGCTCGCGGGTCGGCAGCAGGTGCGCGCGATTGAGGTGTGCCCAGCCGTAGAACTGCGTGTTGGCGAGTTCCAGATACTGCGCGTCGATCTCGAGCGCCAGATCGATGATGCGACCGACGTGCTCGATGTTGAGCCGGTGTACGACGCAGTTCATGACCATGGGCAGCCCATGGTCCTTGATCAGCTTGGCGGCGCGGCGTTTGAGCTCGAAGGTGCGCGTGCTGGAGAGAAAATCGTTCAGCTCCCGGGTGGAATCCTGGAACGACAGCTGCACGTGGTCGAGGCCCGCCTGCTGCAGGGCGCGCATTCTGTCTGCGGTGAGTCCAATGCCGGAGGTGATCAGGTTGGTGTAGTAGCCGAGCTCGTGGGCCGCGGCCACCAGCTGTTCGATATCCGGGCGGCTCAGGGGCTCCCCGCCAGTCAGTCCGAGCTGTACCGCGCCGAGCTCGCGCGCCTCCTGCAGTACGCGGCACCACTCTTCCGTGGTGAGTTCGGATCGGTGTTTGGCGAAATCGACCGGATTGGAGCAGAACGGGCAGTGCAGCGGGCACCGGTAGGTGACCTCGGCGACCAGCCAGAGCGGCAGCGTGCGGGGTTCGGGCGCGGTGGTCATTGCACTGCCTGGGCGGTCGAGCCTGACGGCCCGGCCGCGGGCGCAGATCCCGCTGCCGCACCAGTCGGCGCGGCGCCAGGGCTCAAGGGGGGTCGGGATCCCGCCCCGGAATCACCGGGGCGGGAATCGCTCAGCGGTTGGAAACGTAAGCGTTGATCTCCATTCCGAATCGCAGGACCACTGCTGCGGGGGTCGTCCATTTCATAGCTCACTCCTTACAGAACGTTGATCGCGGGCCGGGCCGCCGCCAGGTTCAGGACACTCGGCGGCGGGCGGTTGGCATCTGGTTGAACCGGACGCCGCCGAATCCGCCGCGAATCACCGGGTAGAGTGTCGCCGCAGCCGAGGTCGCCGGCCTCAATGGAACCTCCAAACCGGCCTCATGATTTTCATGATTCGGCGCCCCTGCCGCCCTGCGTCGCCGCTGGGGTAGCATGGCCGGCATGGCCATGATCAGCACGCACAGTGCGCCTGCCGCGGCGCCCGGGCCGCCGCCGCGCCCCCGTCCGGGGGCGGCGCCGTGAGCCTCAGACTGCAGATCAATCTGATCATTGCGGCACTGATGATCGTGTTCATCGGCGCCCTGGGGTACCAGCAGATCGAGGATACGCGCAGCAGCGTGCGCGAGGAGATCGAGGCATCGAACCGCGTTGCGACGCAATTGCTGACCCGGGTCTCGTGGGTATACCAGGAGGCCGGGCTGCGGGGCATGCTGAGCTTTCTCGGCCAGCTCGGCCGCGTGCGAGCCAACGAGGTGCTGCTGTATGATCCTGACGGCCAGGTCGTCTACGCCTCGCCGGCCTCGCCGTACAAGAGCGGGCGCGATGCGCCGCACTGGTATGCGCGGCTGGTGTCACCGGCGGTAGAGCCGCAGGAGATTCGCATCGGCGGTGGCCGACTGGTGCTGCGGGCGGATTCCTCGCGCGCCGTCCTGGACGGTTGGGACAGCCTGACGCAGCTGCTCCTGGTGAGCGCGATCGCTCTGGCCGTCATCAATCCGGTGGTGTTCTGGGCCACGGGCCGCGTTCTGCAGCCGCTGCAGATCCTCACCCAGGGGCTGCAGCGCATCGAGCAGGGTGACTATGCCGCGCGGCTGCCGACCCTGAAGAGCAAGGAGGGCCGGCTGCTGAGCCTGACGTTCAATCGCACCGCCCAGGCGGTGGCAGAGAGCATCACCGCACAGAAGGCGGCCAGCGAAGCCCGCCAGCGGCTGCAGGAGAACCGCGAGTTGACGCAGATGATCCGTGATCATATCGAGGAGGAGCGGCGCACGATCGCGCGCGAGCTGCACGACGAGCTCGGACAGTCCATCACGGCGATCAAGAGCATGGGCCTATCGATCGTGCAGCGGACCGAAGGCGACGCGCAGCGGGTGACCGAAACGGCGGGGCTCATCGTCGAGACCGCCGGCCGGATGTACGACGCGGTACACGAGATGATTCCCCGGCTGCGGCCGTTCGCCCTGGACGCCTTCGGCCTGGCGGACGCGCTGGGCGATCTGGTGGCCGAGTGGCGCACCCGCCACCCCGAGCTGGATCTGCGGCTCACCGTCGATGAGCCGTTGCCGGCGCTGGGCGATGCGCTCACCACCTGCGCCTATCGCGTGGTGCAGGAGTCGCTCAACAACGCCCTGCGCCATGCGGTTGCGAAGCGCATCGAGGTATCGGTGCATGCCGTGGGCAGTGAGTTGGTGGTGCGCGTCGCCGACGACGGCGTCGGTCTGCCGCCGCAGTGGGAGCAACCGCGCCACTACGGCGTGCGCGGCATGCGCGAGCGGGCCGCCGCGCTGGGCGGCACCTTCGAGCTGCTGCCCGGCGACCACGGCGGCGCGCAGGCCGTCGCCCGCTTGCCGCTGGCGTCACCCTCATGAAGCGCACCAACGTCATGCTGGTCGATGATCACGCAGTTGTGCGCGTCGGATTCCGGCTGCTGCTGCAAGCGGCCGAGGACATGCTGGTGGTGGCGGAGGCCGACAGCGGCGAGGCCGCCTGCGCCACGTACCTCACGGTCAAGCCGGACGTGGTGCTGATGGATCTGGCGATGCCCGGTATCGGCGGCATCGAGGCGGTCAAGCGCATCCTCGCCCGCGATGAGCGCGCGCGCATCCTGGCGCTCTCGGCGCACGCCGATACCAGTCACCCGAAATGGGTGCTCAAGGCGGGCGCGCTGGGCTACCTGTCCAAGCGCAGCGCCCCCGAAACGCTCATCGAGGCGATACGCACCGTGGCGGCCGGTCGGATGTATATCGAAGCCGGGATTGCCCAGCGCATGGCGGTGCAGGACGTCACCGGCGGTCATGGCCCGGTCGAGCAGCTCTCGGAACGCGAGTTCGAGGTCTTCGTGCTGCTGGCGCGCGGCATGTCGGTGAATCAGATTGCCGAGATGCTGCACCTCAGTCCCAGCACCGTCGGCACGCATCTGTACAACATCAAGCAGAAGCTGGCGGCATCGAATCAGGCGGAGCTGACACTGATCGCCGTGCGCCACGGCCTGATCGAGGCCTGAGCGGCCAGCGCCGTCGGGCGCGGCGGATCGAATGCGACCCTAGCTGCCGCGGCGCATGGTGCTCACGAAGCCCAGCAGGAACTCGCGCAGTTGCTGCGCCAGCGCGGCATCGGTCAGGGTTCCGTCCGCGGCGAACGCGTTCTGCGCCCGCGACAGCATGAGCCGGCCGCCGAACCAAGGGGCCGTGCCGAGCGTTCGCAGCACCGGCAGCCAGGCGGCCTGGCTCAACGTCGTGCCGAAACCGCCGGGCGATGCGCCCATGAGCGCCACCGGTTTGCCGCCGAAGGTGCGCGCGACGTCGGCTGGTGGCCGCGACAGCCAGTCGATGGCATTCTTGAACACCCCCGGAATGCCGTTGTTGTATTCCGGCGTGGCGAGAATCAGGCCGTCGGCAGCGACCAGCGCCTGCTTGAGCACCAGCACGCCCGCCGGCAGACCCTCGGCGCTTTCGACGTCGCCGTCGTAGAGCGGGATGCCGTGCAGGGTCCTGACCTCGAGCGCGGCCTGCTCGGGCATCAGTGCCGCAGCGGCACGCAGCAGGGCCGTGTTGAACGAGCCGCGCCGCAGGCTGCCTGAGAGTCCGAGCAACTGGATCACCTGGCACCTCGATTCGACACTTCGGCAACGCCGGCAGAGTGCCAGAGCGCGGGCCGGGAAAGCTACCGCCGGGGCAGATGCGCGCCGCCGGCCAGCGGCCGAGACGGCCGCTGGCAGGTTCCGGGCGCGGCCGGCGCTCCAGGCATATAGTCGTTCATATTCATCATGTTGTGATGATTATCGAAACTGAACCTCATCACGCCAGCGCCCGCCTGCACCGCGCCCGCGCCGCCCGGGACCGATATGCTGGCGGCTGCACCGCAAGCGACGAGCATCTCATGAGGAGACTTGGCCGTTACCTGATCGAGGCGCTGGAAGCAGCCGATGTGCGCCACGTTTTCGGCATCCCCGGTGTGCATAACCTGGAGATCTATCGCGGTCTCGAAGGGGCCTCGTTGCGGCACATTACCGGGCGGCACGAGCAGGGGCTCGGCTTCATGGCCGACGGCTATGCGCGCCTGTCGGGCCGCCCAGGGGTGTGCTTCACGATCAGCGGACCCGGGGTCAGCAATATCGCCACGGCTCTCGGCCAGGCTTACGGCGACTCCGTTCCCGTGCTGGTGATCTCGAGCCAGAATCGGCGCGGCGAGGCGGGCAGTGGCCGGGGCTTTCTACACGAGCTGCCCGATCAGCGCGCGCTGGCGAGCACGGTCACGGCGGCCAGCTTTGCGATCGGCGAGCCGGGCGAGCTGCCCGAAGCGCTGGCGCGAGCCTTCGCGCTGTTCGCCTCGGGCCGGCCGCGGCCGGTCTACATCGAGATCCCGCTGGATGTCCTGGCGGCCGATGCGGGCGCACTGCCGCTGCCCGAGTTCGGGGCTGCGCCGCCGCGTGCGGACCCGGCGGCGCTCGCGGACGCGGCGGCGTTGCTGCGCGCCGCACGGCGTCCGGTGCTGTTGGCCGGCGGCGGGGCCGTCCGCGCAGCCGCGCCGCTGCGGCAGTTGGCCGAACGGCTCGGCGCGCCGCTGGTCATGACCAGCAACGGCCGGGGCATTCTGCCTCCCGGACATCCCCTGGCGGTGGCCGCGAGCCCGTCGCTCGAGCCGATTCGCTCCCTGATCGCGGCGGCGGACGTGGTGCTGGCCGTCGGCACCGAAATCGGACCGACCGACTATGACATGTATTCGGTGAGCGAATTTCCGAGCCCGGCAATGCTGATCCGCATCGACATCGATGCGCAGCAACTCATGCGCAACGCGGCGCCACGGATTGGGCTGTGCGCCGATGCCGCGCAGGCGCTGCGCGCGCTGCTCGAGCACGATCTGGGTGCGCCGGCGCTGCGCGGCGCGCAGGGCACGGGTGCCGTGGCCGCAGCGCGCGCGCGCCAGCAGGCCAGTGCGGCGCTGTCGCCGCTCATGCGGCGCCATGTGAGTCTGCTCGAGTTGATCCGCGAGACGCTTCCGGGCGCCGTCATGGTCGGGGACTCGACCCAGCTGGTGTACGCGGGGAACCTCGGCTTCGCGGCCGCGGCGCCCGGCTCCTGGTTCAACTCGGCAACCGGCTACGGGACCCTGGGCTACGCGCTGCCGGCCTCGACCGGAGCCGGATTGGCAGCGCCGGAGCGGCCCATCGTCTGCCTGGTCGGGGACGGCGGACTGCAGTTCTCGCTCGGCGAGCTCGCGGTGCTGCGCGAAGTGAATGCCTGGACGGCGATCATCGTGTGGAACAACCACGGCTATGGCGAGATTCGCTCCTCGATGATCGCGGCCGGCATCCGGCCGCAAGGCGTCGACGTGGAGCCGCCGGACTGCGCCATGCTCGCGGCAGCCTATGGCTGCGCACACCGGCTGATCGAGTCGTCGCAGGCACTGCGCGGCGCGCTGGAGGAATTCGCCGGGCGGCGACAGGTGCTGTTGCTGGAGATCGCGGCGCGGGCATTCGAGTAACGGGCGCCGGCTGCTGCTGCCGGGCCGGTAGCCGTGGTCCGTGTGGCTCTACCGCAGAGCGTCATTTCGCTCCGGCAACGCAAGGTCGTAGAATACGCACACGCTTCTGTCACGGAGGTTGCCATGTCCGCTCGACACCCGTGGATTGCCGCCTGCGTCGCGACGCTGGGGCTCGCAGCCTGTGCGTCCAACCCGGCGGGCAACGTCGCGCAGGCGAAGAGCCGTGCGCAGCCGGCATTGACCACCTATGCGACCGGTTCACTCATACCGGTTCCCGTGGACCCCAGCAGCGGCCAACCGCAGACCAACTCGCCGCTGCAGATCGTGACCGCTGAAGACATTCAGAACACGGGACGCACCACCGTGGACGGCGCGCTGCGCGCGCTGGTGCCGCAGCTGATGCGAGGGCCGTGAGGCGCGCCAGCGCGGGTGAGTCAGCGCAGGTAGATCAGGGCCACCGCCAGGCCGAGGCCGCCCAGGCAGAACAGGACCGCGGCCGCGCGCGCGCAGGCGCGAGCCCCGCCGAATAGCAGCGCATAGCCGCCGTTCAAGGCATTGTTGGAGGCGACCGCGATGAGGATCGCCACGCGCAATGCGCTCACCGGTATGTTGCTCACGCCCCCTTGCGCCAGGCTCAGCACGAACGGGTTGATATCCGTCGTGCCGGTGATCGCGGCCAGCACGTAGACCCCGCGCACGCCAAAGCTCGTGCTCACCCAACTCGAGGCCAGCGCGATGACCACGAACAGCAGCGCAAAGGTCACCGCGGTCATCAACTGCAGCGGGTTGATTGCCGCCAGCGGTGTGCTGATGGGCGGCAAAGAGCGGTCGCGGCGCCGCCATTGCCAGGCGGCGATGAGCGTGCCGAGCACGCTCAGGCCGCTCAATGCCGGCAACAGCGCCAGCGCCAGCGGCGCATTGAATATGGCGACCACCACCACGATGCGCAGATACATGATGGCCGTGGCCGCGACGATGCCGACCGTCAGATCAGTGCGCGCGGCGCCGGCCTCCTTTTGCCGCCGCGCCAGTGCCACGGTGGTGGCGGTGGACGAATAGACGCCGCCGAGCACCGCCGGCAACAGCGCACCGGATTTCATCGGCAGATAGCGCTGCACCAGATAGCTGGCGTAGGACAGGCTCGAGACGGCCACCAGCGCGAGCCAGATCTTGAACGGTGAGATCGGCGTCCAGGCGACGACCGGATGGTCGGGTACCAGCGGCAGCACGATGCCTGCCAGGATCAGGAATTTCCCGAGCGTGAACACCTCGTCGGGCGCGACCTGCAGTACCAGGCGATGCAGCGCTTCGCGGCTCTCGAGCAGCAGCACCGCGGCGACTGCCGCGGCGACCACGAGCCATGGCGCGAGCGTGAGTGCCGCCGGTCCGAAGGTGTAGGCGAGCAGGTTCGCGGTCGGAATCATGAGACTGGGCCGCTCGCCATGGTTTCCCGCGGCGGCGCGGATGTGCGCATACATCCAGGCGGCCACCCCGGCCAGTCCGACGACGAACGGCAGCTTCGAGCGCGTGTCGAGCAGGAACAGGATCGCGCCGAGCACGGCCAGCATCGGGAACGTGCGAATGCCGCCGGGACTGGAGCGCTCCTCGCGCTTGTAGACCCCTTCGAAAGCCAGACCCATGAAGACCGCCATGGCGACCGCGAGGCCCAGCCGCCCGGCTCTCTCGATCGCGCCCAGATCATCGGTCATGTGTGCTCACCCCGCGCTGTGTCGCATTATCGCAGCGATAACGGATGGTCGTAACCCGTGAGCTCGAGATAGCCGCGGCCCACGCCGCGGGCTCGTTCCTGCACGCGCACGGCGCCCTCCCAGTAGATCGCGCCGCTGCTCTGACGAGCATCGTTTTCCTGATCATCGAGCAGCGGCGACAACTCGAACTCGCGCTCACCGAGCCGCAGGCTCCAGGTCACGGGGTAGCTCACGGCGGTGCGCGGCGAGCGCCAGCGCCGGCCCGGCGTGAACAGGACCTGCGCCGGACCGAATGTCTGCACGTCTCCCAGCGCGCCGCGCAGCGTGCCGCCTGCCCACAGCGATTGCCCCTGACGGCCGCGAATCCGAAACGCCATGAGCGCGCTGCCGTCATCGAGATTGAGGCCGACCCAGTCCCAGCCGGCAGCATTGCGATCCAGGTACTCGCTGGACCATTCGTGATCGAGCCAGGCCACGCCGCTGACCGTATCGCTGCGGCCGGCGCGCACGATGCTGCCGCTCACGCGCAGCTGCGGCTGGCTGTAGTAATAGCTGGCCGAGGCCGTGTCCGGTCCCTTCCGGCTGTAGCCCGCCTGACCATTGAGCATCGGCGGCTGCGTGCTCGCAAGACTCAGCGACAGCGCAAAATCCGCGGCCGTGACCTGCGCCGAGTAGGCGTCGTCGCTGCGCTCGAGCCGCCAGTCATCGATCCAGACCTTGGTATCCGTGCTCTGCGCCTCGGCCAACCCGAAACCCGCGCGCCGGATGCGCTGATCCTGCCACAGTCGGCCGCGCTGCGGATCGCTGATGGCGCAATGGGCGATCAGCAGCTGGTGCGGCGCGAAAGCGCTCGGATTGGAGGCATCGAGCCGGCTGCGGATGCGAAAGAACGTGACCTGGAAGCCGAGCTGCTGCTGCCGGGCCGTGGTGAGCCAGCCGGTCAGGTACCACCACTCGATGCCGAACTGCGGATGGCTGCCGAAATCGCGCGGAAACTGCAGCGTGTATCCAGGCACGACCGCCGGCAACGCGCTGTCGCCGGCACGCTGCTCCTGCGCCGCGAAGCCGCCCAGTGCCGGGCACAGCGTGCACAGCGCCAGCGCCAGTCGCGCAGCGGGCGGCGGCGAGGTCCTCACCAGTCCTCACGCACGGCTCGAATCGCCTCCTGGCTCATGGCGGCCCGGCCGCTCCAGAGCGCGGTAAACGCCGAGGCCGCGATCAGCACCGCGCTCAGGGCACCGAGCCGCCGCCACGGCACCGCCAGATCGATGCTCCAGCCGAAGGATTGCCGATTGATGACGTACACCAGGATCAGGCTCACGACGGCACCGAGCAGCAGTCCGTAGACGACGGCCAGCGCGCTCATGATGACGCCTTCGCCTGCGAGCATCGCCAGTACCTGCCGTCGAAGCATGCCCAGATGTCGCAGCATCCCGAACTGGGCGCGCCGCGCCAGCGCGGTCGAGCTCGCGGCCACGGCGACGCCGACCAGGCCGATCACGACCGCGATGGCCTCGAGCGCGTAGGTGAGCGCGAAGGCGCGGTCGAACAGCATCAAGGAGCGCTCGCGCAGCTGCGGACTTGCAATGATATCGAGTGAATCGCCGAGCCCGAGCGAGGCGCGGATGGCGGATTCGAGCGCGCCGAGGCCGGCCTGCGGGCGCCGCCAGAACGAGGCCTCGCTGGCGCTGCGATCGCCGGTGGCCGCGACGTAGGCCGAGCGTGCAATCACGACCGCGCCGCCGGGATGTACGTAGTCGCGCCAGACACCGGCGACGTAGAACGGGCGCAGCGCGCCGCCGAGCGGAATGACCAGTGTCGCGCCGCTGCGATATCCATACAGGTCCTGCAGCGCTTCGGAGACGAAGGCCGGCTGCGCGCCGCTCGGTACCGAGGCGCGCGCGTCGCTCACCAGCGGCAGAGTGTCGGCGGCGCCGGCGTTCGCGACGTCGCGCGCGATCAGCGCCACCGGCGGGCGATCGGGCCGCAAGCGCAGCTGCGTGACGCGACGGAAATCCGCGCGCGCCACGCCAGGCAGGGCGGCGAGGCGCCGCTGTTGATCGGCCGTGAAAGCACCGGTGTCGCTGCCGGTGCTGATGCGCAACTCGATGTCCGCCGGCAGCAATCTGATCAGCCAGCGATCGAAGGATTGGCGAAACGAATGCACCATGATCGCCATCGCTACCATCAGGCTGAAGCTGACGATGATCGACGCCAGACCCACCGTGGCGACGCCGGTGCCGCCTTGCAGTTGTGCCACGGCGGTGTCGAGCTCGACGCTGCCGGTGCGCGGCAAGGCGCCGATCACGCTGCGCAGCAGCGCCGGTACCAGCAGGATCGAGCCCGCCAGCAGCGCGGCGATTGCCAGATAGCCGGCCAGCGGTACGCCGCCGAGCGGTGGCAACCAAGCCAGCATGGCTGCGGTCGCGAGCAGCGCCAGCGCCGGCCGGCCGGCCGGCAGCTGGCTCATGACCGGTTCGGCATCGGCGGATTTGAGGGCGAGCGCGGGCGCCCGCCGCGCGGCCTCCAGCGCCGGCAGCCATGCTCCCAATGCGGCGATGCCGGTGCCCAGCAGCAGCGAGACGATGATCGGTCCGGGCCGCAGCACGAGCGCGGCGCCCATCCCGGCGAGCTGACGATTGCCCAGGTCGGTCCCGAGATAGTGCAGCACCAGCGAGGCCGACAGGGCGCCGAGCAGAACCCCCAGCATCGAGCCCGCGGCGCCCATGGCGAGGCCTTCGCCGAGCAGCGCATGACGCAATTCGCGCCGCGTGACGCCGAGCGAGCGCAGCAGGCCGAGCGCGGTGCGCCGCCGCAGCACCGACAGCGACTGCGTAGAGAAGACCAGAAAGGCCCCGGTCAGCAACGCCACCAGCGCCAGCATGTTGATGTTGACGCGATAGGCGCGCGTGGCGTTGGCCGCGCGGCCGCGCTCCATGGCGGGGGTCAGGGCGACCACGCCCGCCGGTAACGAGCGCGCCAGCTCGGTGCGCAACGCTTGCGCGTCGGTCCCCGGCCGCAGGCGCAGATCGATCCGATTCAGCCGACCCAGTCGCCCCAGCGTCCATTGCGCCGCCGCGATATCCATCAGGCCGAGCGCCTCCGGATAGGCATCGCCCGACAGGGTATCGATGACCCGCAGCGTCGCGAGATCGCCGCCGACCACGATCGGCAGCAGATCGCCGCGCCGCAGTTGCAGTTGCTCGGCCGCCGTGCGGCTGAGGATGATGGCATCGTGCGCGAACAGCGCGCGGGCGTCGTTGCCGATCTGCGCCATCAGTGCCGGCTGCAGCGCGGCGGCCCGAAACGGATCCAGGCCGACGACCTTGAGCGACGCATGACGGGCGGGCAGCGCGACTTCGAGCTCCAGCATCGGGCTTGCGGCGCTCACGCCCGCGAGTCGCGCCAACGCGGGGAACAGGGTCTCATCGAAACCGTCGGCGGAGCCGCGCACGATGATGTCGCTGTCGCCCACGAGGCGCCGCGCGGCCAGATCGAACTCACTGAGCGCCGCGCCGTTGACCAGGTAGACCGAGGTGCCGAGGGCGACCCCAAGGGCGATGGCGAACACCGTGGCGAGCACCCGCAGCGGCTGCTCGCGCAGCTGCGCGCGCGTCAGGGTGCGCCAGGCAGCCCATGCGCCGCGCGCGCCGCCGGGCGCGCTCATGTGTCCGACTGCGCCGCGAGCGCATGCAGCCGGCCGGCTTCCAGACGCAGGATGCGATCGGCGCTGCGCGCCGCCGTCCGGGAATGCGTGATCAGAATCGCAGCGGCCGCGTTGGCGCGCAACTGCTCGCGCAGCAATGCCAGGATCCGTTCGGCCGTGCCGGCATCGAGATTGCCGGTCGGCTCGTCCGCCAGCACCAGCTGCGGCCGATGCACCAGCGCGCGTGCGATCGCGATGCGCTGCAGCTCCCCGCCGGACAGTTCGCGCGGGTAGCGTGTCGCCAGCGCGCCCAGGCCGCTCGCCTCGAGCAGCTGCCGGGCCCGCAATTCTCGCCGCGCGGCGCGCACGCCGAGCAGATCGAGCGGCAACGCGACGTTCTGCAGCACCGTCAGATAGGGCAGCACGTGGAATGCCTGGAACACGAATCCCACGCTCGCGCGCCGCCAGCGCGTGACCGCATCGTCGTCCAGCGCGGTCAGTACCGTGCCCGCGCACAGCACGCGACCGCTGTCGGGTCGATCCAGGCCCGCGATGATGTTCAGCAGGGTGGACTTGCCCGAGCCCGATTCGCCCATGATGGCGACGTATTCGCCCGCGCGCAGCTCCAATCGCAGCTGATCGAGCACCGGCGCGCCGCCGGGCCGATAGCGCTTGCTCAGGTCCTCGAGCGCGAGCAGAGGAGGGGATGGCAACACGACTCTAAGCTAGGCGAGCCTACCGCGGCGCGCAAGGCAGTGTCGCGCCCGGGCGTGCGGCGGAGGCGGGCCATGCCGCTTGCCGCTCAGGTGCGATCGTGCTGTGATGAGCGCCCGGGAAATCGGGCAACGTTCCGGGTAGGACCTCAAATGGAAGCGAGACGACTCTCACCGCAGCCGCGAGCGGCGGCATTCGCAATCCTGCTGCGCATCCGGCACCCCGATCTGGATCCGGCCGTCATCTCGCGCGAGCTGCGGGTACCCGCCGATCATTCCTTCAAGGCCGGCGAGGCGCGCGAGTCCGTCGCCGGCCTGGCCAATCGCTCGGTGCACGCCGAGAGCTGCTGGCTCGGCACCTTGCACCCGGCCGAGTGGACGGCCGCGGCGCCGGCGGCCGAGGACACGGCCGGCCGGGATCCGCGCGCCCAGCGCGTGCACGACGCGATCGCGAGTGATCCGGGCTCGGCGTTGGCGATGTGCGCCATGCACCTGCGGTGGCATGCGGCGTTCCTGCATCGGGTCACCGCCGGCGGCGGACAGATCGATTTGCGCATCGCCCTGGATCCGGCCGTGATCAGCGGCTTCACGCTCGCGCCACAATATATTCGCGTGTTGAGCGAACTCGGGATCG
Source organism: Gammaproteobacteria bacterium (assembly GCA_027315105.1). GTDB lineage: Bacteria > Pseudomonadota > Gammaproteobacteria > Steroidobacterales > Steroidobacteraceae > FEN-1191. Next base: position 67,574 of record DAHUYP010000076.1, read on the forward strand.
CGGTGGAGCTGGAGTTCGGCGACCGCTGAACGCCGAACGCGCGCACCGGGGGTAGGGGCCGCCTGATGAGCCTGGCAGGGATTCTGGCCGCCTACGGCGGCTACCACCGCGATCCGCGCAATCGGCGCACGCATTACGTCGGCGTGCCGGCGATCGTCTATGCCCTGCTGGTCCCAGCGGCGCTGTGCGTGCCCTCGATCTTCGGCGCGGCGGTGGGCCTGCACTGGATCCTGGTCGCCGCGCTGGCGCTGTTCTACCTGAGCCTCGATCGGCGGCTCGGGCTGGCGCTGGCCGCGGCGCTGGCGCTGCTCGCGTGGGCGGCGCAGGCGACGGCCGGAGCGGGCACCGGACGCGCGCTGAGCGTGGCGGGCGTGGTGTTCGTGCTGGGATGGGCGTTACAGTTGCTCGGCCACCATCTGGAAGGCAATCGGCCGGCGCTGCTCGACAATGTCCTGCAAATATTCATCGCGCCGATCTATCTGATCGCCGAGCTCGCCTTCGCGCTCGGGCTGCGGGCGGAATTGCGGATCGAGATCGAAACACGGCTCGCCAGCGCATCCAGGCACTGAAGGCGCGTGCCAGCCGGCCGAGCGCACGGGCAAGCCGTGCGGCGCGCGCCGCGCGCAGCGGCGGATCGAGAAAATATCGAGACAATATCGAGAAAATCCCGAGAGCATATCCGGCGAATGTGGATATATTTGCGCCGCATGAATCGCCAGCCGCTCGATCTGGAAGCCGTCTCCGCTCTGACCTTGGAACACTACAACCAGCGCGCCGACGAATTTCGCTCCGGCACGCGCGATCATGACGTGAGCCAGAACATCCATGCGCTGCTGAGCCACATCGAGGCCGAGCCGCCGTACACGATTCTGGATCTTGGTTGCGGACCCGGCCGCGATCTGAAGACATTTACCGCGCTCGGGCACATCGCCGTCGGTCTGGAGGGTGCGGCGCGCTTCGTGGCGATGGCACGTGCCGAGACCGCCTGCGAGATATGGCAACAGGATTTCCTCAAGCTGGACCTGCCGGCGGCGCATTTCGACGGCATATTTGCGAATGCGTCGCTGTTTCACGTGCCGGTGCAAGAGCTGCCGCGCGTCTTGCGCCAATTGCGGGCGACGCTCAAGCGCGGCGGTGTGCTGTTCAGCTCCAACCCGCGCGGTGCGAATGAAGATGGCTGGAAGCGCGGCCGCTACGGCGTTTATCACGACTTGCGAGCCTGGCGCCGCCACCTGACGGATGCCGGATTCATGGAGCTGGAGCATTACTATCGACCCAGCGGACTGCCGCGCGAGCAGCAGCCTTGGCTCGCGAGCACGTGGCGCAAGGGTGCGGATTGAAGCCTGGCGCCCGCGCATTGCATCGCCGCCCAATGCTTCACCCCGGTCGTCCCCGCACGGATTCATTGCATGGAGGCTGTCATGAGCTACGACCCGCTCAACGTGTTCGCCCGCATACTGCGCCATGAGCTGCCGTGCGAGCGGATCTATGAGGACGAGCACACGCTCGCATTCATGGATCTGATGCCGCAATCCGACGGTCATGCGCTGGTGATCTCGCGCGAAGCGGCCGAGACGCTGCTCGAGCTGTCGGCCGACGGTGCGGCGGCCTGCATTCGAGCCACTCAGCGGGTGGCGGCGGCGGTGCAATCCGCATTCGCGGTGCCGGGAATCCTGATCGTGCAGGCCAACGGCGCCGCCGCCGGCCAGACCGTGCCGCACGTGCATTTCCACGTCATACCGAGGCGCGCCGGAGAGCAGCTGCGCCCGCATGCGGCCGTCAAGGCCGATCCGGCGCAACTGCGTGCGAATGCGCAGCGGATTCGTCATTGCCTGGCGGATTCCGCCGGTGCCGCGCGATGATGTTGATCATCGTCAGGCGCCTGTCTGCAGCCGCCGGCGCCGCCCTGCTGTGCGGTGCCGCCGCGCTCTGGACGCCCGCGCATGCCGATCCGCCGCCGGCGTCGGCCGGCTCGACACTGGATCTGGATCCGATCGTGATCACTGCCACGCGCGTGCCAGAGGCCAGTTCCGATCTGCCGGTTTCGATCGATCGGATCGGTCGCGAGCAGATCGAGTCCGGCCAGTTGATGGTCAATCTGTCCGAGCCGCTGATCGGGGTGCCGGGCGTGAGCGCCGAGAACCGGCAGAATTACGCGCAGGATGAACAGATCTCGGTGCGCGGCTTCGGTGCCAGATCGCCCTTCGGCGTGCGCGGTGTGCGACTGTATGCGGATGGCATCCCCGGGACGATGCCGGACGGGCAGGGCCAGTTCTCCAATTTCGACCTCGGCTCGGCCGATCACATCGAGGTGCTGCGCGGGCCATTCTCGGCGCTGTACGGCAATTCCTCGGGTGGCGTGATCTCGGTGTTCACCGAGGATGCGCCGGCCGGGCAGCGTCTGGACGCCACCGCCGAGTACGGCAGTCTCGCCACGCAGCGCTATGCGCTCAAGGGCCTGGTCGGCGGTCCGGGTGGAGTCAACATGGTGGTGGACGCGGTGCACTTCAGCATCGGCGGCTATCGCGATCACAGCGCTGCCGAGCGCAATACCCTGAACTCCAAGGCCAGCTGGCAGCTGGACGAGGACTCCAAGATCACGTTCGTCGTCAATGCGTTCGACAGTCCGGAGGCGCAGGATCCGATGGGACTCACGCGCGCGCAGCTGGCGATCGACCCGCAGCAGGCCGGTACGGGCGCGCTGGCCTACAACACGCGCAAATCCGTGCAGCAGGAACAGCTCGGCACGCATTACGAGCGCACTCTGGGCGCGAACGATGATTTGAGCGCGATGATCTATGGCGGTGCACGCGACGTGACGCAGTACCTGGCCATCCCTGAGGCGGTCGAGGCGGCGCCGACGCATCCGGGCGGAGTCATCGGGCTCGGGCACGGCTACGGCGGCGTTGACGTGCACGTGACCGATCATCGCAGCCTCGCCGACACCGCGCTGCAGACGACGGCGGGTGTGAGCTACGACCGGCTCGACGAGGCGCGGCGCGGTTACCTGAACTTCAGCGGCGGCGAGCTCGGCGTCCAGGGCGCATTGCGCCTGCAGGAGGCCAACCAGGTCTACGACCTCGACCAATACCTGCAGATGCAGTGGGATCCGAGTTCACGCTGGCGCGCCGAGGCGGGGGTTCGCAACAGCGTCGTGGACGTGAGTTCCAACAATCACCTGGCCGCCCCCGGTACTCCGGTCGAGAGCGGGGTGCGCTACGGCGCGGTCAATCCGGTCGCCGGCTTGACCTATCGTGCTGCGCCGGCGCTGGACCTGTACACCTCGTTCGGCAAGGGCTTCGAGACCCCGACGCTCGATGAGCTGGCCTACCGTTCGACCAACGGCAGTCTGCCGGGGCTGAATTATGCGCTGCAACCGGCTCGCAGCGACAACTATGAGATCGGGCTGAAGTCCAGTACGTCGCGCATGCGTGCGACTCTGGCCGGCTTCTACATCCATACCGTCGACGAGCTGGCGGTGCAGGCCAACGCGGCCGGCCGAGCGGTATACGAGAATATCCCCGAGACTCAGCGCCGCGGCGCGGAGGCCGAGTTGCAGAGCGACTGGAGCCATGGCCTGAGCAGCCAGGTCTCCTACACCTACATCCAGGCCATGACGTTGGCGCCCTATGTCGCCTGTCTCAACGTCCCCTGTACGCCGGTGGTCATCGGCGCCGGCCATCGAATCCCTGCGGTACCAGCCGGTTCGCTGTACGCCGGGCTGACCTGGCAGCGCCAGCCGCATGGTCTGTCGGTGACGCTCGAGACGGTTGGCCGCTCTCAAATCTATGCCAATGATCTCAACAGCCAGGCTGCCGCCGGCTACTGGCTGCTCAATCTGCACGGCGCCATCGAGCAGCAGCTTGCGCACTGGCGCTTGAATGAAGGACTGCGCCTGGAGAACCTGGCCAATCGCAGCTACGTCGGCACGGTCATCGTCAACGAGACCAATGCCCGCTATTTCGAACCAGACCCCGGTCGCAGCGTGTACCTGATGTTCACCGCCTCGCGCCTGTAGCGGGCCCGGCGTCGAGCGTAACCGCTTGATTGCACGGGACGCCGGCGCGAGCCGCGGACGACCGGCGGAACGCGCTAAGATGCGGCGCCGGCTCATCGCTACCGTGTCGAACGGAAAGGGGGCGATCATCATGCTCCGACGCCTGCTCAGTCCACGACTGGCGCGCTCACCGCGCCGGCCCCCGGTCATGCGGCATCCCATCCGCGTCGCGACGGCGCTGTTGCCGCTGTTGCTCTACGGTGGGCCGTCGCCGGCGATCGATGAGGCGCAAACGCCCGCCAGCGGCGCGTGGGAATATCTGCGCCAGCAGTTCTACGGCACGCGCGCGATCGGCGTGCTCGACGAGTCGTTCATGAGTCTCGAGGTCGCCGCGAATACGCCCGATCCAGCTGCGACGCCATTGAACGTGCGTTTCGGCGCGGCGGCCATCGGGCACATCAGGCAGGTCAGGGTGATCATCGACAACAATCCGTCACCCGTGGTATCGACGTTCGAGTTTGCCCGCGGCGCGCGCGTGGCCGAGATCGGCTTGCGCGTGCGCGTGGATCGATTTACCTCCGTGCGCGCGATCGCCGAGACCACCGACGGCACCCTGGAAATGCGCAGCAGCTGGGTCAACGCCAGCGGCGGATGTTCGGCACCGCCGAGCGCGGCCGAGGGCGGGCAGCTCGGTGAGATCCGGTTCCGAGCCGCGGGTAACGCGCGGTCGCTGCAGGTCGGCATTCGCCACCCCAACAATTCAGGCTTTCAGATCGACCCGGTGAGCGGCGAGGCGATTGCGCCGCATTTCGTCTCTCATATTCGTCTGAGCACCGCAGGCCGGACGCTGATCGATGGGGATACGGGCATCTCGTTGAGCGAGAATCCGACGCTGCGCATCGTCTCCGACCAAGCCCTGCCGGCACCCCTGACGGTGGACGTCATCGATTCGAAGGACGGGCATTTCAGCGCCAGCTGGCAGGGCCTCGCGGCCGGTCATGCCGCGACGGCGAGAGCCACGGGAGCGCTCGGCGATCCTTGAGACAGCGGCCAGAGGCGTGCCCCGGGCAAGGCCGCCGCGCATGCGTCGGCAAGCGTGGCGCGTCGCGGCGCTGGTCTGGCTGTGCCTCGCCGGCGCCCGGTGGCACGGCACGCTGGCGCAGGCCCGGGACGCCTTCACGGTGCGCGAGGTCGCCCCGGGCGTGTTCGTGCACTTCGGCCGCATGCTGGCGCTGGATGTTCCGGGACACGACGACATCGCCAATATCGGTTTCATCGTCGGCAGCAAGTGCGTCGCCGTGATCGATACCGGCGGCTCGAGCAGCGTCGGCCGGGCCCTGCGCGCCGCGATCGCCCGGCGCACGCGCGTACCGGTCTGCTATGTCGTCAACACGCACGTGCACGTCGATCACGTGCTCGGCAACATCGCATTCAAGCCGGATCGTCCGCGCTTCGTCGGCCACGTGCGGCTGGCGGCGGCGATGCTGCGCAGTCGCGCGTTCTTCCTGCGGCAGTACGCCGGCGATCTCGATCAACCGCCGAGCGCCGATCAGCTGATCGCGCCGGATACGCCGGTCGAGCGTGAGCTCGAGCTCGATCTGGGCGACCGGCGGCTGCGCCTGCGGGCCTGGCCGATCGCCCATACCGACTGCGATCTGACCGTGCTGGATGAGCAGAGCGGTACTTTGTGGACGGGGGATCTGCTGTTTCGCGAGCGCCTGCCGGCGCTGGACGGCAGTGCCAGCGGCTGGCTGAGCGTGATCGGCGAGCTCGGGCAGTGGAACGTGCGGCGCACCGTGCCCGGCCATGGCGCGCTCACGGGCGATCTTGGCGCGGCGCTGTCGGCCGAGCGCCGCTATCTGCTGGCATTGATCGACGGCGTGCGAGCCGAGCTCGAGCGCGGCGCATCGATGCAGCAGGCGATCCAGCGGGTTGCCACGGCCGAAGAGCCGAACTGGTTGCTCTGGGATAGCACGCATCCACGCAATGTCGCGCGCCTGTATCAGCAGATGGAATGGCAGTCCGATCCGACAAACTGAATCGCCGGCGGCTGCTGCAATGGGGCGCGCTGACCGCCGTCTACGGCCTGCCAGGCCGGGACGAAGCCGCGGCCGTACCAGCCGCCGGCAAGGCGCGCGTGCTGATCGTCGGCGGCGGCTTCGCGGGTTCGGCCTGCGCGCTGCATCTTCGGCGCCTGAATCCGGCGATCGCGGTGAGTCTCATCGACCCGGACGAGCGCTATGCCACCGGTCCCATGAGCAACGAGGTGATCGCCGGATTGCGCGACATCGATTCGATCACCGTGGCGCGCGGCGGCGTACGTCGCGCCGGCGTCGAGGTGGTGCCGGATCGCGCCGTCGCCATCGAGGTGCAGCGGCGCCGCGTGCGGCTGGGCGGCGGCGCCGTAATGGCCTTCGATCGGCTCGTGGTCGCCCCCGGGATTCGCTTCCTCGCGGATCGACTCGAGGGGTATGGCGACGCCGCGGCGGTGAGCATGCCGCATGCCTGGCAGGCCGGTGCGCAGACGCAGCGCCTGGCGGCGCAGTTGCGCGCGATGCAGGACGGGGGTGTCGTGGCGATCAGCGTACCGTCTGGCCTGATGCGCTGCCCGCCGGCGCCCTACGAGCGAGCGAGCCTGATTGCGCACTATCTCTCGCGGGCCAAGCCGCGCTCGAAAGTGCTGATATTCGATTCCAACAATCACTTTCCGAGACAGGATCAGTTCAGTGCGATCTGGCGCGAGCTCTATCCCGGCATGATCGAATGGATCGCCTCGACCCAGGACGGCGCCGTGGTGCGCGTCGATGCGGCCACCATGACGCTCTACACGCGCGGCGGTCCGCACGTGGCCGCGGTCGCCAACGTCATCCCGCCGCAGGCGCCGGGGCAGCTCGCGCCGGACGCCGGCCTGGCGTCGGCTCACGGTTGGTGCCCGATCGATGCGCTGACCTTCGAATCGCGGCTGCAGCCGAACGTGCATGTCATCGGCGATGCCTGCATCGCCGATGCGATGCCGAAGGCCGCCTCCGCCGCCTGCAGTCAGGCCAGGCAATGCGCGCGCGCGATCGTTGCGCTGCTGGCCGGACACGAGCCGCCGCAGCCGAATCTCGATAGCGTCTGCTTCAGCGTGCTCGCGCCGGCGGATGCGCTGTCGATGCGCGCGCGATTTCACCTGCACCATGGCCGGATTGTGCCGCTGCAGGCGCGCGCCGCCGCCGCGGCGGCGCCGCCGGCGATCGTGCTGCGGGCGCAGCAGGCACGCGAGGCGGAGCGCTGGTACCGGAACATTCGCGCCGAGGCATTTGGAGCTGCATTGCAACGTACCTGAACGTACGCTGAACGATGCGCTGCCGGCTGGGAACTCAGCCGGCCATCGCCTAGTCCGAAGACAACGTTGTATGCTGCGCGCCGCGCAGCGCGGCTGCTGTGCATGACTCAATCGAAGACGAGGTGGTGTGTGAACAAGAGCATTGCATGGATCGGACTTGGGATCGTGGCGGTGGGCTCGAGCGCGGCGATGGCGCAGAGTCAAAACTACGCGGGTGGCCCGGGATACGGCAGCATCTACCTGGGGGCGAGCGCCGGCGAGATGTTCTATAACGAAGACGGACTGGGCACGATGAGCCCGACCGTGGCACTGTTTCGCGTCGGTGAGCAGTTCAGTCCCTACGTGGCAATCGAGGGCCGCATCGGCACGAGCGTTAGCGGCGGGGACTGGAATGGCTACCACGTCGATGCTCAGCTCATCTACGCGGGCTACGTCAAGGGCATTCTGCCGATATCGCCATGGATCTCGGGGTACGCGCTCGCCGGTCTCGGCGGGGCGCAGATGCACCGCGACTATCCTGACAGCAGCAGCAACGACGTCGGGCTGTCGTTCGGGCTGGGAGGCGAGGTGCACCTGGGCGGCGGCGCGTCGCTCGACCTCGAATACGTACGCCTGACGAGCGGCAACAATGTCGGCTTTGGCTATTCCGCCGATATGCTGACCTTCGGGGTGAATTGGCGCCTGTGACCGGACCACGGCGGGGCCGCTCGCCGGACCGCGCTACGCCCGGCGAATATCCGGCTGCTCGGCGGGCTCGTCATGCGGATCCGGGACGGCGAACGGCAGCCGCTTGAGCAGCGCCATCACCGCACCGGTCTGATGGGCCGCGAGCGGATGCCGGGCCGCGCTGTAGAAGCGAAGACCCTCGTTGACGCTGTCGAAGTACCGCGCGTGGAACATGTCCTTCGTCAGAACCGCCCAGGCCTCGTCGAACTCGGATGCGTACACGCCGGGCGGGATCGAGCTCGTGTGCGGTATGTCGGCATGCGCATTCCTCGCCAGCAGTACCACTTGCTCGGCGGTGACATCCAGGACGTGCGGCGCGCCGCGCGCCGGTACCAGCACGACGATCATCCCGCATCTCCTTGCTGCGGCCCGAGCGGCGATTGTACGTGAATCTATCGACTATTAACCATGCGCCTGCCGATCCATCGGGCCACGCCGCGCCGGTATGCAAGATACTGCGCTCCGAAGAGCTGGCCGAGCGCGCGCTCCTCGGGCCGGATCTGCGCGAACGTGATGACGCCCGCGAACGCCGGCGGCACCAGCCAGACGCTCGCACTGCCGAGCCAGAGCGCCCACCCGATCAGCAGCAGCAACAGGCCCAGGTACATCGGATTGCGGCTCATGCGAAACACCCCGTCCGTGACCAGCCGCGTGGCCTTGCTCGGAACCATGGGATTGATGCTGGTGCGCGCCCGCCGGAAACTCATCAGCGCAGCGGCGTCGATGGCGATGCCGAGCGCGCCCGGAAGCACACCGAGGCGGTTCCACGGCGCTGCGATCCACTGTGCCAGCGGCAGCCGACGGTGCAGTTCCCACATCAGCGCGGCGGCCAGCAGCATCACGATCGGAGGCGGAATGCGCGGCTTCACCGCCGGCACTCTAGCCCCATGGCAGCGGACCGGCAACGATGCAGCCGGCGCCGGGGCGACAAAGAACTCACGGCATGGTGATCGTGCCTGCTCGATGCCCAACCGATCGCACATTTGGGGGGGGCCGAGTTTCGGTCGAGCGTATTGCAGCAAGCCCATGCCGCGAGTCAAAAAAAACCGCCGCGCCTGAAAGAGAATCCATCCCCTCCGATTGCGAGGTTAATCGGACAGCGGGCGAAATACATCGGTACATACACCGATGGCGGTGCCAAAGGTCGTGGGCAATCATCACCCCACCGGCTGATCAGGCAGGCCAGGGGCTCATTGACCGGGGAACGACATGCAAGGCGGGCGTCTGGCGCGACTGCTCTGTCTGGGGATGGTGCTGGCGGTCGTTGCCGGCTGCCAGCCTGTTTCGAGGCCGCCTGCGCCGCGGGCGGTCACGACACCCATGACCCGGAGACCCGTCGATGCGCGCGCGAATCTCCCGTCGCTCGTTCCTGCACGGCTCCGCATTGACGACCGCGGCCGCGACGAGCGCGGCAGCGGCCATCGCCGGCGCAGCCGCGGCGGCCGTGAGCGGGCGGCCCGTGACTGAGCAGGGGCGCGAGGCCGTGAGGCTCGGTCCGGAGGCGGTTCGGATCAGCCTGACGATCAACGGGTCGGCGCGCCCGGTCAGCGTCGAGCCGCGGACCACGCTGGCCGAAGCGCTGCGCGACGCGCTGGGCCTGACGGGCACCAAGATCGCATGCGACCGCGGCGCCTGCTCGGCCTGCACGGTCTGGCTCGACGGCCAGCCGATCTGCTCCTGCATGGTTCTGGCGATCGAGATCGGAGCGCGCCACGTGACGACGATCGAGGGTCTCGCGAGCGCCGCGGGGCTGCATCCGGTGCAGACCGCTTTCATCGAACACGACGCGCTGCAATGCGGATTCTGCACACCGGGCATGCTCATGAGTTGCGCGGCGCTGCTGGAGCGCATGCCCGCACCGGACGCGCAGGACGTCGAGCGCGCCATCAGCGGACATCTGTGCCGCTGCGGCTGCTATCCGCACGTGGTGGCCGCGACCCTGGAGGCCGCGGCAGTGCGCCGCAAGCGCTCATGACGACACCTTCGCCGCAGCGTACCGAGACCTTTCCGTGCGGATTGGGCGCGGACGGCCTCGGCGAGGTGACGCGGCAGATTCCCGCGGACGAGCCGCCGCCGCTGCCCCCTAATTCGCAACTCGAGGTCATCGGCAAGCCCATCGCGCGGCACAATGGGCGCGCGAAGGTGACCGGTGCGATCCGCTTCACGGTCGACGTGACTCTACCAGGGCTGCTGCACGGTCGAATCCTGCGCTCAGCAATGCCGCACGCGATCATTCGCAGCATCGATACTTCGCTTGCCGCCCGTCATCCTGGAGTGCGTGCGCTCGTGCTGGTCGCGCGCCCCGGGGACGCGCTCAGCGCGACCGTGCGCTACGTCGGCGCGCCGGTGGCGGCGCTGGCCGCCGAATCGGCTGCAGCGGCCGAGGAGGCGCTGCGCCTGATTCGCGTGCAGTACGATCCGCTGCCATTCGTCGTCGAGTTGGATCGGGCACGCGCACCCTCGGCGCCCCTGGTGCACGACAGTGTGTCGGTGCCGCGCGGCCATGCGTCGGGATTCCCTGCGCCGCCGGATCTGCCGCTGCACGGTAACGTGCGCGGACCGGCCACTCTGCAGCGCGGCGATAGCGCGCAGGGCTTTGCGCAGGCCGACGTGGTGCTCGAAGGCGAGTACCGTACGCAGGTGCAAACGCATTGCTGTCTGGAGCCTCATGCGATCGTAGCCGATTGGGGAAGCGAAGGGCTGACCGTCTACATATCGACGCAGTTCACGAGCGGCGTGCGCCACGAACTGGCCGAGGCCTTCGGGCTGCCGCTGAGCCGGGTGCGTGTGGTCGTGGATGGCATGGGCGGAGGCTTCGGCTCGAAATCGATGTTGGGCAATTACGGCCGCTTGGCCGTCGTCCTGTCGCGTCAGGCGCAGGCGCCGGTGCGCATCGCGCTCGACCGCCAGGAGGAGCAGATCGACAGTGGTAACCGCCCGGCGACGTGGCAACGGCTGCGCATCGGGGCCCGAAATGACGGCTCATTGACGGCGATCGCATTGCGCAGCTATGGCACCGCGGGCGTGGCCCTGGGCGCCGGTGTGGGCAATGTTGCCGATGCTCTATACCGCTGTCCGAACGTCGACACCGCTCAGTACGACGTGTTCATCAATGCCGGGCCGGGCTGCGCGATGCGAGGACCCGGCAACGTGCCGGGCGCCTGGGGGATGGAGCAGGCGATCGATGAGCTGGCCGAACGGCTGGTGCTGGATCCGCTGCTGTTGCGTGATCGTATCGATGCGAGCCCGGTGCGCCGCGAGGAGCGGCGCATCGGCGCCGAACGTGTCGACTGGCGACGGCGGCACGCGCCGGGTGCGGATGCCGGCGTCGTGAAACGCGGTCTGGGCATGGCGCAATCCCTGTGGGGCGCCAATGTGCAGATCAATGCCGCCTGTGAGGTGCGAGCACTGCGCGACGGCTCCGTCGAGGTGCTCTCGAGCGTTCAGGACATCGGCACGGGTGTCGGCACCGTGCTCGCGCAGGTGGTTGCCGAGGTGTTGGGACTGCGCCCGGAGGCCATCACCGTGCGCATCGGCGACACCGAATTTCCGGCCGGACCGCCGTCCTACGGCAGTCGCACCACCGCTTCGATCACTCCGCCGGCGCGTACCGCGGCCTGGCAGGTGCTGCAGTCGCTGTTGCGGGAGGCTGCCCTCGCCCTCGAGGTGGCGCCGGACGCGCTGATGGCCCGCGAGGGACGGATCATCGTGCGCGGCGAGCCCAGCCGCGGCATGGCGTTCAGGGACGCGACCGCGTTGCTGCGCACCGATTGCGTGAGCGCAGTGGCCTCGCGCAGCGACGACTACGGCGGCTTCAGGCGACGTATGGGCGACGCCGCCATCGCGCAGCAGGATCTGGGTGGCGTGCAGTTTGCGGCCGTGGCGGTCGACACCGAGACCGGCATCGTCCGCGTCGAGCGCGTGGTGGCGGTGCAGGATTGCGGTCGCCCGCTGAACCCGAGGCAAATCGAGAGCCAGGTGCACGGCGGCGTCCTGATGGGCCTCTCGTTCGCACTGTTCGAGGAGCGGATCATCGATCAGCAGACCGGCCGCATGGTGAATCCGAACCTCGAGCAGTACCGGCTGGCGGGTTGCCGCGAGACACCGCAGATCGAGGTCGTGCTGCTGGAGAACTACCAAGGCCGCAGCGCGACCGACGCCTACGGCATCGCCGAGCCCTCCAACATCGCCACCGCGCCGGCGATCGCGAACGCGGTCTACAATGCCATCGGCGTGCGGGTTCGCAGCCTGCCGCTGACGCCGGGCGCCATCCTGGGGGCGCTGGGCAAGCTGCGGGCGGGGGCATGAACGTCATGCAGCCGTTTGCCTGGGTCGGTGCGGCGACGATTTCGCAGGCCGCTGCCGCCGCCTCGGGCACCGTCGCCGAGGCGATGGTGAAGCACACGGGAGCCGCAGGCCCCGAGGCGGTCGGGATCCTGAAGGCCGGCGGGATCGACCTGCTCGACCTCATGAAGGAGAACCTGCTGGCGCCGGCCCGGCTCGTGAATCTGAAAGCAATCCCGGGCCTCGAAGACATCGTCAGCGAAGCCGACGGCGGGTTGCGCATTGGCTCGATGGTCACGCTGGCGCGTCTTGGCGAGCATCCCGAGGTGCGCAGTCGCTACCCGGCTTTGGCCGACGCGGCGCGCGGCGCGGCCAGCCCGCAGATCCGTAATGTCGCCACGCTGGGCGGCAACCTGCTGCAGCGGCCGCGCTGCTGGTACTTTCGAGCGCAGGAATATCGCTGTCTGAGGAAGGGCGGCGAACACTGCTTTGCGATCTCGGGGGAGAATCAGTACCACGCGATCTTCGCCAATCGGCCCTGCGCGATCGTGCATGCGTCCACGGCGGCCACGGCGCTGGTGGCGCTCGGCGCAGCGGCCGAATTGGCCGATGCGCACGGCGCGGTGCAGCGCCTGCCGCTCGAGGAATTCTTCGTGTCATCGCAACGGGATCCGCAGCGGGAGAACGTGCTGCAGGCGGGGCAGATCATGACGGCGATACGATTGCCGCCGCTGCCCGCGGGCACGCGCATGGCGCATCTGAAGCAGGGCGAGAGGGACTCGTTCGACTGGCCTCTGGCCGACGTCGCCGTGGTGCTCGAGCTGGCGGATGGTCTGTGCCGGCGCGCCGCGGTGATTCTCGGTGCGGCCGCGCCGGTGCCGCACCGGGCGAAGGCGGCCGAGCAGGTGCTGCTCGGCAAGGCGATCACCGAGCAGATCGCACTACAGGCGGGCCAGGCGGCGCTCGAGGGCGCAACGCCGCTCGGCAAGAATTCCTACAAGCTGCCATTGTTCGAAGCCATGGTCCGGCGCGCGCGGGCGCGCGCGCTTGCTCGAGGGTGAGCGCATGCGCCGTCGCCGATGCGCGATTGGTACCACAGGACCCGCTGCTGCGCCGGGTCCCCACCAGCTATCGCCGTCAGGCCGGCAGGTTCCCCTGGCGGCCGAGCGCGAGCAGACGGCAGACCTCGGCGTCCTCGAGCTGCTCGAACTGCTCGTACCATTGGCCGATGGAAGACAGCATCGGCGGCGTTTGCAGGACGATGACCTCATCTGCCTCCGGTCTGAGCAGGGCCTCGGCTTCGATCGACGCGACTGGCGATGCGACGATGATGCGCTCGGCGCCGGCCTTGCGCGCTGCGCGCACCGCCGCGAGCATCGTGCAGCCGGTCGCGAGCCCGTCATCGACCAGCACCACCGTCCTGCCCTTGAGATCGAGCGGCTCCAGACCGGCCCGGTAGACCTGCTCGCGGCGCACGAGTTCGCGTTGCTCCTGCTCGACGAGCCGCTCGAAGGCGGCTCCGCGGGTCGACGACACACCGGCGAAGCGGGGCTCGTGCACGACGATATTGCCGGGGGCGATCGCTCCGATGGCCAGTTCCGGCTGACCGGGCATTCCGATCTTGCGCACGACCAGGACGTCGAGTGCGGCGCCCAGGGCGCGCGCCACTTCGGCTGCCACAGGAACGCCGCCGCGCGGCAGGCCGAGCACCAGCACCGGTGATGACCAGGCTCGGCGCTCGAGCTCGTGAGCGAGCTCGGCGCCGGCGGCGTTGCGATCGGCGAACACTCGAGCGTGAAGTTTCATCGCACAGGGCGGCCGGCGGCGTGCGGTGAGCGGCCGGCTACTTCACCGAATAGCCGCGCGCTTCGAGGCAGGTGACCTGGGCGCGAAAATAGTCGTTGCGCTTCTGGAGCGCCGTCTCGGAGGCGACGCCGCCACCGGCTACGGTCGGATCGAAGCCGCTCTGCTCGACGGCCCAGTGGTGACACTCGTAGCTGTCCTTCGCCTGCTGTTCCGAGGTTTGCGCGTTCTTCGGATAGACGAACAGCTGATCGCTCGCGGGGGCTTGAGTGGTGCCCGATGCCTCTATGCCGTCCGGCGGCGCCACGACCTGGTACTCGCGCTGCGCATCATTCCACATGTAGTACGCGTCGTTGGCATAGTAGAAAGGAACACCGTTCCACCACACCGTGGTGAAGTAGGGCGGCAGCCAAGGCACGAACAGGCCGACGGGGGCGCCCCAAACGGTCCAATCGCGCCCGCCCCACCGGTACCAGTTGCCGCCGTTATACCAGTATCGCCCGCCGTTCGGGCCGCGAAGCTCGCCGAATGCGCCCCGCGGCGGCCGGCGAACGGCGTAGCCGCGATCGAAATAATAGCGATTGTGGGAGAATCGGCTATCGAGGTGCTCATGGGGACCGCCGGCGGCCGGCCTGCTCGCGCGCGGCGCGGCGGGTTGTGCGATCGCCGGTCCAATGGCCGCCATCGCCAAGACGCCCGCGAGCGCCAACCAGCCCCAGCCATTGTGTTTGCCATGCGTAGTCATGTCATCACCCTTCCGGCAAAAATCCGCACCGCCGCGCGAGTCCGTGGTGCTCAGCGCACGTTGTAGCCCCTGCCCTCCAGGCAGGCGCTCATCGCGCGGCGATAGTCGCTCGCCCGGCGCTCGAGCCGCGCCGCCTCGGCGTCCTGGGCAGCGGCGGCCATCCGTTCCTGCCGCTGTTGCGCCGCGGCGCTCTCGGCGATGCCGCCGATCGCGGCGCCGGTGAGGGCGCCGAGCAGCGCACCTGGTCCGGCCTGCCAGGGCGGGGAGACCGCCGCGCCCAGGACAGCGCCCGTCATCGCTCCCATGGCGACACCGGCACCGGATGGCGGGCCGCCGGCATCGACGTCAATGCGCAGATGGGGTGGCACGCCGGGCGCGCTTGGATCGAATCCGCTCTGCTGCACGGCCCACGTATGGCACTCGTACTTGTCGCGATCCTGCTGCTGTGCCGATTGGCCGCGAGCGGGATAGAAATACACCGTCGTCTCGGGAGGCGGCGGTTGCGCCGGCACGGCCCGCTGCATCGGCTGCGAGACGCAGCCCGCACCGATGGCCATGGCCGTGATTGCGCCCATAAGCCTGATTGCTCTGAGCAAAGCCCTGTCGGGTTCCATGTTGCGCGTACCCCTTGGCTCCGGGCATCGTCCGCCGATGCGCTGGCGCCATTGTTTCATCCGCAAGCCGCCGGCGTCAGCCCGTTGTTGTACCTACGCACGAGCTGGGCTCGCCTTCGGCGCCAGAAGTTGCGCGCGCAGTGTCGCGGGTAAGTATTTCCGCGAATCGACATCGCGCCCGTTGTCGCCGAGCATAACCGCAGTCGTGCACGTCAGTGCCGCCGCTAGTCAAGGAGAACATCATGAGCCTCGTTCGTTGGGATCCATTTTCTGAGATGCAGGGCCTGTTCGGTCCGATGTTGTCGCGCACCTCCGGGTTGCTCCCGCGTCTGTCGGGCGAAGGGGAGGTCAGCTTCGAGTGGTCGCCGACCGCCGACATCAGCGAGACCGACAAGGAGTACGTCATTCGCGCCGGTCTTCCCGGCGTCAAGAAGGAGGACATCAAAGTCAGTCTCGGTGATGGTGTAATCACTATCGAGGGCGAACGCAAGCAGCAGAAGGAGGAAAAGAACGAGAAGGTTCACCGCGTCGAAAGCTACTATGGCAGCTTCGCGCGCAGCTTCTCGCTGCCGGACAACATCAAAGTCGAGTCCGTGAACAGTGATTACAAGGACGGGGTGCTGTCGGTGCACATCCCGAAGAGCGAGAAGGAGAGGCCCAAACAGATCGCAGTGCAGTAATGCATGCCGGCGATCGCTGGTGCCCGACGCGCGTGCATCGGGCTGGATATGATGGGCGGCAGATTGCATGATCTGTCGTCCATTGCCCGGGCGGCGGGGCAGATGCTCCTGCAAAGCCCGCGCGATGATGGCCCGCACGCCGGTGCGACCAGCGTAGCGGAGCGCGGATCATGACAGGACGCCCAACCACCGCCGAGCCGATGGTTGCAGGCGCTGCGGCTGCGATGGCTTGCGCCGCCGCCGGGTCGCCGGCGAGCGCACTGCAGCTGCCGCCGCCGCGCCGCGAGGGCGGTCTGCCGTTGATGGATGCGCTCAAGCTCCGGTGTTCCACGCGCGACTATGCCAGTCGGCCGCTTTCGGCGCAGACCCTGTCCGATCTGCTGTGGGCGGCCTTCGGGATCAATCGCCCGAGCGGCGATCGCACGGCGCCGTATTGGCGCCATATCATGGTGATCGACGTCTATGCGGCGCTGGCCGACGGGGTATGGCTGTACGAGCCCGAGGCGCACGCGCTGCTGCCCCATTTGGCCACGGACATCCGCGCACAAACCGGTCTGCAGGATTTCGTCGGCACGGCGCCGCTCAATCTCATCTATGTCGCCCATGGGGAGCGCATGACGGAGCTGTCTGCCGGCGAACGCCGCCTGTATAGCTCGGTCGACGCCGGATTCATCGGCCAGAACGTGTACCTGTTTTGCGCCTCGGAGGGCCTTGCCACGGTCTTTCGAGGGGCGCTGGATTATCCGAAGCTCGCGCGCGTGCTGAAGCTGCCGGAGCAGCAGTTCGTGACCTTTGCGCAGACCGTAGGCTATCCGCGCGCCTGACCGGTCAGCCGCATCTCATGCGCCCAGGGGCCTGGCGCCGTGAAAGCGCGCATGCTGCGCGGCAAGACTCAACTGTCCTGAAATCATCACCGGCACATCGGGTTCGTTCTGCCGCGCCGGGGCCCAGCGCAGCGCATCCGCCACCCGCTGCGGCGTCCCCAGATCGCTCCAGCCGCATTGCGGTACCGGCAGTACACGCAGCTGCTGCTCCTGGCCCTGCAGGATATCGTGCGAAAAATCGATCACGGCAAGCTCTTCATACAACAACGCCGTGGCAAGGCCGGTGCCGTGTTCGGACAGATCGTGCTGCACTGCTGCACGCATCTGCCGGACGATTTCCGGGATCCGGCGGCGGAACAGCCCGAGCAAGGCCTGCGCGGTGGATGCCACGATAAAGGCGTTCCACAATCCGCCCCGCGCGATCAGTTCCCGTGCCTGCATCGGTGTCGGCTTCTCGACGAACTGCGTCACCTCCAGGGCACCTCGTCCGTCGCTCGGGCCAGGCAGGATGTAACCGAGGTCCGGATCCGAAAGCGCCGGCTCGAGTCCGAGCAGCACGGCCTCGTCGATGCGCCACTGCAGCTGCTCGAGCGCCTGGCGCAGCGAGCGCGCCAGGATCGCTTCCTTGCGGACGTGGTGGTCGGACGGGAGCAGCAGCAGCCGCGCATCGGGATCGCGCGCCACGATATGCAGCAACGGCAGCAGGATGCCGTTGGCGGTACCGCGGTTCTCGGGTTGCACGATGACGTTCGCGGCCGGCAGGCTCCAGAGCTGCGGCTCCCACCATCGCCGGTGGGATTCGGCAACGACGGCGCAGGTATGGATCTCGGAGGTCACGCTGCGGGCCCGCCCCAATGCCTCGTGCAGCAAGGACGGCCCGTCGCGCAAGGAGCAGAACTGCTTCGGGATCGCGGTGCCGGACGGTGCGGTCGTCAGGCTCCTAAGGCGCACTCCGTCGCCGGCCGCGAGGATCAGTGCCCAGGTATTGGCTTGGCTATACATGGCTCGGTCGCTCCTGCGGCGATGGGCGGGTATGCATGATGTCGGCAGCGCAGCAGCCCCTTTTCGACGATGATCCGAGATGGGGCAACCGAAAGCTATCAGGGAAAACCACCGGGCCGCGCGCGCGGCCGGCGCGGCGGCGCAGGCCCGCCAATAGGTAATGGCCACACCGCCTTAGGCGCTTGTTCTGATCGCAGCGACCGCCGGCGGGGGCGTATGGTGCGAGCCGGGTCTTCCGTCACGGAAGGGCGAGCCATGGGCTGGAGTCAAGTGCTGTTCGCAATGGCCGCGCCGGACAGGATGGACGCGGCCGTGTTGGACAAGGTGCAACGCCTGACGGCCGCGCTGGGCGCCGAGCTCGAACTGTTCCACTGCGTCGACGGCTCGCTCGCCGCGCAGCCGCAGCGCCTGGGTTCGCCGGAGTTCGAACAGGCGGTGCACGAGCTCATCGAGCAGCGCGAGCGGCAACTCGAACAGCAGGCGCAGAGCCTGCGTCGACCGGGACTGCAGGTCCGTTCGAGCGTTCGCTGGGACCATCCGGTGCACGAAGGCATCGTGCGGCAGGTTCTGAGCCATCGGCCCGATCTGCTGATCGTGCAGCCGAGCCGGCACCACGGTCCATGGAGGCTCGGCTATGCGGACTACAAGATGATCGAAATCTGCCCGTGCCCGCTGCTGCTGATCAAGAGCACGCGTCCCTACACCGAATGCCGTCTGATCGCGGCGGTCGATCCGATGCACGAGCACGACAAGCCCGCGGCGCTCGACGACGCGATACTCGATGCGGCAACCATATTGTCGAATGCGCTGTCGGGAAAGCTGCTGATGTTTCATGCGCGCGCTGCCCGGCCGCGGATCACGCCCCTGCTGCGACATGAAGCGGTCGAGTTCCGCGGGCCCGCCGAGTCCGCCCAGGGCGACGGTGTCGAGGCGCGTATCACGGAGCTGGCGCAACGCCACGGCATAGCGCGCGTCGACGTGGAACTCGTCGAAGGCAACGCCGCGGAGGCGCTGCCGTTCCTTGCACGGCGCGAATCCGCCGACATCGTCGCGATGGGGGCCGTGTCGCGCTCATTGCTGAAGCGAATCTTCATCGGACACACGGCCGAGACGTTGCTCGACGGACTCGATTGCGACATGCTGGTCGTCAAACCGCCGGGTTTTCGCAGCAAGGTGAGCCTGCACACCGAGTTGTCCGCGCCGGCCAGGCGGGTGAAACGCGCATGAGCACCGAATCCGGCCAGGGCCGTGCGGCCGATGCGCTGACCCTGTTTGTCTGCGGCGACGTCATGCTCGGCCGCGGCGTCGACCAGATCCTGCCGAACCCCAGCAAGCTGCAACTGTTCGAGCCGTGCGTGAGCTCGGCCGCGACCTACGTCGAGCTGGCGGAGCGCGCGAGCGGGCCGATCCGGAGGCCGGTCGGCTTCGACTACGTGTGGGGCGATGCGCTCGCGGAATTCGAGCGCGTGCGGCCGGAGGTTCGGATCGTGAATCTGGAGACCGCGGTCACCGTCAGCCCCGACGCCTGGCCGCAGAAGCGCGTTCACTACCGCATGCACCCGGCCAATGTGCCCTGCCTGACGGCCGCCGGGATCGATTGCTGCGTGCTGGCCAACAACCACGTCATGGACTGGGGCCACTCGGGTCTGGAGGAAACGCTGGCCGCGCTGCGTGCGGCCGGCATCCGTACGGCCGGTGCGGGGCGCGACGATTCCGAGGCGGGCGCTCCGGCGATCATCGAATCGGCCGGGCGGCGGCTGCTGGTGTTCGGTTTCGCGGTGGAGAACAGCGGCGTGCCGCGCGCATGGACGGCGACCCGGGATCAGCCGGGCGTGAACTGTCTGAAGGACCTGTCGCCGCACAGCGTCGATCTGGCGGTGCGGCAGATCTCGCGGCAGGCCGGCAAGGGCGATGTCGTCGTGGCGTCCATCCACTGGGGCGGCAATTGGGGCTATGAGGTCTCGCCGCACGAACGCGAATTTGCCCATCGTCTCATCGACCGGGCGGATGTCGATCTGGTGCACGGCCATTCCTCGCATCATGCGCGCGGTATCGAGGTCTATCATCACAAGGCGATACTGTATGGTTGCGGCGACCTGCTCAATGACTATGAAGGCATCGCCGGGCACGAGGATTACCGCGGCGATCTCGGGCTGATGTATTTCCCGGCTCTGGACCCGCAGAACGGCAATCTGCTGCGGCTGTCGATGATGGCTACGCGCACCCGCCACTTCCGTATCAATCGGGCGCCGCCCGATGCCGCCGCCTGGCTGTCGGTGACGCTGGAGCGCGAGTGCCGAAAGCTCGGGTCGCGGCCGGTGCGGCGCGCCGACGGCAGTCTGGCGCTGGAGTGGGACACCTAGCGAGGCCCCGGCCGCCGCTTGCCCGCCGCCGGGCGCGCTGCGGCGGTGCAATGCGCAGTAATACGGACGCTGGGTGTCCGCCGCGCCGGGTAGCATGCTCGGCGGCTGGTGCGCGGCAGGTGCGAATATGCCGGCGCAAAGGTTGTGGTTGGGAACCATGGGGGGCGATGCCATGAATGTCGGATACAGCTGCCGGCGCGACGACCTGGCCGCTCGCGCGAGCGCAGCGCTGCGGCCCTGACGGGCTGCGCGATGGCCACGACGCCGCAGCCCGGGGACGCGCTGATCATCGTCGACGTACAGCGCGACTTCCTGCCCGGCGGCGCTCTGGGCGTGGCCGGCGGCGATGCCGTCGTTCCGGTGCTCAATCACTGCATCGCGGAATTCCTGCGCCGCGGCCTGCCGATCTATGCCACGCGCGATTGGCACCCGTCGGAGCATTGCTCGTTCCGCGAGCGCGGCGGCCCGTGGCCGCCACATTGCGTCGCCGGCTCACCCGGGGCGCAATTTGCCCCAACCCTGACGCTTCCGGGCAGCGCCGGCGTGGTGTCGAAGGCAGTCGAGCCGGAGGCGGATGCCTATTCGGGCTTCGAGGGCACCGATCTGGCGGCGCGCCTGCATCGGCACGGCTGCCGGCGAGTCGTAATCGGCGGCCTCGCCACCGAATACTGCGTGCGGGCGACCGCGCTCGATGCGCGCAAGCTCGGCCTGGACGTGATCGTGCTGGAGGACGCGATCCGGCCGGTGGAGGTCCGGCGCGGCGACGCCGAGCGCGCGCTGGCCGAGCTGCGCGCCGGCGGCGTGCGGGTGGCGAACTCGCGCGAGGTGTGCGGATGAGCGAGCTGTCGTCGCCGCTGGTGACGGACCTGTATCAGCTGACGATGGCGCAGGCGTATTTGGCGCTCGGAATGCGCGCTACGGCCGTGTTCGAGGTGTTCGTCCGCCGGCTGCCGCGGCAGCGCCGGTTCCTGCTTGCGGCCGGTCTCGAGCAGGCGATCGATTATCTGGAAGCGCTGCGCTTTGGCGATGGCGAGCTGCGCTTTCTCGACAGTCTCGGTACCTTCTCACCGCAGTTCCTGCGTGAACTGTCGTCGCTGCGCTTCACCGGCTGCGTGCACGCGATGCCGGAGGGGACGCCGTTCTTTGCCAATGAGCCCATCCTGCGGGTGACCGCGCCGATCATCGAGGCGCAGTTCGTCGAGAGTCGTCTGCTCAATCTGGTGCATTTCCAGACGCTGATCGCCAGCAAGGCGGTGCGCTGCGTGCTCGTCGCGCAAGGCCGCCGCCTGATCGATTTCGGTCTGCGCCGCGCCCACGGGTCCGAGGCCGCGATTCACGCGGCGCGGGCCGCCTACCTGGCGGGGTTCGATGCCACGGCGACGGTGCAGGCCGGGCGCCAGTACGGTATTCCGCTGTCGGGCACGATGGCGCACTCCTATATCGAAGCGCACGAGCGCGAGGAGGACGCCTTCCGCCACTTTCTCGACGCCAACCCGGGCCCGACCACGCTGCTGATCGACACCTATGATACGCGGCGCGCGGCGCGGCGCGTGGCTGCCCTGGCGAGCCAGCAGCGAGCGTTGGGCGCCGCGGGCCGAATCCAGGCGGTGCGCATCGACAGCGGCGACCTCGCGGCACAGGCCCAGGCGGTGCGGCAGATCCTCGACGCCGATGGCTGTGGCTCGGTACGCATCGTCCTGAGCGGCAGCCTGGACGAATACCAGGTGCAGGCATTGCTGGCCGCGAACACGCCGGTGGATGCCTTCGGTATCGGCACCCATATGGTGGTGTCGCAGGACGCGCCCGCGCTCGATATCGCCTACAAGCTCGAGGAATACGCCGGCCAGGGGCGACGCAAGCGCTCGCCCGGGAA
This sequence comes from Gammaproteobacteria bacterium, assembly GCA_027315105.1. GTDB lineage: Bacteria > Pseudomonadota > Gammaproteobacteria > Steroidobacterales > Steroidobacteraceae > FEN-1191. Next base: position 89,813 of record DAHUYP010000076.1, read on the forward strand.
GGCGACCTGGCCGGGCCGCAAGCAGGTCTACCGCCAGCGCAGCGCGCAGGGCCGATGGACCGGGGACTGCGTGGCGCTCGCCGACGAGGCCATGGACGGAGAGCCTCTGCTGCAGGAAGTCATGCGCGACGGGCGCCGCATCCGCGATCTGCCGACCTTGTCCGCGAGCCGTGAATTCTGCCGCCAGCAGGTGGCGCAACTGCCGTCCGAGCTGCGCCAGCTCGAGCACGGCGAATGCAGCTACCCGGTGCGCATTTCGCCGCGGGTCGAGGCGCTGGCGCACGAGCTCGATGCCCGCGACGAGCTGCATGCGCATTAATACTGACGCGTCGCCTGCCGGCCCTGACCTACGATGACCGCTGGCACCGATGGAACGGAGAGCGACATGAACGAGAAGGTCGGTAGCCCGAGGATTGGGCAGTGGTACCTGCGCGGCGACAAAGGCGAGGAATTCGTCGTCACCGGCCGCGACGAACGCGCCGGCACGATCGAGATCCAGACTGTCGACGGCGATCTCGACGAGATCGATGAGAATTACTGGAGCGCGATGTCCCTGGAGCTGGCCGAGCCGCCGGAGGACTGGACCGGTCCGGTGGATGTCGAGCTCGATCAGAGCGGCGAAGCTCCGGGGGTCCTGCCCGCGGCGTCGGAGTCACTGCAGCCCATCCGGGCGGAGACCGAGGCGTGGGAAGACGCCACGGCGCCGGAGGAACGCGACCCGCTCGATGAGGGTCGTGCCGCGGAGGAACCGTTGTCCGAACATCCGACTGCCGAGGCGCGCACGCGCTGACGGCTCAGCCAGCGCCGGATGGTGCCCGGCCCGAGGCGAGCGCGGCCGCGGAACGGCGGCCGGCATCTCGGGCATCGAATCGTTCACGAAAGTACGTGCACCGTGCTGGCCTGGGGCCCGCGATCGCCCGCCTCCTCCACGAAGCTGACTTCGGTGCCGGTGTTGAGATCCTCGAACGGGCGTTCCAGGACGCTGTTGCGATGGAAATAGATGAGCCGACCATCGTCGGTTTCGATGCGGCCGAAGCCCTGGTCCGCGTTGAGCTCGCAGATCCGGCCATGCGGCAATCCTGTGTGCACTTTGACGTCGCCGCGGTGCTCGCGCTCGTAGTCCTCGAGCTTGCGGCGCGCGGCGCGGAACGCGTCGCGAAGTGCAACGTACGGATCCTCGTGCGCGTGCGTGGCCGGGTGCGAGCGTTGAATGGCGATCTGCGCTCCGGGCACCGTGATGTCGATCTTGACGTCGAACAGGCCGCCCTGGTGATGATGCCGGTGGGGCTCTTCCACCACGATGTGGCAGTGCATGATGTGCGCGCTGAAGCGGTCCAGGCGCGCTGCGAGCTGACGCACCCTCGCCTCGAGCGCGGGCGAAGGCTCCATGTTCCGAAACGTGACCTGCAGCGGCAGTTTCAAGACGCGCTCTCCTCGATCGATGCAGCCATTCGCATGCTGGGCCGTGCGTGGCGGATATGGAATACGAAGATCTACATACGCCCGGGCTTCAGCCCTTGATGCAGACCAGCGGCTCCAGACGGGCCACCTTGTGCGCCAGCTGCGCCGCCTCGGCGGCATCGACCACCTGATCGATGCTCTTGTAGGCCTCCGGCGCCTCTTCCGCGACGCCGCGCATGGACGGACTGCGGATCAGGATGCCGCGTTCGGCCAGCTGCGCGACGATCTGACGGCCGCTCCAGCGCTTGGCGGCGCCGGTGCGCGACATGCTGCGGCCGGCGCCGTGACAGGCCGAGCCGAAGGCGCGGGCGCCGTCGGCATGGGCGCCGACCAGCACGAATGAGCCGGTACCCATCGATCCACCGATCAGCACCGGTTGACCGACCGTCCGCAGCGCATCAGGAACGTCCGCGTGACCGGGTCCGAATGCACGGGTCGCGCCCTTGCGATGCACGAACAGGCGGCGCGGGGCGCCATCGACCTGATGGGTCTCTTCCTTGCAGATGTTGTGCGAGACATCGTAGAGCACGCGCAACGTGGCGGCCGGCAGCAGCCGCGAAAATACCTCCCGCAGCAGGTGTGTAAGTACCTGCCGATTGGCGAGCGCACAATTGCTGGCCGCGCGCATGGCGCCGAGGTAGCGCTGGCCGAGATCCGAGCGGATCGGCGCGCAGGCGAGCTCGCGGTCCGGCAGCTGCAGTCCGAACGAGGGCGCCGCATGCACCATTTCCTGCAGATAGTCGGTGCCGATCTGATGCCCGAGTCCGCGCGAGCCGCAATGGATGCTGACGACGACATCGTCGCGATGCAGCTCCAGGATCTCGGCGACCTCGGGCCGGTAGATCTCGCTGACGGCCTGGATCTCGAGGTAATGATTGCCGGAACCCAACGTGCCGAGCTGGTCGCGCATGCGCGCATAGGCGCGCGGCGAGACGCACGCGGGTTTGGCGTGCAGAACCTGCCCGCCGTCCTCGATGCGCAGCAGGTCGGCGGGCTCGCCGTAGCCGTGCTCGACGGCCCACCGTGCACCGCCCGTCAGCACCTCACCGAGCTGCGCATCGTCGAGGTGCAGATAGCCGCCGCGACCCATGCCGGCCGGGATGGCGCGCGCAAGCTCGTTGGCGAGCGCCAGCTGGTGCGGTTCGAACTGTGGGCGCCGCAGAGCCGTCAGGACCGTGCGTACGCCGCAGGAGATATCGAAACCGACACCGCCGGCGGACACCACGCCGCCGGCGTCCGCGTCGAAGGCTGCGACGCCGCCGATCGGGAACCCGTAACCCCAGTGGGCATCCGGCATGGCATAGGCAGCCTCGACGATGCCCGGAAGTCGTGTGACGTTGACGAGTTGCTGGCGCACCTTCTCGTCCATGGCGCGCAGCAGTGCCTCATCGGCATACAGTACGGCCGCAACACGCATCGGCGCCCTCGGCGCGATGCGCCACTCGGTGGCGCTCACGCGTTCCCATCCGTCAAGATCCAAGTGCGTCCTCCTGCGCGCCGGGCATGCCGCGTCTGCGCCTACGCCAGGTCCGGCTCGCCACAGTGCTGCAGAATATGCTCGCGGGCCGCATCGCGCAGCCTGACGGCGGCGTCGAATGCGTCGCCGCCCGCGGCCGGCGCCAGCGGCAGGCCGAAGACGGCGCCGATCGGTACCCGATGCGGCAGGTGCTGCTGGTCGCGCAGCAGCGAGCGCGTTCCGCGCAGCGCCAGCGGGATGACCGGCACGCCCGCCGCCACGGCCGCCTGGAATGCGCCCAGATGGAATGGGCTCAGACCCGTCTGCCGTGTGAACGTGCCTTCCGGGTAGACCACCAGCGATTGCCCGAGCGCCAGCGCTCGTTGCAGCCGTTGCACCTCGGCGGCGCTGTGCTCGGCCGAGAAGCGTTCGATGAACAGCGTGCCGAGCCGGCTCAGACAGGCACGCAGCAGCGGCAGGCGTTGCAGCTCGGTCTTGGCGACGAAGCCATGAGGGTCCGACAGCAAAGCGGTGACGAACACGCTGTCCACGTAGCTGCTATGGTTGACCACGAGGACATGAGGCGAGCGCAGATCGAGCGTGCTCTGGCCGGTGATCGAGAACGGGATGCGCCAGGCGCGGATGAGCCAGCGCGCCACGCGGTGATTCAGCGCCCAGGCCGGGGCGGCACGCCGCTGCAGCAACAGCAACGGCAGGAAGACAGCAGCGATGCCGGCAAGGCTGCTCCAGCAATACAGACCATAGGCGAGGTGCGCGGCGGTCTGCAGGGTCCCGTGCAGCCTCTGCCGGACAGCATCGGCCGACAGTCGCCAGACCTGCCGTGCGACGCTTGCGCGGGCGCGGGCGAGGGAGCCGTGCTCGTATGCGGCGCGAGTGGCTGCGCGCCGCAGCTTGCCGCTCGAGGTCTTGAGCACGGTCCTGGGCGCGGCCAGCAGAACCTCATCCGGTGGCTCGCCGATCGAATCCACGACCGACTGGTTGATACGCCGGACCATGAGCGCACGCCGTGCGGGATCGGTCTCGTGGGTCTCGGCCAGCACGATGAGCTTCTCCGTGGCGGTGTTGGGCTCACGAGCGCCGAACGCCGCTACGCATCCCTTGCGCACCCCGTCGACCTCCGCGACCTCGCGTTCGAGCTGCTCCGGATGGATATGGCGGCCGCGGCGGATGATGATGTCCTTGGTACGGCCGGTGATGTAGATCTCGCCGCCGGCCAGATAGGCGCGATCGCCGGTGTCGCGCCACGCGCCGTGCAGCAGCTGCGCCGTGGCGTCCGGATTGCCGAAGTAACCATCGGTGGCCGACGGTCCGCAGAATTGGAGCGCTCCTTCGACACGCTCGGGAAGCTCGGAGCCGACGCCGTCGATGATGCGTACCTGGTAGCCCGGCAGCGGCTGCCCGCAGGACACGAACCGCAGCGCATGCGGATGATCCTGCGGCGCCGCCAGGGCGAGGCCTCGGCGCGCAAATTGATCGCGGTCGACCCGATCGACCATCGGGCCTCGATCGACCGGTGGGAACGTCACGCCTACCGCCGCCTCGGCCAGCCCGTACACGGGCGTCATCGCCGTGGAACGAAAGCCATGGCGCGCAAAGCGCTGCTCGAAGCGCTCGAGGGTGTCGGCGGCGACCGGCTCGGCGCCGTTGAACGCGATTCTCCAGCTCGACAGGTCGAGGCCGGCGAGATCCGCTTCGGCAATGCGCCGCGCGCACAGCTCGTAGCCGAAATTCGGTGAGGCCGAAAGGGTGCCGCGATAGTCGTGAATGGTGCGCAGCCAGCGCACGGGACGGGCCAGGAAGGCGGTCGGCGGCATGATGACCAGCAGGCAGCCGAAATACAGCGAGCCCAGCCAGGCGCCGATCAGTCCCATGTCGTGGTACAGGGGCAGCCAGCTCACGAATACGTCGGACTCGTCGGCGCGGATATGCGTGCCCATGGCACGGATGTTGGCCAGCACGTTGGCGTGCGTCAGCCTGACCCCCTTGGGCGCCCCGGTACTGCCGGAGGTGTACTGCAGCAGGGCGATCGAATCGGACGCCGGCGTCGCCATCGGCGCCGCTGCGGGTTCGGCCGCCGCTGCCCCGGCCATCGCCAGCACGTCCTTCAACGTCGGCACCTGCAGCCGCAGCAGTCGAGCGGCCACGGCCGCTTCCGGCACGGTGATCAGCACCTGGACTTGTGCGTTGGCCAATACCGCGGCGTAGCGGCGCACGTGCTCCTCGAGCTGTGACGCGCGCACCGGCGGATAGATCGGCACCGGCACGGCCCCCGCGAGCAACGCGCCGAAGAAGGCAAAGAAATAATCCATCCCGGTCGGTAGCATCAGCGCCACCGCTGCGCCGGGCGCAATGCCGACGCGGTGCAATGACCCTGCGACCCGTTGCGCGCCCTCGTACAGCGCCCGGTAGCTCAAGGACGCGGCCGGCTGCTCTCCGAGTAATACCAGGTGCGCCGCATCCGGGTCGCGCTCCAGACGCCAGCGCAGGACTTCCGGCAGCGTGGTCGCTCGCGAGGGCTTGCCCGCCTGCAGCTGCCGGGTGCCGAGGCCGGCAGCGGGCGCGGTTGCGGGCGCCGGCAGGCCCGGGATCGGCGCGGGCAGCGGCGCGGCGCGCGCCGCACGCACAGCCTGCGCCAGATCGGCGACCGTCTCGACCTGGCCGAGGATGCTCTCGGGCAGGTGAGTCCCGAGCAACTGCTCCAGGCGCACCAGCAATTCGACTCGCGCCAGGCTGTCGAACCCGAGATCGCCCTCCAATGTGCTGTCGAGGCCGACCTCGGCAGCTTTGGAACCGGAACGATGCAGCTCCGTGTAGAGCATGCGCACTGCCTGCAACACGGTTGCCGCATCCGCGGGTCGCTGATCCATGATCGGTACTGTTACGCGTTCAGGCATGCACCGCATGCGCACTACTACGGATGCGTTGCGCATCGAAATCGCTTCGATCCGCAGCTCCGGTGGCCGCCTCGGAGCCCGACATGACGGCGACCATCGATCAGTCCCGGATCGCAGCCGCCTCGACGAGGACCTGCGTACGGCTGCGCGGGCTGTTCATGTACGATGCAACGCGGCAGGGTGGGGCAGTGCCCGGGCGCAGGCGCGCTCAGTCACACTCGCGATCCGCGCTGCAGCTGGATTGCGGAGCTTCGCGGCCGGCCTCAGTTTCCTCAATCTCGTCCCGATTGACGATCACGCCCGCTCGCGCCTGCGGTCGATACACTGTGCAGCCCTTGAGGCCGAGCTCGAACGCCGTCTCGAGGATGCGCGGAATTTCGCCGCGTGCGACGCTCTTGGGCAGCACGATGGTCTTGGAGATGGCCCCGTCGACGTAGGGCTGCAGCGCCGCCTGCATGGCCAGATGATCGGCCGGGGCGATCCGATCGGCGTCGACGAACGCATCGGGCAAGCTGCCGGCTTGCGGCTGCAGGCGACGCCAGAGCGCGTAGGCGAAATCAGTGGTCTGAAAATCATGCTGCCGGCCTTCGGGATCGAGCACGCGCCGCAGGGACTCGATGCCGAAGATCGGCTCGATGCCGCTGCTGACGTTGTGCGCCAGCAGGCTGATGGTGCCGGCAGGGGCAATCGCGGTCAGATGGCTGTTGCGGATGCCGTGGCGCCGCAGCGCTTCGCGCACGGGCTCGGGTAATGCGCGCAGGAACGGACGCGCCAGATAGCGGTCGAGTTCGAGTGCCGGGAACGCGCCTTTCTCGCTCGCCAGCTCGATCGAGGCCTGGTACGCGGCATCGCGTATGAGCTGCATGGCGCGCGCTGCAAGCTGCTGCGCGCGGCTGCTGTCATAGCGCACGCCGAGCATGACCAGCGTGTCGGCCAGGCCGGTGATGCCGATGCCGATGCGCCGGCTCAGCGCGGCCTGTTGCTGCTGGCGCGGCAGCGGAAAGCGGGAAATGTCGATCACGTTGTCGAGAAAGCGGACTGCATCGCGCGCGGTGGCGCGAATCGCATCCTCGGCCAGCTGCGCCTCGGGGGTGAAGGCGCCGGTCACGCAGGCAGTCAGGTTGATGGAGCCGAGATTGCAGGCGCCGTAGGCGGGCAGCGGTTCCTCGCCGCACGGGTTGGTGGCACTGAGCGTCTCGCAATAGCCCAGATTGTTCAGGCCGTTGATGCGATCGATGAACAGCACGCCGGGCTCGGCGCTGTCGTACGCGGCATTGCACAGCTGTGCCCAGAGTTCGCGCGCGCGGGCGACCCGATGGATGCGGCGGCCCAGCGGTGCCACGCCGGTGGTCCAGGTTCGCTGCGGCGTCCCGCCGGCGCCAGGGTCATTGCCGCCACCTGAGTCGCGATCGGGGAACACCAGCGGCCATTCGGCGTCGCGGCGCACGGCTTGCATGAAGGCGTCGGTCACGAGCACGGACAGGTTGAAATGGCGCAGGACACCGGGCGAGCGCTTCGCGCCGATGAATTCCTCGATGTCCGGATGATCGCAGCGCAGCGTCGCCATCATCGCGCCGCGCCGGGCTCCGGTCGACAGGATCGTCGCGCACATGGCATCCCAGACGCGCATGAACGACACCGGACCGGAGGCGATCATCCCGGTTCTCTCGGCGCGCGTGCCGCGCGGCCGCAGCGTGGAGAAGTCGTAGCCGACGCCGCCACCCTGCTGCATGGTGAGCGCGCCTTCCTTCAGCGCATCGAAGATGCCCTCGATCGAATCCTCGATCGGCCCCATGACGAAGCAGTTGAAGAGCGTCACCTGCCGGCTGGTTCCGGCGCCGACGAGAATGCGGCCGCCGGGCAGGAAGCGGTAGTCGCGCAGCATGTCCAGGAACCGCTCCCGCCACCGGCTGGGCTCGGCTTCAATCGCGGCCACGGCACTCGCCACACGGGTCCAGGTGTGTTCGATATCCGCCTCGGCGGGCTGGGCTGCCGGATCCCGATAGCGCGACTCCCAGATGAAGTGCGCGAGCCTCGCATTGGCGGCATCATGCACGGGTTGGTGAGTCGCGGCAGCCATCGGCCTGCTATACCGCGCGCGCCGTCACGGCAACAATAAGGGATTTCCGCGCATCATCCGCGACCGCAGCGAATGCGGCCGCTAGACGTCGACGATGCATTGTGCGCTCCAGCGCCCGGAGTCGTCCTGCTGCACGCGCAGATCGGTATACGTTGCGCCCTTGACCTCGACCGCCGGTTCGTGGCGCTGCGGATCGAGCGCTTCTCCCCAAAGCGATGCGGTCAGCTCGCAATCGACGATGGCGACGCGATAGCGGCGGAACAGCATCCGGCGTATGGCCATCTCGTAGACGATGGCGTTGACCCACTCGAACAGCAGGGCCTCGGGCTCGCGCGCGGCGCAATGGACCTCGACGGCGTGACTGGCTTGCACGCGACTCAATTCGCAAACGACCGACGTCAGCGCCAGGCCGACGGCTTCGAAGGCCTCGGCCAGGCCGGCGCCGAAGCCGCGTATGCCGACGTCCGCGCCATGCGCATAGACCTCCCAGTGCGGCTCCGCAATCGCTGGCATCGTTTCGGGTTGCCGATGCATGATTTGCGCTCCTGTCGCCGGCTGCCGTGAGTGCTTTTGCGCGCGCACGCCCCGGGGTACGTCCACTACGACTGCAGTGCGCGCGTCGCACCGCCCGGATCAGCGTCGGCCAGGCCACCGGCGCCCGCCTCGTCGGCTTGAAGCTCGCGGATGAGCCGCAGCAGTTCCTCGGCCTTGAGCGGCTTGCTGGCGACTCTGAGGTGCGGATCGCGAGGCAGATTCGTGATGGCGGAGGTCGTGTCGCCGGTGATGAGCACCGCATTCAGGCGCGCGCCCTGCAGCTCGCGCATCGATGCGATCAGCTGCGCACCCGTCTCTGCGTCGGCAAGATGGTAGTCGGTCACTATCAGATCCAGGCCCTTGATCTGCCCGGCGGACTGCAGCGCCTCGGTTATCGAGCCGGCGGCCGTAACGCTGAATCCTTCGCCTGCCAGAAACGCGTGCGTCGCGCGCCGCACCTGTGGATCGTCCTCCACCAGCAGGATGCGGGCGGCGCGTCTGCGCGCCAGCGCGCGCACCGGCGGCGCCGGGAGCGCGAGCGCGGGGTGCGCGGCTGCCGCCGGCTTTGGCAGCAGCAGCGAGAAAGTCGAGCCTCTGCCCACCTCGGACTGCACCGCCAGCTCGAGATCGAGCAATTTGACCAGGCGCCGCACGATGCTCAACCCGAGGCCGTAGCCTTCGCGTGTCGTATTGGCGCGAACGCCGACCTGAAAGAATTCCTCGTAGATGTGCGGCAGCTGATCGGCAGGGATGCCGACTCCAGTATCGATGACCTCGACCCGCACTACCGTACCTTCGTCGCGCGCCCGCAGATGCACGCCGCCGGTTCGGGTGTACTTGATCGCATTGGAGACCAGAGTCCTCAGGATCTGCTCGAGCAGCGAGCGGTCGCAATGTACGGCATGATTGGCCGCATCGACGTCGAATTCGAGGCCTTTCTCCCTGGCAATGCCCGCGAACTCGCGTCGCAGCGCCTGGTAGAGCTCACCGATACCGAAGTCCGCGGGCTCCGGCTTGACGGCGCCGGACTCGATCTTGCCGATGTCCAGCAGCCCATTGAGCAGCCGCGTCATGGCGCCGATGGATTGCTCCTGCAGCGCCAGCGCTTCGACGGCATCGGGCAGCGAGATCAAGCGGCGCAGTGTGCCGTTGAGCAGCGCCAGTGTCTGCAGCGGCTGGCGCAGATCGTGGCTGGCGGTCGCCAGGAATCGGCTCTTGTCCACGTTCGCGAGATCGGCGCTCTGGCGCGCGTGCTCGGCCCCTTGCCGGGCGTGGGCGAGTGCGCGGTTGGCATTCCTGAGGTGCTCGTTCGCCTCGGCGGTCTGGCGCGCTCCTTCGAGGACCGCGGCTTCCAGGCGGCGCGCATTGCGGAATGCCAGTATCACCATTGCGATCCCGAAGACCATCAGCAAGAAGGCGATCACGCTGCTGACGATCGCGATGCGGATGCTGGACTCCTCGTTGCCGTTCCGCTGTGCCAGATTCCGGGCGCGGATCTGCATTTCAGTCCCGATGGTGGCATCGATCTGGCGCATGATCGACGGCATGGCATCGAGACCGGTGTTCGTGCGGATGATCTGCTGGGCGGCGGCGAGGCCCTGGTGCTCGTAGGCATCCACCGTGGCGCTCATCTCGCGCAGCTTGACGCCGATCGCCCGTTCGAGATCGGTCAAGCGCTGCTGTTGTTCGGGGTCATCGGCAGTAGCCCGCTTGACCTGGGCCAGCAGCTGCGGAATCTCCGATGCCGCTATTCGATACGGCTCGAGGTATTCGGCTTGGCCCGCGAGCAGATAGCCGCGCTGCCAGCGCTCCGCGTCCTGCAAGGTCGCCTTGAGGTTCTGTGCGCTGTAGATCACGTCGATCGTGTGCATCGCCTGCGCCTGGCTGTGCAGCAGTTGAGGAAAACGACTGAGCGCCTGGGAGGCCTGCAGACCGATGAGTACCAGGAAGGGAAGGAGGACCAGGGCCAGCGCGACCCACAGGCCGCCGGGCAGGTTTCGGCCGGAGCGGCGCAAGCGATCCTGAGCGGCTGCGAGCGCCTCGTCGGGTGGACGCATCATGTCCTCGGCGCGGCCGCAGGCCGGCGATGACGGATGCCTGCCCCGGCGCGGAATACGAGCGGTCTGCCGCCGATCATGAACATTTCCCCGGGCTCTGAAGTGGCCGCAACTCCCGCTGCGCTCGATGGTCGGGCCGCCGTGCCCGAGAGCCGAAGGCGTCGCCGGCGAGGCGCATGATGCGCCGCATCATCACGGCCGTCTGCGGACTGTACCTAGAGGCCGCGGCCGGGCACTGTGTTTAGCATTCCCCATGAGGATGCGTAAGTCCAGAAAGCGCGGCGGTTCGGCCAGCGTGAGCATACACGTGCGGGACCTCGGCCAGATGTTCAATTCGTTCGATCCATCGCCGTTCTGGGACCGCGATCTGGATCGAGACGCGGCCGGCTTCATCGAGGACGAGTTCAGCGACAAGCGCAGCGCCGATCATTGGCATCTGCATGTCTACGCGTATGGCGGCACCGCGTCCGCGGCCGACCTGCAGGCGGCGATCGAACGCTACTATGAGCGGCTGGCCGCCTCGAAGCGCCTGGAGCTGCGCGAACAGATGCGTGTGGGCGAGATCGCGCTGCTCGCGGGCGTTGCGGTGTTCTCGATATGCATCAGCCTGCGCGGAGTTCTGCAGAGCACGTTGCATGGCCTGCCGCGCGGACTGGATGAAGGGCTGATCGTACTGGCCTGGATCGCACTCTGGCGGCCGATCGAAGTGCTGGCATACGGATGGGTGCCGCTGTATCGCAAGCGCAGGCTATACGGGCGGCTGGCGCGGGTGCAGGTCTCCGTGCGTGCCGAGCCCAAGGCCGCGCACGACGCGCCGCCGGCGGCGCAGGCGCCGAAACCGCCGCTCGAGCCGCCGGCATCATCCACCGCCAGCACCGAGATCTGATCGGCGCCGGCAGGCGCGCGGGCGGTCCGGCGAGCACGCCAGGTGCGCCGGCAACGCGGCACCGGCGTGAATACGTACATCTGCGAAGTTGGGGCGCGCGTCCGTCCGCTACAGTAGCGGCGAGTCGGCAGGCGTACGCTGCGCTGGCATCGCCGCGATGCTCCGGGAGGAACCATGATCTGGCACCGCATCATGTTCTCGCTGGCAGGTCTGGTCGGCACGCCCGCGAGCGTACTGGACAGGCTGGGTCGAATCGCGCGCGGACTCGGCGCCGACATTCACCTGTTCGACTGTCTGTACGATCCGGACGCCGACGCGGCGCGACCGCCCGGCGCGGCTCTGGATGCGATCATCGAGCAGCGAGTCGAACAGCGCCGCCGGCAAGCGCAGCTGCTGGCTGACGTCCTGCGCGCGCAGGCGCTCGAGGTGCGCGTCAGCGTGCACTGGGACTATCCGGTCCATGAGGCGATCGTCCGGCACGTGCTGCGGCACAAGCCCGATCTGCTGATCGTGCCGACGACGCGCGCGAGTGCGGCGGAGCAGCGGTTCCTCACTTATACCGATCATCGGCTCATCGAGGCATGCCCGTGCCCGCTGTTGTTGCTCAAGGACCGGCACGTGCATGCACAGGGCAGCGTCGTGGCCGCCGTCGATCCGATGCATGGGCACGACCGATCGGGGGAACTGGACGAGACGATTCTGGGCGCCGCGAACACGATGGCGCGCGCGCTCGGCGATGCCGCGGTGCATGCGTGTCACTTCGTGGCCCCGGGGACGTCGCACGGTATCGAGGCGCAGCGGGTGGACGATGGGGTTCGTCTGGAATCGGCCGCGCGGCGCGTGCGTTCCATGGCCGCAATGCACGACGTGCCGGAATCCCGGGTTCACGTCGAGTTCGGGACGGTTGCAGCGGCGCTGCCGCTGCTGGCGCGCACGCTGCGCGCGGAGGTGCTCGTCATGGGCGCCGCATCCCGCTCCCTGCCGCAGCGGGCGGTGCTTGCTCCGACCGCGGAGGGCATTCTCGATGCACTCGAATGTGACGTGCTGGTGGTCAAGCCAAGCACGTTCCGCTGCCCGGTGCGCCGCCGGCCCGACCTGCCGCTGTCGCGGCGACGGCACGCGCGCGCGCGGCCTGCGGCGCCGGCCCGAGCTCAGGGCAGATGATCACGCGTGCAATTCCAAGGCGCGCCTTGCCGCTGTCGCGGGTGTACGGGTTGCTGGAGCCCGGGCCGGTGGTGCTGATCACGACCACCGTCGGCGGCCGCCCGAACGTGATGGCGCAGTCGTGGCATACCATGGTCGACTTCGACCCGCCGATCATCGCCTGCGTCATCAGCGACCGGAACTATTCGTTCGGTGCGCTGCGAGCCAGCAAGGAATGCGTCATCGGCATCCCGACGCTGGAACTCGCCGCGCAGACCGTCGGTTGCGGCAATACCTCGGGGCGCACGGTGGACAAGTTCGCGCGATTCCATCTGACGGCCGTGCCCGCCTCGTGCGTGCAGGCGCCACTGATTGCGCAGTGCTACGCGAACCTCGAGTGCCGGATGATCGACGCCAGGCTCGCGGTCCGATATAACCTGTTCATCCTGCAGGTGCTCAAGGCGTGGATCACCCCGACCAAGCGGCGGCCGCGGACGATTCATCATCTGGGGAGGGGCTCGTTCATGGTGGCCGGCAAGACGATCAGGTTCGCCTCGAGGATGCGATGAGCAGCGCGGATCCGGGCCGCTGCCTCGGGCGGCGGCGTGCGGCCCGCAGTGTCGCCTGAGGCGGGCGGCGGCATGAACGTCACTGCCAGCGCCCTGGACGTGAAAGCCCTCAGTGTGCGCCTCGGCGGGACGGACGTGCTGCACGACCTGACCTTCAGCGTGCCCAAGGCAAGCTGTCTGGCCGTGATCGGGCCGAATGGCGTCGGCAAGACCGTGCTGCTCAAGGCATTGATCGGCGCGCTGCCCTGCACGGGCGAGATCCGTTGGGCCGCGGACACGGTCCTGGGCTACGTGCCGCAAAAGCTCGACATCGAGCGCGACCTGCCGCTCACTGCCGGTGATTTTCTGCGGGCCAAGGCGGCGCTCTCGAAGGCCTCGAGCGCCGAGGTCTCGCGGGCGCTGCGCGCTGTGGCACTGGACGAATCGATGCTGCGGCAGCCGATCGGCAGTCTGTCGGGCGGGCAGTTCCAGCGATTGCTGGTCGCATTCGCGCTGCTCGGGCAGCCCAACGTACTGCTGCTCGATGAGCCGGCCGCGGGGGTCGATGAGCCGGGGCAGGCGCAGTTACAGCAGGTGATTCGCCGGCTGCAGGACACGGAGGGCATGACCGTCCTGCTGGTGTCGCACGACCTGAGCGTGGTTTACCGCCATGCGGACAGCGTGCTGTGCCTCGGGCGACGGCGGACCTGCCTGGGCCCGCCGCGTACCGTGCTGTCGCCCGAAATGCTGCAGGAACTCTACGGGGCGGCGCTGAGCTACCATGTCCACGACGACACTTGAAATGCTCGCACTGTCGGTGAGCATGGCGGTGGCCGCCGGCCTGATCGGCTGCCTTGCGATCATGCGACGCATGGTGCTGGCGGCCGATCCGCTCTCGCACGTCGCCCTGCCGGGGATCGGCGTCGCGTTGCTGCTGAGCTGGCACCCGCTCGCCGGCGCACTTCTGATGCTGCTGCTCGCCGCGGTCCTGGTCTGGGCGATCGAGCGCCGCACGCGCATCGCGATCGAGGCGATCATCGGCGTGACGTTCTCGGTGGCGCTTGCCGTCGGCAGCGTGATCACGTCCGGCGAACAGCTGATCGATGCGCTGCTGGGCAGTCCCGGGACGCTGTCGGGCTGGGAGGTCGGTCTGGGCCTTGCAGGACCGCTGATCGTGATTGCCTTCGTGCTGCGCGGCCGCGATGCCATGGTGGTCGCACTCGTGTCGCCGGAGATCGCGCTGACCAGCGGCGTGAACGTCAAGCGCATGGACCTGTACTTCCTGCTCGCGTTCGCGCTGACGGTCGGCCTGGGCCTGCGTTACCTCGGGGTATTGCTCATGGGCTCGCTCATCATCATTCCGGCGGCCGTCGCGCGACGCCTGGCGCGCGGCCTGAACGCGATGTTCGCCATCTCGGTCGGCACGGCGGTGCTGTCGACGATCGCCGGATACTATCTGGCGGCGCGTGCCGGCCTGCACAGCGGGCCCTTCATCGTCATGATCGCGGGCGGATTGTTCTTCTTGAGCCTGTTGCGCCGGCAATAGCCGCGTTGCGGACGGCTGTCGGCGCAAGCCCGCGGCCGCGCTCAGGATGGTGGCGGCGGTGCGAATCGGTCGATGATCGGGCAAGGAAGCCGGCTGCTGCCGCGCTCGCAGGCATCGGTCAGTTGGGTGAGCATACGCCGCAGTTCGCACAGGACGCGGAGCTGTTGATCGATGTCGGCGATCTTTCGGACCGCGAGCTGATGTGCGCCGTGACGATCGCGCATTCGATCCAGCCGCAATAGCACGGCGATCTCCGCCAGGCTGAAGCCCGCGCGTTGTGCGCGCCTGATGCCCCGCAGGCGCTCCAGCACATCGCTGCCATAGCGCCGGAAGCCCAGCGGCGGACGGACAGGGGACGACAGCAGGCCGCGCCGCTGGTAATAGCGGACGGTCTCGACGCCGACGCCGGCGGCCTTCGCGAGCCGGCCGATGGTCATGCCGGCGGACGGACGCTGTGCCATGCGATCCTCTTGACTCCGTACTGCGGTACAGGGTGTATCCTTGAGCCGAACGAGTCGCAATGCAAGCGCAGGCAGGTCAGCATGCATAACCAGCACCGCAGCCCCCGCCCGGGACACGCGCCCGCGCCGGCGCCCGCAGCGTCGGCAGCCGATCACGCGTGCTGCGGCGCCCAGGGCCGAAGCGAAGACCCCGCGGCACAGGCGGTCGATCCGGTGTGCGGCATGAGCGTTACGGTCGCGAACGCCAGGCATCAATTGCTGCAGGATGGGAAGGATTTCTATTTCTGCTGCGCGGGCTGCCTGGAGAAGTTTCGCTCCAGCCCCGGCCGCTACCTGATTCCGCCGGCGGCGCGCGCCGACATCGTGATCCCGGGCGCGACTTACACCTGCCCGATGCATCCGGAGATTCGGCAGACTGGTCCGGGCAGCTGTCCACTGTGCGGCATGGCGCTCGAGCCGCTCGGGCCGGTGCCGGAGATCGAATCGAATCCCGAGCTGCTCGACATGCGCCGGCGCTTCTGGGTGAGCGCGGCCCTCACGCTGCCGCTGCTCGTCTACGCCATGCTGGAGATGGCGGGTGCGCCGCAATGGGGATGGAGCCCGGTCGCGCTGGGCTGGGCGCAACTCGCGATCGCCTCGCCGGTGATTGCCTGGGGCGGCTGGCCGTTCCTCGAACGCGGCTGGCGTTCGCTGCGCACGCGCCGGCTCAACATGTTTACGCTGATCGGGCTGGGCGTCACGGTCGCCTACGGCTACAGCGTCGTCGCCGTGTTGGCGCCCGGGGTCTTCCCGCCGGCGTTTCGCGATGCACACGGACGCGTGGAGCTGTACTTCGAGGCCGCCGCCGCCATCGTCACGCTGGTGCTGCTCGGGCAATGGCTCGAGCTGCGCGCGCGCAGCCGGACCGGCCGCGCACTCAGGAGCCTGCTCGATCTGGCGCCGCAGCGGGCGCGCCGTCTGGATGTCGCGGGGGCGGAGGCGGATGTCGAGCTGTCGGCCGTCGTGCTCGGCGATCGGCTGCGCGTGCGGCCCGGGGAGAAGGTGCCCGTGGACGGCACGGTGCTCGAGGGCGCAAGCGCGATCGATGAGTCAATGGTGACCGGCGAGCCCATCCCGGTCGAGAAGCGCCGCGGCGATCGGGTCATCGGCGCCACCCTCAACGGCCAGGGGTCCTTCGTCATGCGCGCCGAGCGGGTCGGCAGCGACACGCTGCTGGCCCGGATCGTCCAGATGGTGGCGACCGCGCAGCGAACGCGGGCCCCCATTCAGAGCCTGGCGGACCGCGTTTCCGCCTGGTTCGTACCCGCCGTGATGGCCGCTGCGCTCGTGGCGGCGCTGGTGTGGGGGCTCTGGGGTCCGGCGCCGCGGCTGCCGCATGCGCTGCTGGTCGGCGTGTCGGTGCTGATCGTCGCCTGTCCGTGCGCGCTCGGGCTTGCGACCCCGATGTCGATCATGGTCGCCATGGGCCGTGGCGCGGGCATCGGGGTCCTGTTTCGCAGCGCGGAGGCCATCGAGCAGCTGCGCAGCGTGGATACGCTGGTGGTGGACAAGACCGGGACGCTCACCGAAGGCCGGCCCAGGGTCGCGAAGATCGTGCCCGTCGACGGGATCGACGAAGCGCACCTGCTCACGCTGGCCGCGGCGCTCGAGATCGGCAGCGAGCACCCGCTCGCGGCCGCGATCGTGGCGGCGGCCCGGGAGCGAGGCGTCGCGGTCACGGCGGCAGCGGATTTCCAGGCGCGTGCGGGCTTGGGTGTCGTCGGCCGCGTGGACGGCGCTGCCGCGGCGCTCGGCAATGCGGCGCTCATGCAGGCGGAACGGGTGAGTGTGGCCGCACTGGCACCGGCGGCCGAGGCTCTACGGATCGACGGACAGACCGTCATGTTCCTCGCCTCGGACGGCAAGCTCGCCGGGCTCATCGGTGTCGCCGATCCCATCAAGCCGTCGTCGGTCGAGGCGGTGAGTCGGCTGCGCGCCGAGGGCGTACGCATCATCATGCTGACCGGTGACACGCGTACCAGCGCCGAAGCGATCGCCCGGCGCCTGGGGTTGGACGAGGTGATCGCGGGCGTGCTGCCCGAGCAGAAGATCGATGTCGTGCAACGGCTGCAGAGCGAGGGACGCATCGTCGCCATGGCCGGTGACGGGGTCAATGACGCGCCGGCGCTCGCCCAGGCCCAGGTGGGCATTGCCATGGGAACGGGGACCGATGTCGCCATGGAGAGCGCGGGCGTAACCCTGGTCAAGGGCGATCTTCGCGGCATCGTGCGGGCACGATCATTGAGCCGGCGCACGATCGGGAACATCAAACAGAACCTGTTCCTCGCCTTCGTCTACAACACCATCGGCGTGCCGGTGGCGGCCGGCGTTCTCTACCCGATGCTCGGCTGGCTGTTGAGTCCCATGCTCGCTGCCGCGGCGATGTCGCTGAGTTCCGTATCGGTGATCGGCAATGCGCTGCGCCTGCGTACGGCGAGGCTCTAGATGGGGCCCGCCCAGTGCGAGCAGGCATCGGCGTCGCTGCGCGTTCTTTTTGTCTGCATGGGCAACATCTGCCGCTCGCCGACGGCGCAGGCGGTGTTCGGCACGCTGGCGGCGCGCCTCGCGCCGGCATTGAACGTCGAGGCCGATTCCGCCGCCACGCACGCCTATCATCTGGGTGCGGCCCCGGATGAGCGGGCGCAACAGGTGGCGCGCGCGCGCGGCATCGACATGTCGGGGTTGCGCGCCCGACAGCTCGTGGCCGAAGACTTCGAGCGTTTCGACCTGGTGTTGGTGATGGACCGAGAGAATTGGCGGGCCGCCGCGGCCGTGGCACCGCCGTCGCGCCACCAACGCATCCGGCTGTTGCTCGACTTCGCGCCAGACTGTCCGCTGCGGGAGGTTCCTGATCCGTACTACGGGGAGTTGCCGGACTTCGAGCGCGTCTTCGAGCTGACGGAGCAGGCCGCGCGGGGTCTGCTGCAGGCGCTGCAGGCCGGCTGTATGCCGGACGCAGCCGGTGGCGGACAGCCGTAGTGCCGGCCGGTCCGACGGCGCTCATACTACGACGCATCGGCGGCGCATCGACTCCGGAGAGAACGCAACCTGGATACCTCGGACCTTTCGGAACGCAGCTCCGGCACGCGGCTCGCGGATCGGGGCGAGCAGCAGTGCGGCGTGGTCCTGAGCAATAGCTATGCGCGCCTGCCGGAGCATTTCTTTGCGCGGCTCGAGCCGGTACCGGTGGCCAGGCCGCGTCTCATCCAGCTCAACCAGGGACTCGCCGCGCAGCTCGGTCTCGAACTGAGCGGCCTCGACGCCGATGGCGCGGCGGCGTTGTTCGCGGGCAACCGGTTGCCGCCGGGGGCCGAGCCGATCGCGATGGCCTACGCCGGACACCAGTTCGGTCACTTCGTGCCGCAACTCGGCGACGGACGAGCGATCCTGCTGGGCGAAGTGCGCGATCTGGACGGTGTGCGCCGCGACCTGCAGCTCAAGGGGTCCGGGCGGACGCCTTTCTCGCGCAATGGCGACGGTCGCGCGCCGATGGGCCCGGTGCTGCGGGAATATCTGGTCAGCGAGGCCATGCATGCGCTCGGCGTCGCGGCGACCCGTGCGCTCGCCGCCGTCGCGAGCGGCGAGAGCGTTCATCGCGTGCAGAGGCTGCCCGGAGCCATCCTGACCCGCGTGGCCGCCAGCCACGTGCGCGTGGGTACGTTCCAATATTTCGCCGCACGCGGGGACGTGGACGCCACCAGGCGGCTGGCGGACTACGTGATCGAGCGCCATTACCCGGACTGCCGCGCCGCGCGATCGCCGTATCTGGCGCTGCTGCGGGCGGCGACGGCGCGTCAAAGCCGGCTGATCGCGAGCTGGATGCACGTCGGCTTCGTCCACGGCGTGATGAATACCGACAACATGTCGATCGCGGGCGAAACCATCGACTTCGGGCCCTGTGCCTTCATGGACGCGTATGACCCGGCGACGGTGTTCAGCTCGATCGACACCTTCGGCCGCTATGCCTACGCCAGCCAGCCGCTCATCGCGCAGTGGAACCTCGCGCGGTTCGCCGAGACACTGCTGCCGCTGCTCGATCCGGTGCCGGCACGGGCTGCGGAGCTGGCGGAAGAGGCCGTGGCGGGCTTCGCGGCGGGGTTCGCAGAGCACTGGCTGGCGGGCATGCGCACAAAGCTCGGACTGTTCAGCGCCGAGAGCGGCGATCTGGCGCTGGTGCGGCAACTGTTCGATGCCATGCAGCGCAATCGGGCGGATTTCACACTGACGTTTCGGCGGCTCTGCGATGCCGCAGTGAATGAGCAGGCCGACGCGGATCTGCATGTCCTGTTTGCGAACCCGAGCGAGTACGCCGACTGGGCAGCGACGTGGCGATCGCGCCTGGCGCGCGAGCCGCGGGCGCCCGAGGTGCGTACCGAGAGGATGCGCCGTGCCAATCCGGCCTTCATCCCGCGCAACCATCGGGTCGAGCAGGTCATACAGGCCGCCGTCGAGCGCGAAGATTTCGGGCCCTTTGTCGAATTGCTGCTTGTCCTGTCGCGGCCGTACGAGGATCAGGCAGGCTTCGAAGCCTACGCCGAGGCGCCGCAGGCGGACGAGCGCGTGCTGCGCACGTTCTGCGGCACCTGAGGCGCCGTCGATCGGTCCGCGATCGACCTGCTGCCGCGGTACCGGCTGCGGGGGCGGTCCGGGCGGTGCCGATTTCGATTGAGTCGGGGACACTTATGGGTACACTGCCGATCCAATCCCGGCCAGCGTCGAGCGCCCCCTTCGGCGCGAGCGGCCGCCGAGTGCGCGAGGATCGATTTGAGCACGAATCTTGAGTTCAGTCTGCCTGAGGCCGCCCAGGCGCTGCCGCCGGTGATCGATATTCGTTATGGCCAGGTCGGTCTGGTGCACGTGCGCGTGCGGACCACGGATCCCGGCGTCATCCTGGACGAGCTGACCGGGCGCATCGCGGCCGCGCCGCATTTCTTTCGGCGCACCGCCGTATGCCTGGATCTCAGCGCGCTCGATCAGGTGCCTGAGGTAGCCGAGATCCGGGCGGTCATCGAGGCGGTGCGCCGCGCCGGTATGCTGTCGATCGGCCTGGCCGGCGACTCCGCGACGCTGGACGGCGTCGCGAGCGTCCTGAATCTGCCGCTTCTGTCCGGCCTTCGAACCGCGATCCGCTCCGTGCCCGTCGTTCAGCCGCCCCAGGCCGTACCGCCGTCGCCGGTACCGGCGACAGCGGTACCGGCGCAGGCACCCGAGCCGACCGCCGCCGATTCGAGCGCTCCGGCCCTGATTCATACGCAGCCGGTCCGCTCGGGACAGCGGATCTACGCACGCCATCGCGATCTCATCGTCACCGCCGGGGTCGGCGCCGGCGCTGAAGTCATGGCGGACGGCTGTCTGCACGTCTATGGCGCGCTGCGCGGGCGCGCGATGGCGGGCGCGCACGGCGAGCTCGCGGCGCGCGTGTTCTGCCAGGATTTCCAGGCGGAGCTGGTGTCGATCGCAGGCGTGTTCCGTGTCTTCGAGACGATCCCGGCCGAACTCGCCGGCAAGCCGGTGCAGGCGTGGCTCACGGGCGATGATCTGCATTTCGCGCGCATCGGCGGCTGAGCCGCAGCGCCGCGCAGACGACGTCATTGCGTTCACTCCATTGCTGACGATCGCGCCCGGCGACGCCCGGGGGTCCGGCGCGCGACTGCCTTACCCGACCATATCAAGAGGAGAATCGAGCATTGGCCGAGATCATTGTCGTAACTTCGGGTAAAGGCGGGGTTGGCAAGACCACCACTTCGGCGAGCCTGGCCTGCGGACTCGCGCAGCGCGGCAAGCGCGTCGCGGTCATCGATTTCGACATCGGACTGCGCAACCTCGATCTGATCATGGGATGCGAGCGGCGCGTGGTATACGATTTCGTAAACGTCATCCAGGGCGACTGCACACTCAGGCAGGCGCTCATCAAGGACAAGCGCATCGACACGCTGTGTGTGCTGGCGGCGTCCCAGACCCGCGACAAGGACGCACTCAGCGATGCAGGCGTGCGCCGGGTGCTCGACGAGCTGGCGGCCGACGGCTTCGAGTACATCATCTGCGACTCGCCCGCGGGCATCGAGAAAGGCGCGCATCTGGCGATGTATTTCGCGGATCGCGCCGTGGTGGTGGTCAACCCGGAAGTCTCCTCGGTGCGCGATTCGGACCGCATTCTCGGCCTGCTCGCCAGCAAGACACAGCGCGCCGAGCGGGGCAACGGCGCAGTCAAGGAGCATCTGCTGCTGACCCGCTACAGTCCGCGCCGGGTCGCGAGCGGCGAAATGATGAGCGTCGATGACGTCAGGGAGATCCTTGGCCTGGACGTGGTCGGCGTGGTACCTGAATCACCCGACGTGCTGTCCGCCTCCAACGCCGGGACGCCCGTCATACTCAATGGCGACAGCGACGTCTCGGGCGCGTATCAGGACGCGGTCGCGCGCCTGCTCGGCGAGACGGTGCCGATGCGCTTCACGCAGGAGCCCAGGAAGGGTTTCTTCGCGCGCATGTTCGGAGGTTGACATGGGGTTGCTCGCTCTGTTTCGCAAAACGCCCTCGTCGGCGAACGTCGCCAAGGAGCGGCTGCGCATCATCGTGGCGCAGGAGCGCAGCGCGCGCGGGGGCCCGGACTACCTGCCGCTGCTGCGCCGCGAGCTGCTCGAGGTGATCCGCAGGTATGTGAATGTGGATCCGTCATCGGTGCAGATCAATCTCGGGCGTGAGGACGGTCACGAGGTGCTCGAGCTGTCGGTGGCGCTGCCGCAGGGGCGGGGCGCGGGCCCCGGCGGCTGATGTGCTGATCACCTGCCCGCCGGAGCGGTGCTCAGGAACAGGGTGATCGCCGCGCCGAGCTCCGGGCTGGTGACCGCGCTCATGTGGTTGCCGGGCACCACGGCGTAGCGGCCGTTCGGAAGCGCGGCGGCGAGCGCTTCGCCCGAACCATTGTCGTCATCCTCGGTGCCCACCAGCACCAGCACCGGCACGCGGATCTGCGCGAGCGCCTCGCGCTGCGTGTCGACGGAGGTGTCCAGAACGTGCAGCAGCGCCACTGGATCGCCGCCGACGGTTTTCAGGAATGCCTCGGCCTTCCATTCCGGCGAGCCGCGCTCGAAGCTGCCGAGGTGAGTGAGTACGCGGCGGAAAAAGGCGCCGCGACCGACGGCGTGAACGATCCCCTCCAGCCCCATTCCGGCGACGATCGCGTGGCCCGGGGTCGCGCCGCGCACCAGCATGCGGATGACCGTGCGCGCGCCCAGCGAATAGCCGCCCAGATCATAGTCTCGAACGCCGAGCGCCTCGAGCAGCGCCAAGCCGTCTTCGGCCAGCACGTCGGGCGGATAGGCGGCCGCCTCGCGCGGCTTGGCGCTGTCACCGTGGCCGCGCAGGTCCGGCATGATGACGCGATGGCCGCCGGCCGCGATCCTCGCAGCATGTCCGTAGTTGACCCAGTTGACCATCGCGGTCGAGAAGAAGCCGTGGATCAGGATCAGCGGCCGGCCGTGCCCCATCTCCCGATAGGCGAGCTGCGTGCCGTCGCGGCCATGGATGTAACGCACGGGCAGATCGATCATGGGCTTGCGTGCTCGCGAGCGCCGGCATGTGCGCCGGCGCTGTCCTCGCCCGCCCGCCGGCCGGCGCCACTGCTGCATTCGGGCGCCATCACGGCCGCGGCGCCCGCAGCCGCATCGGTAGCGCCGCATCGAGAATCGGGTTGTCGGGGCCGGTCGGCATGGGATCAGCGGTGGAGCGGCGTCGGCCCGCGAGAGCTTGGCACGCGGGCGCACAGGGATCAACCGCCCGCGGGGCGGTGCCGCCGACGCGGATGCGCTCGCAGTCATTGCCCGGCCGATCGAAGCGCGACATGATGCGGCCGGGACGGCCTGATCGCCGATGCGACAGGGCAGGGAACCCGATCATGCGGACGGAACCAGAGCTCATCGGCGCATGCCTGGCCATGATCGGCGGCCGCGCCAGCCTGTCCGCGGCCGAGCGTACGCTGGCGAGGGCCGCGCGGGCAGAGGCGCTCGAGGCGCGCGACGGCGGCAGGATTCGCGACGCCATCGGGCGCGGAGCCGATCCGCTCGGCGACGCCCTGCAGTCGATCCGGTCGGCAGCAGAACGCCGCGGCTGCGGCGCGGTGTACACGCCGCGCGCCATCGTGCGCTCGATGACGGGCTGGCTCGCCAGCCAAGCGTGCCCGGCCCGGATCATCGATCCCGGCGCGGGCTCCGGCCGCTTCATCCTGGCGGCCGGTGAGGCCTTCCCCGATGCCGAGCTGGTGGCGGTGGAAATCGACCCGCTGTCCGCGCTGGTCCTGCGGGCCAACGTGAGTGTCCGCGGTTGGGGTGCCCGAACCCGCGTCCTGGTCGAGGATTATCGCGCGATCGCATTGCCGCCTTGCACGGGCCCGACGGCCTTCATCGGCAACCCGCCGTACGTGCGCCATCACGGCATCAGCGCGCGCTGGAAAGCCTGGTACGCCTCGAGCTTCGCGCGCCTCGGCATCGAGGCCAGTGCGCTTGCGGGTCTGCACCTGCACTTCTTCCTCAAGACCCGCTTGCTGGCCAGGCGCGGCGATGTCGGCGCATTCATCACCGCGGCCGAGTGGCTGGACGTGAACTACGGCGCGGCATTGCGCCAGCTGCTGCTGCAGCATCTCGGCGTACTCGCTCTGCACGTTCTGGCGCCGAGTGTCGAGGCATTTCCCGGTACCGCGACCACGGCGGTGATCACCTGTTTTCGCGTCGGCGAGACCACCGGGCCGCTGCGGGTGCGCTCGGCACTGCGTTTGCACGGCCGCAACGCTCTGGCTCGAGGCGCACCCGTGGCGCATGCACTGCTGCGGTCGGCGCCGCGCTGGTCCGTGCTCGTTCGTCCGCGGCCACGGCCGATCGCCGGCGCCATCGAGCTGGGCGAGCTGTTCCGAGTGCATCGCGGGCAGGCGACCGGAGCCAATGACATCTGGATCGCCGGCGCGCATGCCGATGGCTTGCCCGATCGCGTCAAGCTGCCGGCCGTCACCAGGGCCAGGGAGCTGCTGCAGGCCGGATCGCGGCTGTCATCGGTCGCGCTGTTGCGGCGGGTGATCGATCTGCCTTGCGACCTGGAGGATTTCACCGCCGAGGAGCGACGCAGCGTCGATGCATTTCTGTCCTGGGCGAAGCGCCACGGAGCGCATCGGGGTTACATCGCCCGGCACCGCAAGGCATGGTGGTCGGTGGGATTGAAAGCGCCCGCGCCGATCCTCTGCACGTACATGGCGCGCCGGCCGCCGCAGTTCACGCTCAACGCATGCGGGGCGCGGCACCTCAATATCGCCCATGGACTGTATCCGCGCGAGTACCTGCCTGCTGCCACTCTGCGCCTGCTGCTCGCGTGGCTCAATCGTCACGTCGACGTCGCCGGCGGCAGAACCTATGCCGGCGGCTTGACCAAATTCGAACCCAAGGAAGTGGAGCGACTGCGCATTCCGGAGCCGGCATCGCTCGGCGCCGACAGCGTCGTCTGACGGCCGGCGAAGCCGCCGCGCACCTGGCCGATGCCGGCCGGTACGCCCGCGGTGCCGGCAAGCGCTGCGACGAGCCGGATCGGGCAGCGCGATCGCCGGCGCTTCAATTTGACATTGCGTGACGCCGGCGGGCCATACGGCCGGAAAAAGTGCACTCCGATCAGCACGATCCGGGATCGATGTCACTCCAGCAATCCCGGCACTGAACAAGAATGGCCCATGGAACGCTGCAAGGCAGGGCAAGCGTATGCGTATCAGGGCTCGCGCCGGCCGCGTCATCGCGGGTTTTCGCTGCTCGAGCTGATGCTCGCGACCGGTGCGCTCGCCACGCTGGTCGCACTGGGTGCATCCGGCTTCTCGTCCTATTATGACAGGGCCAAGGACAGCGCCGCGGAAGGCGACATCACCCGCATCGAGGCAGCCATCGAGCTGTACCGCACGGCCAACAACCAGCTGCCGAATTCCCTGGCGGACATCAACATGGACACCGTGACGGATCCCTGGGGAAGACCCTACCAGTACCTGAATTTCACCGGGCTTAAGGGCAAGGGCCCGATGCGCAAGGACCGCAACCTCGTGCCGATCAACAGCGACTATGACCTTTACAGTGTCGGCAAGGACGGTGCATCGGTTCCGCCGCTGACGGCGCCCGTCAGCCAGGACGACATCGTGCGCGCCAACAACGGCGGTTTTATCGGGCTCGCGTCGGACTACTAGGCATGCGGCGCGCGGCAGGATCCAGCTACCTGCGAGGCAAACTCGCGCGCCGCCTGCTCGCGGTGATCGCGCTCGCGGCCGTGGTCCCGGTGCTGTTTGCGAGCGTCATCGCCTACCGCCAGCTGCTGCGCGCCGCCGACTTGCGCCAGACGCGGACCATGCACGAGGAGGCGAAGGACGCCGCATTGGCCGTGCTCGGCCAATTCGAGATCGCGGCCGCCTCCCTGGCGCTGGCCGATTCGCAGTCCGCCGCTTCCGCATTCCCATCGTACGGACGGGCTGGCGACCTGATGGCGGTCGATATGCTCTCCACCGCGACTGCGGCTCAATGGACGCTTGCTACGGCGGCGATGAACGGGGAGCAGCGCCGGCGCCTGCTCAGCGGCGAACCCGTGCTGTACTGGGCAGACGAGCGGGGACCGCAGCGTTCGCTGTATCTGGCGCGACTGCAGGCGGGCAACGCGCGGCTGGCGCGCGGCCGGATCGATCTGCAGCGCTTGCTGGATCGGGTGGCGCCTCCGGTCGAGGATTTCGGCATCGCACTCGAAGACCCCGCGCTCCCTTCGACTCTGGTCCGGGACGGACGCAATCGTGTGCCGACTGCCGTGTTCCAGGCGCTCGCCGAGGCGGCGCCCGCGCGAAGCGCACAGCATCCGTGGACCGATGCGCGCGGCGCCTGGTGCGGCATCACCTGGGATCTGTTCCTCGACGGCAGTTTCGCCGCCCCGCCGCTCAGGATCCTGATCGGCGAGCCGACTGACGATGCGGCGGCCGCACTCGGCGGCTTGCGGCTCACCATTCCCTTGTCGCTCGTCGGCGCCATGGCGTTCGCGCTTTGGCTGGCCGTGGCGCACCTGCGGCGCTATCTCGGGCCGCTGCAGACCCTGACCGCCGCGACCCGGCAGCTCGGTGCGCGCAATTTCGACGTCCTGGTGGACATCCGTACCGACGACGAGCTGTCCGCTCTCGGAGCCGACTTCAATCGCATGGCGAGCAGCCTGAGGGAGCAGGTGACGACGCTCGAGGCGGTGGCGCAGGTCGATCGCCTGCTGCTGCAGACCCAGAGTCTGGAAAAGGTGCTGGATGCTCTGCTGCCGTGCATCGCTCGAGTGCTGAAGTGTGTGCGCGTCTCGGTACTGCTGATCGATCAGGACGCCAGCCGTTATGCGGACGTCCATGAGCACTGCCCGGGCGAGCCGGCCGCCCAGGCGGTGCGCCGCGTGCCGATCGAGCAGGCGCTGCTGGCGGCGGCCCCCGGCGAGCGCGACGGGCCGCCGGACGACGGCGCGGTGAGTGCGCTGTTCGGCGTGCCTCCCGCGGCCGCCAGTTCGAGCGGCGCGCGCTCGCAGATCTGGCCGTTGCGGCATGGCGGGCAGATCGCGGGCTTCCTCTGCCTGGCCTGGAGCTCGCCCGAAGAAGCGCCACCGGCCAGCGACGCGACCGTTCGCGGCTTCGCCGACCGGCTCACGGTCGCGCTGGCGAATCTATCCTACGAGCACGAGCTGCTTCGCCGCGCGCATTTCGACGGCCTGACGGGACTCGCCAACCGCGAATTCTTTCGGCAGACGCTGCAGGCCAGGCTGTCCGGAGGAGGCGAGAGCGGTCGCAGCTCGGCCCTGCTGTATGTCGATCTCGACGGCTTCAAGAAGGTCAACGACAGTGCCGGCCACGAGGCGGGCGATGCGCTGCTGGTGGAGATCGCCGCGCGGCTCAAGGCGAGTGCGCGTGCGGGCGACACGGTGGCGCGACTCGGGGGTGATGAATTCGCGATCCTGCTCGCCGACGGCACGCAGGCTGCGGATGCCGCGGCGGTGGCCAAGCACATTCTGGTGGCGCTCGAGCCGGTGGTGGTGGTTGCGGGCGTGGAACGATGGGTCTCGGGCAGCGTCGGCGTTGCGCTGGTGCCCGCGGATGGCGATAGCGTCGAGCTGTTGCTGCGTAACGCCGACATCGCGATGTATCAGGCCAAGGAGCGCGGCGGCGACCAGGTCGCCTTCTTCTCTCCGGCAATGCACGAGACGATGAACACGCGCATCTCGCTCGAGATCGGTTTGCAAAGGGCGATCGAGAGAGGCGAACTGGCGTTGTACTACCAGCCGATCGTGCGGGACGATCGGCTCACGGGGGTCGAAGCCCTGCTGCGCTGGGTACGGCGCTCCGGCCCGTCGGTGGGTCCGGCGGAGTTCATCCCGATCGCCGAGCAGAGCAATCTCATATTGTCCATCGGCGATTGGGTTCTCAAGCAGGCCTGCGCGGACTACGCCCGCTGGAGCGCGCTCGGGATCGCGCCGGACTACGTCTCGATCAACGTCGCGCCGCGACAGCTGCGGTCGAGCGAGTTCGTCGACGATCTGCACAAGGTGATGCTGCTGCACGGCGTGTCGCCGGCGCGCATCCAGATCGAGATCACCGAGAGCGCGGTGGCCGGCGACACGGACATGGAAACGGCGCTCGCGCGCGTGTCGCAGCTGGGAGTTCGCCTGGCGATGGATGATTTCGGCACCGGTCATTCATCGTTGAGTCATCTGCATCGCTATCCCTTCGATGTCGTGAAGATCGATCGATCGTTCGTGGTCGAACTGCCGGACAGCAAGGTCGCATCGCAGCTGGTGCGCACCATCATTCGGATGGCGCACGGCCTCGAAAAGGCGGTGGTCGCGGAGGGGGTCGAAACCGAGCCGCAACGGGACCTGCTGCGCTCACTCGGCTGTGATTACATGCAGGGTTACCTGTTTGGGACACCGTGCACCGAAGCGCACCTGCGGCCGATGCTCGCCGCTGCGCCGAAAGTCAAACAGGGGTCGGGCGATCCGGCCGATGACGACGCTGCCGCGTCGAGCCGCAGTGCGGCCTAGCCGCGTGCCGTCGCTCCCGGGCAGGCTGCGCGATGACCGGCAGGCGCGATCGGCGGCGGCGGCGTGCGCGTCTCAGTTCGGGCGTGCCAATCGATCCTTGGCTCCGCGGCTGTCGAAGTACGCGATGATGAGCCCGAAGAGAGACATCGCAAGCAGGTTGCCAGCCAACCTCGCGGCGCTGAATGTCGGCCGGTGTCCAACGGCCGATAACGGCATCACCACGTAGTTCATGACCACGAAGATCACCAGACCGTAGGCGAGGCCCGCGGCTATCCACCAGCGCCGCTGCAGCTTGCATTGACCGGCGCCAACCACGTAGATGGCCGCGATCAGGCAGGACATTCCCCATTGCAGGGCAAGACCGAGGATTGCCGCTGGCAGACCCATCCGGAACGACGCCTGGCCCAGTACACCGCTGGCGATGGCCTTCAGGATCGCAGGCGGGCTGAGCCAGTTGATCAGACACGCGGCACCGATATCGATCGTGCCGGCGGTAAGACCGGCCTTCAGGATCACACGAACTGCCGGCCGCAGCGTAATCGCCATGAGCACATCTCCAGGGCGCAATCAGACTTGCGCCAGGCTGCGTACCAGCATGTACAGGGCCACGCACAGCAACACGACGCCGAAAACACGATGCAGCAGCATGCGTTCGCGCGACAGCCGCATGGCCAGCCGCGCTCCCAGCCAGCCCCCGGCGACGCCGCCGGCAATGTACTCGGCGGCAATCATCCAGGCGACGAACCCGGACAGCGCATAGTTGAATGCCGTGGTGAGGCCGAATGTGCCGACCGCGACCAGTGACGAGCCGATCGCCTCGATGATCGACATACCGGTGGCGAAGACGAGGCCGGGTACGATCAGGAAGCCGCCGCCGATGCCGAAGAATCCCGACAGCAGGCCGACCGCGAGTCCGGCCGCCGTGACCTTGGCCATTGCGGCGCGTGAGACCGGCGATCGATGGACCGGAACCGGCTGGCCGCCGCGCTGCATGAGCACGGCAACGACGATCATCAGCAGGCCGAACAGCACCAGTAGCTTCCGGCCCTCGATACCCTTGCCCAGACTCGAGCCGAGCGCGGCGCCGGCGATGCCGACCAGAGCGAACGTCAGAGCAGCGCCCCAGCGGACGTGGCCGGCGCGCGCGTGCGGAACCAGGTTGATGAAGGCCGTCACCGCCACCGCCAGCGCCGTGGTGCCGATGGCGACGTGGGGATCCTTCACGCCGACCAGGTAGAGCAGCAGCGGCACGGCCAGGATCGAGCCGCCGCCGCCGATCAGCCCGAGAGAGAAGCCGACCATGATACCCGAGAGCACGGCGAAGACGTCTTGCGTTGTCATGGGCCGTTACCTTCGCCCGAACCATCGATGCCCAGAGGTCGTCATGCCCAGAGGTCGTCGCCTCGGATGGCAGCTGAATCTCAGAATTTGACAGCCAACCCGGTGGTGCGCGCCAGGATCCGTGGTGGATAGTCGGCGCCGCCGATCGCGCCGGACAGAAGCGCGATGCGTCGCTCACGCATCCCGCAGCGCTGCGGTAGTCCTGCTGCGGGCGCGATTGGCATCGCGGAATCGTACTCGCGTTTGACGTGCGTGTCCTGCGCAATTCCGGGACGGGGCGACCGGTATTGCAAATGGCGCCTGACCGGCGCTCGATTCCGACACGTGCCAGATCTGCGCCCGCGGTGTCGCTCAGTCTGCATGGCAGCGCCCGCTCGAACATTGATCCGGTCGCAGACGGCATCCTTTGCAATCACTGCACGCCCGAGCCTATCCTTGCAGGATCGCAGCCGATGGAAATTGCCGTGTCAACGAACAAATCAGATCTTGAGCGAACTCAGGGCGCGGTGGCGACGAAGCTGCATGCTCATTGGCGGCTGTTTCTCATCGAGGGCATCATTCTGATCGGCTTGGGCGTGGCGGCCATCGTGCTGCCGCCGATCGCCACGGTTGCAGTCGAGATCATCATCGGCTGGCTGCTGCTGATCAGCGGAATCGTCGGCTTGATCACCACTTTTCGAATGCAGCGTGCGCCCGGATTCTGGTGGTCGCTGCTCTCGGCCACGCTGGCGATCGTGGCCGGTGTCGTGCTGCTGCGCTGGCCGCTCAGCGGCGTCCTGTCGCTCACCCTGATCCTGACCGTGTTCTTCGTGATCGAGGGCGTGACATCGATCCTCTACGCGCTCGAGCACAAGCGCGAGCTCTCGAGCCGATGGGGCTGGATGCTGGTCAGCGGCGCGATCGATCTGGTGCTGGCGGGCATCATATTTCTCGGTCTTCCGGGCACGGCCGCTTGGGCGATCGGCTTGCTGGTGGGCATCAACATGGTCGTCGGCGGCGCGGCGCTGGTCGCGATGGCCTTGCGCGCCCGCACGCTCGGCCCGGGCGCGGCCGCTCGGAACAGCTGAGCGCGGCCCAAGCGGCCGATCTCCCCTGGAGTGAGGTGCGCGATGCGGATCGCGCCGGCGTGCTCGATCGACGTCTGCGGCCGAGCAGTGGGTTGGTCGCTGGAATCGCGGCGGACGGGAACTACAACAGCATTGGGGGACGTATGAACACTTCGTTGCGCATTCCGGGCTATTTGCAAGGTCTTGCAGTGGGGCTGGCATTGTTCTGCGGCGGGCACCGCGGGGTCCTGGCCGAGCCGCCGCCCGCCGCCGTGACCGACGCTTCGACCGCTTCCCCGACGAGCGATGCCCAGGACTCCCTTCCCAGGCGAGACTTTCTCGCGGCGCTGAGGCAGGGCTTTTCGGAGGACTTCGATCAGGAAGTGGTGCGTGGACATTTTGACGTCGGCTCACCACCGGACGTGCATCGCTACTATTGCATGGTCAATGCCAAGACGGGCAAGAGCGAGGCAAATGCCGTTGCAGGCCAGCTCGTGGTGCGGGCCGACAAGATGACTGGCATCAAGGGAGCGGCCGTCTCTCCGTTCAGCTGTGCCGACGCGGCGCGCGCAGGAACCCTGGTCACCACCGGATACGTGCTGAGCGACAGCCTCAGCAAGAAGGTCATTGCGGCTTCGCCGGCGCAAGCCCCGGCGCCGGCCGCCGCCGCCGTCCCGGCTACCGCCGCTGCGGTGGTCCCGGCCAGCACCGCCGCCGTCCCTGCTACCGCCGCTGCGGCGGTCCCGGCCGGCGCTGCCGCCGTCCCAGCCGGCGCTGCCGCCGTCCCAGCCGGCGGGCCCGCCCAGATGGACGTGATGGCTGTGTACCGACGCTTCATCGCCGGCCAGAACGCGCACGATCGCGCAGGCGTCTCGGAGACGCTGCTGCATTCAAGCGATTTCGTGTGGGCCCGATACGATGGCAATTCGATATGGGGATACAAGGAGGCCATGGAGGCGTTCGAGCAGGCGTGGAATGGTACCTGGAAGATGGATCCGCAAATGGAGGAACCGCGCATCGCCAGCGTATCACCAGGCGTCGCGGTGCTGATTGCGCCCCTGCTGGTCACGCGGGGCGACCCGGGCAAGAGTGCATCCACGATCCCGATCAGGTGGGGCGGCGTCTTCACGCAGACACAGTCCGGATGGCGCATAGCGTCGATATTCATCTCGCCGTTCGAGAACTGGCGGGCGCCGGCGTCGGGCGGCTGACCGAAAGCCCGGATGCACGCGAAGCCTGTGGAAGTGCCGCAAAACGGCGTTGCCATAATTGCCGAGGTCCGTGCGGGCGGGTGCCCGCGGCCGCGAGGACGATTCGGATGAATCAATTTCTGGTGCCGCTGGTCGGCATCGGCCTCTATGCCGCCTGGCGGTGGATCCACGCTCGGCGCATCCGCAGCACGGTCGCCCCGCTGCTGGCGCAGGGCGCGACCGTGATCGACGTACGCTCGGCCGCGGAGTTCTGCCGCGGGCATGTCGAGCACAGTCTCAACATACCGCTGGGCGAAATCGAGCGCGCGCCGCTGCCCGCGGACCCGAGCCGCTGGCTCATCGTCTGCTGCGCCTCCGGGGCCAGGAGCGCCATCGCGGCGAGGATCCTGCGCCAGCGCGGCTTCGCGCGGGTGATCAACGGCGTATCCTGGGCGAACGTCGCCCGGTGCCGCGTCGCCTGACGCGGCATGGGCGCGTCCCGGTCGCCCCGGCATCGCCTGCAGTCTCAGCAAATCCTCGGCAGCGGATCGTCCTCGAGCTCCTCGAGGAAGCGCTCGCCGCCAATCTGCGTCTGCAGGATCACCCGGCCGGGACCGTCGCCGACCGTGCCGATCGCGCTGGCCTGCTCGCCCCCGGGGATCGCGCGCCAGATCGAGAGCAGTTCGCGCGCGGCGTCCGCAGCCGCGACGGCGACCACGCGTCCTTCGCAGGCGAGGTAATAGGGGTCGTAGCCGAGCATCCGGCAGCATGATCGAACGGCATCGTGCACCGGGACGTCGGCCTCGACGAGCCGGACCGTCAGGCGCGTGGCGGCGGCGATTTCGTGCGCCACCGTGGCCAGGCCGCCGCGTGTCGGGTCGCGCATGAAGCGCAGCCCCGCCATGGCGGCCAGCGGGGCGGTCAGCGGCGTGACGGCCGCGCAATCCGATTGCACCGGGCCGCTGAGCTCGAATTCCTCGCGGGCCAGCATCACCGCAATGCCGTGATCGCCGATCGGTCCGCTGACCAGCAGCACGTCGCCGGCGCATATGCGGTCCAGGCCGAGCTGGCGGCCGGGTGCGCGCAGGCCGACACCCGTGGTGGCAAGATAGAGACCACCGCCCTGGCCGCGGGGGACGACCTTGGTGTCGCCCGCGACGACGCACACGCCGGCGGCGCGCGCGGCGCGCGCGAGGCTCGTCACGATGCGGTCGAGGCATGCGACTTCCAGTCCTTCCTCGATGATCGCATTGACGGTCAGGAACCGGGGCTCGGCCCCGCTGACGGCCAAATCGTTGACGGTGCCGTTCACGCACAGTGAACCGATGTCGCCGCCTGGAAATTCGAGCGGCTGCACCGTGAAGGCGTCGGTGGTGATGAAAGGCACCATGCCGGGTGCGAGCTGCAACGGTGCCGCATCGAGCCTGACGTCCAGCGACGGATTGGCCAGGTGGTGCGCGAATATCTCGTCGATCAGCTCGCGCATGTGGCGGCCGCCGTTGCCGTGAGCGAGTGTCACGTGCCGGTCTTCGATCATGGCGCACTCTCGTGCTGACGGGACGGCGCGGCTCGCCAGCCGTGGAGCGCTTCGATCAACTGGCCGAAGGCCAATCCGGCATCGTTCGCCGGAACGGTCTCGGGCAGCAGCGCGCGCAGGCCGCGTGCGGCCAGCAGCGCCATCGCCCGTTCTGCCAGCAAGCGGTTCTGGAACACGCCGCCCGTGAGTCCGACGGCGTCGAATCGGCAGGTCCGCGCCAGCGTCATCGCCTGCCCGACCAGGGCGCGGGCCAGACTCTCGTGAAAGATGCCCGCGCGCACGCTCGCGGGCAACTTGCGATCGATCAGCAGCGGCAGCAGCGGTGCCCAGTCCGTACGCCAGATGCCCTGGCCGTCGCGCGAGAGCGGCAATGCGACCGACTCGCCGGTGGCCGCTGCGATGCTCTCCAGCATCATCGGTCCCTGACCCTCGAAGCTGGCGATATCGATGCCCATGACCAGTGATGCCGCGGCATCGAACAGGCGGCCGACGGAAGAGGTGCGCGCGGTGTGGATGCGCTTGCGCCAGGCTTGTGCCGCCAGCGCCGCATCCGCGACGGCCGGAACCCAGGCGCGCTCCGTCTCCCACATCAATGCGGCCGCCGAGCGCCAGGGTTCGCGCGCGACGCGCTCCGCGCCGGTCACCCGGAATGGACGCATGCTGGCCAGGCGCCGCCAGGCGCCTGGCGAGCCGGCGAGCGCCTCGCCGCCCCACAGATCACCATCGCTGCCCAGGCCGATGCCGTCCCAGGCGAATACCAGCCAGCGCCCGACATCGGGGTGTTCGGCGGCCAGGGCGGAGGCATGGGCGGCGTGATGCTGAACGCGCATCACGGGCAGTTCCTGCGCCAGGGCCCAACGCACGCTCTCGTAGCGCGGATGCGCATCGCAGACGATGCGCTCGGCCCGCACGCGGTACAGCGATTGCAGATCGCCGATCATCTGTCGGAAGACCCGGAGGCTGCGCGGACTGTCCAGCTCGCCGATATGCGGCGAGATCACCGCACGACGGCCCCAGCCGAGGGCGATCGCCGCCTTCATGTGCCCGCCCACGGCCAGCGTCGGCTGCGGCAGCTGCGCGCGCAGCTCGAGCTGCAACGGAGCGACGCCGCGGCCGATGCGCATCGGGCGCGCCCTGCCGCCGATCACGCGCCACACGGAATCGTCGGCCGGCCGCACGATGGGCCGGTCATGATGCAGGAACGCATCCGCCACGGGCCGCAGCCGCTTCTCGGCTTCGGCATTGTCCGTGATGACCGGCTCGCCGCTGATGTTGCCGGACGTCGCGACCAGCGGGCCGCCGAATTGCGCCAGCAGCAGGTGATGCAACGGGCTGTAGGGCAGCAGCACGCCCAGTTCCGCCAGACCGGGCGCCAGCGCGGGGCTGCCTCCGGCGCCCGCGCGCCGGCGCGCCAGCACGATCGGGCGCGCCGCATCGGCGCAGGCCGCGGATTCGGCGTCGTCGAGGCACACCCAGGTCCGGACCGCGTCGAGGCCGTCGGCGCCCGTTTGCGGAAACATGATCGCCAGCGGCTTATGCGGTCGGTGCTTGCGTACGCGCAGGCGCACGACCGCCGCATCGTTCGCCGGATCGCACATCAGATGGTAGCCACCGACGCCCTTGACCGCGACGATGCCGCCCGCGCGCAGGCAGGCAATCGCCGCGGCCAGCGCCGCCTCGCCGCTGCACGGCCGTTGGCCGTCGCGATGGAAGGCGAGTTGCGGGCCGCAATCGGGGCAGCCGAGCGGCTGCGCATGAAAACGGCGGTCGAGCGGATTCTCGTATTCGGCCCGGCATCGGGCGCAGAGATTGAAGCCGGACATGGAGGTGTTCGGCCGGTCATAGGGCAGCGACTCGATGAGGGTGTAGCGAGGTCCGCATTGGGTGCAATTCGTGAACGCGTAGCGGAAGCGGCGCTGCGACTGATTCTGTAGCTCGGCGATGCAGTCGTCGCAGCAGAAGCGGTCCGGCGGCAGATGTACGTCCGTGCCGGCGCCGGCCTCGCTGGCGAGAATGCGGAATTCGGCCGCGCCTTCGATGATCGCGTCGGACGAGGATTGCAGATGCGGTCGTGCCAGCGGCGGCGCCTCGCGGATCAGCGCCGCCTCGAACCGACTGATCCGTTCCAGCGGGCCTTCGATATGGATGATCACCTGTCCGGCGCCGTTGCGCACCCAGCCGCGCAGCCGAAGCGCGTTCGCCATGCGATGCACGAACGGCCGGTAGCCGACGCCCTGGACCTGTCCGCTGACCACCAGGCGCCGCGCGCCCGAGGCCTCAATAGCGAGCTGCTGCCCGTTCATCGGCCGCCTTCCCGATCCCCGATGACCACCAGATGCGGCAAGCCCCTTCATCCGACACCATGCAGGGCCCGATGGGGTTGCGTGGCGTGCAGGCTTTGCCGTAGAGCACGCATTGATTGGGATAGATCCTGCCCAGCACCACGCGCGCGCAGTCGCATCCCGGCGGCATTTCCCCGGACCGCCTGCGGCTGCCGTCGGTTTCCAGGTCGAAACGGCGCAGCGCATCGACGGCCTGGAGCTCGGGCTTCAGCGCGAAGCCCGAACGCGCGATGGTGCCGATGCCGCGCCACTTGGCGTCGACTACATCGAGCGTTTCGTGCAGCAGGCGGCGCGCGGTCGGATTGCCGCCCGGCTTGGCAACCTGGCCGTAGCAATTGTCCAGGAACGCATGGCCTTCGATGTGCTGCCGCAGCACCGAGTAGAGCGCGGCCAGCAGGCTGTCGGCCTCGAAGCCCGCGACTGCGCAGGGAATGCCGTAGTCCTCCGGCACGAAGCGCCACTGTTCCGGGCCCATGATCGTGGCCACGTGGCCCGGCGCGATCAGCGCATCGAAGCCCGCGGCCTGGCTGGCGAGCAGCATCGCGATCGCCGGCCAGGTTAGCCGGCCCGACAGCAGCAGCGACAGATTGGGCGGCAGGCCCTCGGCCAGCAGCGCGGCCACCGGTGCCGTGGTGGTCTCGAAGCCGGCGGCGAAGAACACCACCTCGCGATCGGGACGAGCACGGGCGATCTTCGCCGCCTCACTCGGTGAGGCGATTGGCCGCACGTCGCCGCCGGCTGCGTGGGCCTGCTGCAGCGAGCGCGGAGCACGCTTCGGCACATTCGCGGGCACCCGCAGCATGTCGCCGAACGCTACCACGGTGACATTGCTGCGCAAGGCCAGCTCGATGGCGGCGTGGATGTCCTCTTCCGGGCAGACGCAGACGGGGCAGCCGGGGCCCGGAATGAGTTCGATCTGACGCGGCAGCGCCGCGCGCAGGCCCGCCAGGGCGATCGAGCGCTCATGGCCTCCGCAGACGTTCATCACGCGGATGCGCCGGTCGAGCCGCAGCGCATGGATGCGCTCGAGCCATTGCTTCGCCAGCGCCGGCGCATCAGCCATCGCGCTCATCCGCTCGCCTGGCGGCGTGCGCCGGCACGGCGGCGCGGCGGCGCGGCGCCGGTGCGGCTCGCGGCCAGCTCGCGCTCGAGCCAGTCGATCCAGGGGCCCAGGGTCTGCGGGCGGCGCGCGGAGATGGGCATCACCTCGGCGGCGTTGGCCAGCGCACGCACGTGCGCCTCGGCTCTCTGCGTCGAGAAATCGTCCAGCACGTCGAGCAGATCGATCTTGGAGAGCAGTACCAGATCGGCTGCCCGGAACATGGTCGGATACTTCGCCGGTTTGTCATCGCCTTCGGTCACCGAAAGCAGCGTGACGTTGGCATGCTGGCCGAGATCGAAGCTGGCCGGGCACACGAGGTTGCCGACATTCTCGATCAGCAGCAGATCGATCGTCTCGAGCTCGAGCGCATGCAGAGCGTCATGCACCATGCGGGCATCGAGGTGGCAGGTCTGGCCGGTCGTGATCTGGATCGCGGGCACGCCTTTGGCGCGGATGCGGCGGGCGTCATTCTCGGTCTCCAGATCGCCCTCGATGACCGCGATGCGAAAGCGGCCGGCGGCGGCATCGATGGTGGCTTCCAGCAGGCTGGTCTTGCCTGATCCGGGCGATGACATCAGATTGACGGCGAGAATCCCGTGATCGCGCAGATGCGCGCGATTGTGCGCCGCCTGATGATCGTTCTCGTCCAGGATGGCGGTGACGATCTCGATCGATCGATCGCTGGCGGCCGTTGCCGAGATCGTACTGGTGTGATCGGTGAGGCGGACGATCTCCGCTGTCGCCGCGCATCCACAGTGCTCGCACATCGTCGTCTCCTCGAACGGTGCTCGTCAGCAGGCGGCGGCCGCCGGATCCGCATCGGCAGCGAGCTCCACGCGCATCAACAGCAGCTCGTCTCCGGACCTCAGATCCACCTGCCAGGTGCCGCAGCGGCCGCACAGCAATGCATTCGCGGCCGCCGGGGTCTGGACCCCACAGCTGCTGCACCAGACGACGATCGGCGCCGCCTGGATCTCGAGCGCCGCTCGCGCGGCGAGCGTACCGCTTCGCGCCACCGTGAACGCGCGCTCCAGCAGAGGCGCCTCGACCCCGGACAACGGGCCGATCGCCACCGTGATCGCGCTCACCGCGGTGGCGCCATGAGACAGCGCGGCGCGCTCGACTGCGCGCAACAGACTCTGGCACACGGCGAGCTCATGCATCGCTGCGCAGCCGGTCGTCGGCGGCCAGCATCCGGTCGTAGAGCTCCCATGCGCTCAGTGCCTCGGCCTCGGATATCTTCTGTATGGCATAGCCGACGTGGACCATGACGTGATCGCCCGGCTCGATCGGTTCGTGCTGCAACAGGAACAGGCTGACGGAGCGCTGGATGCCCTTCGCATCACAGCGCGCCACGAACCCGTCGCGCTCGACGACCCGCATGGGTATACCCAGACACATGAGGCTGCTCCGGCGGCGTGATATCAGGACGCATGTCTAACCCGGTTGCGCCGGCGTTCGTATACGCGCATCTACGGATGGCGAGCATCGGCCGCAAAGCTACAATGGGCGAGTCATGATCTGATCGACACCGATCGATGCCGGTGTGTTCGGTGTCGCCCGAGGAAGCCATCGGCACGGCTGGCGCGGAGCGTTGGGATGTCGATCGAAGCCGCGGCGACCCGTACCCTGCTCATGGGAATCGGCAATGTCCTGCTCAGCGACGATGGGGTCGGTGTGCATGTGGTGCGCGCGCTGGAGGCACTCGAGCGGGCCGGGGCGATCGGACATCCGGTCACCATTCGCGATGGCGGCACCGTGGGTCTGGCGCTGTTGCCGGAACTCGACGGCTGCGGCGCGCTGATCGCAATCGACGCGATGCAGCTCGGCAGTGCCCCGGGAACCGTGCGCACGTTTGCCGGAGCGGACATGGATGTGCAGCTGGGCGGCAAGAAGCGCACGGCCCATGAGGTGGCGCTCGCCGATCTGATCATGGCGGCCACGTTGACGGGCTGCGCACCGCAGCGGCGAGCACTGGTGGCGATCCAGCCCGGCTCGACCGATTGGGGGCTGGCACCGACGCAACCGGTCCTGGCCGCGATTCCCGCCGCCTGTCAGGCGATCATCTCATTGCTCGAGGACTGGCAGCATGCGCGCGCGGAGCAATGACATGGCGGCGATACCTACCGG
Source organism: Gammaproteobacteria bacterium (assembly GCA_027315105.1). Classification (GTDB taxonomy): domain Bacteria; phylum Pseudomonadota; class Gammaproteobacteria; order Steroidobacterales; family Steroidobacteraceae; genus FEN-1191. Next base: position 128,686 of record DAHUYP010000076.1, read on the forward strand.
TCTGGCAGGCGGCGTGCTGCAGGAGATTGCCGGGCGCCTGGCAGACCTCGCCAGGACGGGCGAGAGCGCCGCGATCGATTTGCGCAGCCTGCCGATGACGAGCACGGATCTCGACGAGCTGGAGCACAGGCTCGGTCGCGGCGAGGTCGCGGCCAGACTGACGCTCGCCGGGGCGAGCGAGCTCTGGGAAACCCGCTATAGCGGTGTCTGGTGGGTTCGACATTACGGCGCCGGCGGCAGGATCGCCGCCGAACGCATCGAGATTGCAGCCGTGCCGGAGATCCTCGTGGCGCACGCGGCCGATATCGCAGCCGCGGCCGCGCGAGCGCGCTGCGATCTCGGCGGCGATGCATCCGTAACCGACATGGAGCCCGGCATACATGGGTGAGCGAGAAACCATCGGCGAGCTGCTGCTCGCGCGCGGCATATCGCGGCGCGCGCTGCTGAAATACGCGACCTATCTGGCCAGCACGATGGCGTTGCCGCCGATGGCCTCGAGCGTCATGGCCGAGGCGCTGGCGAAGGCCCGGCGCCAATCGGTCATCTGGCTGTCGCTGCAGGAGTGCACCGGCTGCACCGAATCGCTGACGCGCTCCTTCAGCCCGACGATCGAGGACATGATCTTCAATCTGATCTCGCTCGACTATCACGAGACCTTGCAGGCGGTGTCCGGCGCGGCCGCCGAACAAGCGCGGCTGGCGGCGATGCACGACAACAAGGGCAAATACGTGGTGGTCGTCGATGGCTCGGTATCGACCAGGGACGGTGGTGTCTATGCCGCCAGTGCCGGCAAGACCAACCTGCAGATGCTGCAGGAGACCGCGCAGGACGCGCTGGCGCTGATCTGCGTCGGTACCTGCGCGGCGTTCGGCGGCGTCCCGCATGCCAGACCCAATCCGACCGGAGCGGTGCCGGTCTCCGACGTCATCGGCGGCAAGCCGCTGATCAATATCTCCGGCTGTCCGCCGATCGCCGAGGCCATGGCCGGTACCATCGCCTATCTGATCACGTTCAACAGACTGCCTGACCTGGACCACCTCAACCGGCCGAAGGCCTACTTCGGCGACAGCATCCATGACCGATGCTATCGGCGGCCGTTCTACGACAAGGGCCTGTTCGCGAAGAGCTTCGATGACGAGGGGGCGCGCAAGGGCTGGTGCCTGTTCGAACTCGGCTGCAAGGGCCCGGTCACGCACAACGCCTGCGCGACGCTCAAATGGAATGGCGGCGTGTCGTTTCCGATCGAGTCCGGACACGGCTGCCTCGGCTGCTCGGAGCCGAATTTCTGGGACCAGGGCGGGTTCTACCGCCCGCTGTCCGCCACCACCGCCAATCCCGCGGCGGTCATCGGCGGCGCGGCGGCTGCGGGCGTTGCGGTCGGCGTGACCAGTGCGCTGCTCGCGCGCCGCCGCAAGCAACAGGCTGCGCAACAGGCTGCGAAGGAGCCGCAAGCATGAGCCTGCTGGCCTTCGCGCGCGGACCGGCGCTGCAGATCGCGCTCGCGGTATTCGCAGCGGGTGTCGCCTGGCGGCTGTTGGCGCTGCTGCTGCTGCCCTGGGCACGCGACCGATCGGTGGCCCGGGCGACGGCGCCACCGGCGCTGGTGGGCGCCGTCAAGGGCTTCGTCCGTCACCTGTGGCCGCCCAAGCCGCTGGTGCGCAGTGCCCTGGTCGTGACGCTCAACGGCTATGTATTCCATCTGGGCCTGGCGATCGTGGTGTTCGGACTGGCCCAGCACATCGCCTTCGTTCGCGGCCTGGTGGGCATTCAATGGCCCAATCTGCCGAGCGAAGTCGTGTCCGCGGTGGCGGTGGTGACGCTGGCCTCGCTGATGGTTGCAGTGGTACGGCGGCTGACGAGCCCGGTGCTCCGGCTGATCTCCACCTTCAACGACTACTTCAGCTGGCTCGTGACGATGCTGCCGGTGGTCACCGGGCTGCTGGCCGTGAGCCATCTCTGGGCGCGCTACGAGACACTTCTGGCCATGCACATCCTGAGCGTCGCGCTGCTGCTGATCTGGTTCCCGTTCGGCAAGCTCATGCACGCATTCCTGGTGTTTCTGACGCGCAGCGAGACCGGGATCTTCTATAACCGCAGGGGGGCCCAGATTTGAGCATTGCAGTGCGCTGTGGCAGGAGCGGGCGATGAATGCGCGCGTCGTGGTCGACCCCATCACCCGCATCGAGGGTCATCTTCGCATCGAGGCCGAGACCAGCGGCGATGGCGCGATCACCGGCGCCTACAGCTCCGGTACGATGGTACGCGGCATCGAGCTGATCCTGAAGGACCGCGACCCGCGCGAGGCCTGGGCGTTCGCACAACGTATCTGCGGCGTTTGCACGCTCGTGCACGGCATCGCCTCGGTGCGCGCGGTGGAAAACGCGCTGGACTACAGGATTCCACCCAATGCGCAGCTCATCCGCAATCTCATGATTGCGGCGCAGACCGTGCACGATCACGTGATGCATTTCTATCACCTGCATGCCCTGGACTGGGTCGACGTGGTGTCCTCGCTGAAGGCGGATCCCGCGGCCACTTCGACGCTCGCGCAATCGATATCGAGCTATGCCAAGTCCAGCCCCGGTTACTTCGCCGAGACGCAGAAGAAGCTGAAGAACTTCGTGGAATCGGGTCAGCTCGGCATCTTCGCCAACGGCTTCTGGGGGCATCCGGGCTTCAAGCTGCCGCCCGAGGCCAATCTGATGGCGGTCGCCCATTACCTCGAAGCCCTGGCCTGGCAGCGTGAGGTGGTGCAGATCCACACGATCCTCGGGGGCAAGAATCCGCACCCGAACTTCCTGGTCGGCGGCGCACCATCGCCGATCAGCATCGACATGAGCGGCACGGGCGGCACGTCCGCCACCGCACTGAACATGGCGGGCCTGGAGCAGATCAAGAGCGTGATCGGTCGGATGCGGGACTTCGTCGACCAGGTCTATCTGCCCGACACGCTGGCGATCGCCTCGTTCTACAAGGACTGGTTCGCGCGCGGCGAGGGCGTCGGAAATTTCCTCACCTATGGCGACTTCCCCGAGAAGGGGATGGACGATCCGTCGAGCTGGCTGATCCCGTCGGGCGCGATCCTGGGGCGCGATCTGAGCCGGATCCATGCGATCGATCTGACCGACCCGGCGCAGGTGCAGGAGTTCGTGTCGCATTCCTGGTACGACTATTCGGGCGGCAAGACCGAGGGTCTGCATCCGTACGACGGTCAGACCCATCTGCACTATACCGGTCCGCGGCCGCCGTACGAACAGCTCGAGGTCGAGCAGAGCTACTCCTGGCTGAAGGCGCCGCGCTGGAAGGGCAACGTGATGGAGGTGGGGCCGCTGGCACGCGTACTGATGCTGTATGCCAAGGGTCATGAGCCAACACGCGCCCTCGCCGGCGAGGCGCTGGCGAAGCTCGATCTGCCGCTGTCGGCGATGTTCTCCACCATGGGACGCACCGCCGCCCGCACGCTCGAGAGCAAGATCGTCGTCGATCAGATGCAGACCTGGTTCGATCATCTGCTGGCCAACATCAAGGCCGGCGATCTGGCGGTCCACAACCCGATCAAATGGGATCCGTCCTCCTGGCCGAAGACGGCCCGGGGTGTCGGCTTCATGGAGGCGCCGCGCGGCGCGCTCGCGCATTGGATCGTGATCAAGGATGGAAAGATCGACAATTACCAGGCGGTGGTGCCGTCGACGTGGAATGCGGGTCCGCGCGACGTACGCGGCCAGCCGGGCCCGTACGAGGCGGCACTGATGGATCGGCACACGCTCTACGATCCGAAGCAGCCGCTGGAGATTCAACGCACGATCCACAGTTTCGATCCGTGCATCGCCTGCGCGGTACACGTGATCGACCCCGCGGGCGAAGAGCTCATGCGGTTGCAGGTGCGCTAGAGGTGAGACCATGACCGGCAGCGTCGACGTCAGCGCCGCGACCAGAACGTTCCTGGCCCAGACGGAAGAGCATCTGGTCAGCTACCTGGAGGCCTGTGTGCACTGTGGACTGTGCGCCGACGCCTGCCACTTTCACGAAGCCTCGGGCGATCCGCGGCATACTCCGGCCTACAAGCTGTTCCCGATCGCCAAGGCGTATCGACGGCAGCGATTCCCGCTTGCCTGGCTGGGCCTCGCCCCGCGCATCACCGAACGCGACCTGACGGAATGGGAGGAACTGCTGTTCGATACCTGCACGCTGTGCGGCCGCTGCACCACGGTTTGCCCGATGGCAATCGACATCGCCTCGATCGTCGGCGCCGCGCGCCAGGCCTTCGTGGCTGCGGGGCTGGGACCCGCGGATCTGCTGGCCGCGGCCGACAGCTCGCGCGACCATGGCAGTCCGCTGGGGCTGACGGCGCAGAAGCTGCGCGAGCGGATCGAGTGGCTGCAGGACGAGCACCAGGTGCCGATTGCGCTCGACCGGGACAAGGCCGAGGTGCTGCTCACGGTGTCGTCGATCGAGACCATGAAGTACCCGGATTCCGTGGTGGCGATGGCCAAGGTGCTCAATCATGCCGGCGTCGACTGGACGCTCAGCACGAAGGGCTACGAGGCCACGAATTTCGGCTACCTGTCGGGCAAAGGCGAGATCGCCAGGCTAATGGTCGAACGCATCGTCGACGCGGCGCAGAGCGTCGGTGCCCGGACCGTCGTCATTCCCGAATGCGGCCATGCGTTCGGCGCGCTGCGCTGGGCCGGAGCCAACCTGCTCGGGCGGCCGTTGCCGTTCGCCGTGCTGCACATCTCCGAGTACCTGGCGCTGCTCAAGCGCGAGGGAAAGCTCAAGCTCGAGCCGCTGCCGGACTCGATCACCTATCACGACCCCTGCCAGATCGCGCGCCGCGGTGGTGCGACCGAGGCGGCGCGCGACGTGCTGCAGGATTTCGCCGAGGATTTTCGCGAGATGTCCCCGGCCGGTAATCTGAACTGGTGCTGCGGCGGCGGCGGCGTGCAAGCGATCGCGCGGGCCGCCGAACTGCGGCACAAGGTGTTCAAGATCAAGATCGACCAGGTCGAGCGCACCGGTGCCAGGACGATGGTATCGTCGTGCTCCAACTGCCGCCTGACGATGGACGAGAGCAAGGCGCATTGGAAATGGGATGGTACGCTCGCAAGCCTGGTGGAAATCGTGGCCGAACATCTGGTGGACCAAAAGCCGGGAACCGGGCGGGGGGCGGTGCAGCAGCCGTGAGCGGTCAAGCCGGAGTGGCCCGGGTGCTGTTCGCCCTGGCCGCCGTGAACCTGCTCGCGTGGGCGCTGGTTCTGGCCTGTTTCCACGGCCGGCCGCTGCTGCTCGCCGCTGCTCTGCTTGCCTACGGTTTCGGTCTGCGCCACGCGCTCGATGCCGATCACATCGCTGCCATCGACAATGTCACCCGCAAGCTGATGCACTCGGGGCAGCGCCCGAGCACCACCGGGCTGTTCTTCTCTCTCGGGCATTCGGCGGTCGTGTGGCTGGCTTCGCCGGGCATTGCCCTGGCCGCGACTGCCGCCGCCCCCCGCATGGAGTTCATGCGCCGTATCGGCGCCACGCTCGGTGCCGGCGTGTCGATGCTGTTCCTGCTCGTCATCGCGGTGGCGAACCTGATGGTGCTCAAGGAGATCCTCGGCGCCATCCGCCGCCATCGCCAGGGCCACGCGCCCTCCGGCGCTGCTCGGCAAGATGCTGCAGCCGCGCCCGGGTTCTCCGGCAGGCTGCTGCAGCCGTTGCTGCGCATGGTCAGCCGCCCGCGCCACATGCTGCTGGTCGGCTTCCTGTTCGGCCTGGGCTTCGATACCGCGACCGAGATCGGGGTTCTGGGCATCTCGGCCGCGGCGGCGAGCCAGGGAGTGTCGGTCTGGAGCATTCTCATCTTTCCGGCACTGTTCACGGCCGCCATGTCGCTGGTGGACACGCTCGATAGCGCAATGATGACCGGCGCCTATGGCTGGGCCGCGGTCGATCCCGCGCGCAAGCTCTATTACAACCTGGCGGTTACGTTCTTCTCGGTCGTGACCGCCCTGGCGATCGGCGGCATGGAAGCGTCCGCATTCCTTCGCACCCGGCTGCACCTGCCGGCGCCGCTGCAGGGCCAGTTCGGCTATCGGGTCGGCCTCGGCATCGTGGCGACATTTGCCGGTCTCTGGCTCGGCTCCGCGTTGTTCCATCGTCTGCAGAGAGCCCGCGCCTGAGGCGGCCGCAGTTCCACCGGCCGCGTGCCGCGTGCGGCGCGCACCGTCACCGTGTCTCGAGCACCCGTCCCAGCAACTCGCAGAACCCGCGCACCAGCGGAGCAGGCGGTCGCTGCTTGAGCTGCAGCAGGTACAGCGGCCGCCGCAGCGCCGGCGCGGCCGATGGCGGCAGGGTCAGGGCCTTGACCTCGCCGATCCTGGTCAGTTCACGGCCGACGCGTGCCGGCAGCATCGCAATGCCCAGTCCGGATGCGACCGCGCGCGCGATGCCTTCGTTGCTGCCGAATTCCACCGTGCGCTCGGGCTCGATCCCGTGGGCACGCATCATGCGGTCGGTGACGTCGCGGGTGCCGGATCCGGGCTCGCGCAGCAGCCAGACGTGCGCGTTGAGCTCGGCCGGCGTCGGTTTTCGGCGCCGCGCGATCGGTGCGCGCGGGTGCGCGATGACCTGCAGCTCATCGTCGCGCCAGTGGGAGGCGACGATGCGCGGATCATCGACCGCGCCTTCCACCAGCGCCAGATCGACCTCGCAGCCGATGAGCGCCTGACCCACGGCCTGCGTATTGCCGACCCGGATCCGCAGCTCGACGATCGGGTGCTGGCGGGCGAATTCCGCCGCGTATGGCGGCAGCCAGTAACCCGCGATCGTGGTGCTCGCGCCGAGGATCAGCCGGCCGCGCTTCAATCCGACCCGTGCCCGGACCTCCTCGGCCGCGGCGCTCTCGAGCGCAAAGATTCCGCGCGCGTGATCGAACAGCGCCTGTCCGCTCTCCGTCAGCCGTACGCCGCCCGAACCCCTGGGGCCGCCGCCGCCGCGCTCGATCAACGGCAGATCGAGCTGATGCTCCAGTTCGCGCACCGCCTTCGACACCGCCGGCTGGCTGATGAACAGCGAGCCGGCGGCACGCGAGAAACTGCGCTGCTCGGCGACGGTGCAGAAGATACGCAGCAGATGCAGGTTCATATGCATAACCAGAATTCATGATCTTGTGAAATAAATGTATTCGCCTCATGTTACCCGGATCCTTATCCTGGCGCCAACGCGGCCGCTGTGGCTGCGGCCGAGACCAAGTCCAGGAGTGCGATTCATGTCACACGCGCCGGCAAGCGCCGCCGCCACGGATTCCCAGCCGGCGCAGGCGCGCTCCTGGTGGCTGGGTATCGCGCTGTCCGGGGCGATCGCCGCCGCCGGCATCCTCGCCGCGCGCACTGCGTGGGCGCAGCACCTCGGACTGAGTGCGCTGACGCTGGCGATCGTGTTCGGCATCGCGGCCGGCAACACCTTCTTTCCCGCGATCGCAACGCGCACCGCCGCCGGTGTGGATTTCTCCAAGAGCACGTTGCTGCGCGCGGGCATCATTCTGTTCGGCCTGCGCATCACCTTCCAGCAGATCGCGGCGGTTGGCTGGACCGGAGTCATCATCGATGCCCTGATGGTTGCCTTGACGTTCGTGATCGCGGTGCAGTTGGGCACGCGCGTGTTGCGGCTCGACCGGCAGACCTCGATGCTGATCGGCGCCGGCAGCGCGCTGTGCGGCGCGGCGGCGGTCATGGCGACCGAGCCGGTGGTGCGCGGCCAGGCGCACAAGGTGTCGGTGGCGGTGGCGACGGTGGTGGTGTTCGGAACCCTGGGCATGTTCGCCTACCCGCTGCTCTACCCGTATCTGGGCATGTCGGAGCACGCCTACGGCGTCTTCACGGGCTCGACCATCCACGAGGTGGCACAGGTGGTCGCGGCCGGCAGGAGCGTGAGCGAGCCGGCGGCGGCGGCGGCCGTGATCGAGAAGATGCTGCGCATCATGATGCTGGCGCCATTCCTGCTGCTGCTCTCCGGGCTGCAGCGTGACCGGGCCGCCGAGGCGCCGGCACATGGGCACGGCGCACGCCGGCCACCGATCGTCATCCCCTGGTTTGCCGTGCTGTTCATCGTCGCGAGCGCCGTGAATTCATTGCACTGGCTGCCGGGCCGGCTGGTCGGGGTTCTGATCGACGTCGACACGGTGCTGCTGGCGGCCGCCATGGCGGCGCTGGGCCTGCGTACTCATGCGGGAGCGATCCGGCAGGCGGGGGCGCGGCCCTTGTTGCTCGCCGCCGTGCTGTTCGCCTTTCTGGTCCTGGGCGGCTACGCGATCAACCGTCTGGTGACCCACCTTCTGGGCTGACGGCGCCCGCCGGGATCTCCACGACCTGGACTTCGAGCGAACGTGCGCCGCGCAGCGAATTGGCGATCAGGCATATCTGATCGGCTCGCTTCAGCAACTGCCGGGCCTTGGCGGTGTCGGCACCTCGCGCCACGGCCAGCGTTGCCGAGGTCTTCAGGCCGATGAACTGAGGCACGCGCTCGACGCGATCGACCACGCCCTCGACCCGGCACTCGAGCTTGAGCCAACCGAACAGGGCCGCGGCGCTCACCGCCCGGAAGGTCAGGATGAAGCAGTTGGCGACCGCCGCGGTCAGCAGCGTTTCGGGCGACCAGTGCCGGCCGTCGCCGTCGAACTGCGGCGCCGGCGCACTCGAGATCTCCGGCAAACCGGGCGACGTCACCGGCACTTCGCCTGTCAGGCCACCGCTCGCGGCCGCGGTATAGGTATGGGGGTAGGGCTGCATGCGACGACGGCGCGCTGGCTAGTGCAGCCAGGCGTAGCCGAACTCGAGATTGAACTGATGCATCTGCAGTTCGATCGTCTGCGTCGGGTCGAAGGTGTTGATGCCGCGCACGGTCTGGTTGGGCGCATAGGTGAGCGCCATGCTGAATTCTCCACGTTCGCCGTCGCGGCGCGTGAATCCGACCGCGATGTGGTTCTCGATGACACCGGGGGCGAGAATGTTGAACGTCACCTGCGAGCCCGGGATCGGCTGAGTGCCGTGGCTGACGCCGAAGCGTCCGGTCCAGTCGTCGTTGAGCTGCCAGCGCAGGCCGAGCTTGTAGACCGTCATGTCGCGCCAGCCGAAGCCTGCGCCGCGGCTGCCGCCGAGGCAGCTTTGCGGGTCGGTGCCCCCGGCGCCGGCGGTCGGACAGCCGAACAGGTTGCCGATCGGATTGCCGACCGCCGCGACCCCATCGTACCAAATCTCCTGCACGTCGAAACTTATGGCGATCGGCTGCGTCGGCTTGAACGTCACGCCGAGGGTGGCATTGGCCGGGATGTCGAAACCGCCACCGTCGGCGAACAGGTCGCCGTATTTCGTGAGCTTCGACATGAAGATCTTGGAGGTGTAGGCGGCGGCGGCGCTGAAGCGTGCATCGGGATGCCACTCCAGGCCGACCGAGGCGCCCGCGCCATAGGACATGTCGGCGCCGTTGTTCGATAGCGCCGTCGGCATCGCGGTGCCGCCGCTGTCGGCGAACGTCTGGGTGTACGGGGCGAAATTGCCCAGGCCGCGCGCCGAGAAGCGCTGGGCGGCGATGATCGCGGCACCGCCGGCCGAGAATTGGCGGTCCGCCCACGTGTGTGCGAACGCCAGATTGAGGAACGCCTGCATCAGGTCGACGCCCGCCGTGCCGGCACCGTAGGTTCCCGGGAAGGTGGTCACCGGTGCGCCCGGTCCGGGGGCGAAGGTCGCGCTGCCGCCCTGCCAGGTCGTGTTCATGCCGCCGCGGGCATAGAACGCCGCGCCGATGCTGTTCTGCGCATCGAGTTGCCGGTTGAGCGCGACGTAGGGCAGCGGGAACAATCTATCGCCGCTGGTGATGGCGTTCGGACCGATCGTGAAGGCGCCGCCGTTGCCGTTCGCGAGGCTCGGGCCGCTGGTATAGCTGCGATCCGGGCTGAACAGCCCGAGCCCCACCTCGACGCGCTGGCCCACGTACGCCAGGCCGGCGGGATTGGTGGCGATGATCATCACTTCTTCGGGATCGGCGCTGCCGGCGCCCGCGAGGCCTTCGTTCTTCGTGCCGACACCGTCGGTGAAATAGCCGTTGGTTGCCTGCGCGATGCTCGCGAGCAGTACCGACGCGATGACCCCGGTCAAGCCGATTTGGATCCTCATGACCCCCCCTGGGTTTGGCCCGTGTGCGCCAATGGGCGCCGTTGTGACCCCGTCGTCGTCAGCCGGCGCGGCGCAGGATGAAGCGGTAGACGTTGCCCTCGGTGCTCGATTCAACCAACTCGTTGCCTGTCGTGCGGCAGAAGGCCTGGAAGTCCTTCACCGAGCCCGGATCAGTCGCCAGTACCTCGAGCGTGCCGCCCGGCGCGAGCGTCTGCAGCGCCTTCTTGGCCCGCAGGATCGGCAGCGGGCAGTTCAGTCCCTTTGCATCCAACGTCTGATCGGCCATGCGGTGTTCGCCGGGCTTGCCGGCGCCTCATCGTTATATGAACAGATTGATGTCGGACTGCGTGGCGACCTCGATGTAGGTTGCCGCACCGCCGAGCTCCGGCCCTTCGATCATGTCCTTGAGGGTGTATTCGAACAGGTCCATCGTCATCTGGCAGGCGATCATGCGCACGCCCGATTCGAGCGCGAGCGCGCGCAGGTCCTGGATCGATGCGATGCCTTTCTTCTTCATCATATTGCGCATCATCGTGGTTGCCGCGGCATCCACGCCGGGAATCATCGACGCCAGGTTCGGCATGCCCATGTGCATGCCGGCCAGCGGCATCTTCATCGCCGGGTTGCCGAGCGGCGAGAGGTGCAGATCGAGATTCCTGAGCAGCAGCGGCAACCCGTAGAAGGTGAAGAACATGGTGACGTCCAGACCCATGGCCGCCGCCGTCGTGGAAAGTATGAACGGCGGGTACGCCCAGTCGAGCGTGCCCTTGGTCACGATGATCGACATGCTCTTCGAGGCAGGGCGCGCAGTGTCAGTCGCAACAGCCATGGCCAGGTTCCTCGACCGATTACCCCATAATGCGGAACTTATCAGAGTTATATTAATTAGCAAATAGTAATAAGGTATAGTCCCTACGGGGATGCGTAGCCGCCGCAGCCCGTCGGCGCGGGCGAACGGTGGCTGCGGATCGTGCGGATGGCGGCTCGCCGCCTCGAGGGACCAGCCTAGGCGGATGCGAAGGATGCGTTCAGCGCTTTTCATCGGCAGCAAGCTGTGTCGGGTGCCGGGCTTCGGCGGCGACCATCCGCTCGGCATTCCGCGCGTCGCGACGGTCATGCAGTTGTGTGCGGCGCTGGGGTGGCTGGAGGCCGGAGAGTTTCGCTGCAGCGAACCGGCAACGGTGCAGCAGCTCGGCCGATTTCACAGCCGCGAGTACATTGCGGCATTGCAGGAGGCGGACGCGACGGGCGGCGCCAGCGTGGCGGTGCGCGAGCGTTTCGCGATCGGCACGCGTGAAAATCCGCTGTTCCGGGGGGTATTCGCGCGCGCGGCCACGACGGTAGGCGGCTCGCTGCTGGCGGCGCAACTGGCGCTCGAGGGCTACCTGAGCTTCCACCCGGCCGGCGGCACGCATCATGGTCGCCCGGGACGGGCCAGCGGCTTCTGCTACTTCAACGATCCGGTATTCGCATTGCACGGGCTCGCCGAGCGCGGCTTGACGCGCATTCTCTACGTGGATCTGGATGCGCATCACGGCGACGGGGTTCAGGATGCGTTGCACGACGATGTGCGAATGCACACGATCTCCATCCACGAGGCGGGCCGCTGGCCGTTCAGCGGTGCAGCGGACGATCACGGCGGCGGGCGGTCGCGCAATTTTCCGGTCCCGAGCGGGTTCAACGACACCGAACTGCGGTTCCTGATGGGGCACGCCATCGTGCCCTATGCGCAGCGGCTCGATCCGCAGGCGGTGGTGGTCACCTGCGGCACCGACGCACTGGCGGCGGATCCGCTCTGCGGCCTCATGCTCAGCAACGGCGCCCTCTGGAGCGCGGTGCAGACGCTGATCGAGCTCGCGCCGGTCGCGGTGGTGCTCGGCGGCGGGGGCTACAACCCGTGGACCGTGGCGCGCTGCTGGACCGGACTGTGGGGGAAGCTCAGCGGGCGCGCGATTCCGGCGACGCTGCCGCCGGTGGCGCAGCGGATCCTGGAGGGATTATCGTGCGACCTGATGGACGAAGACATGATCGATCCGGCGTGGCTGACGACGCTCGCGGACCAGCCGAGGCCGGGGCCGGTGCGCGAGGCGGTCCGCAGGCTGGCGGCAGCTGATGCCGCTGCCGCAGTCACTGCGAAGGTCGGGCTGGGGGATGCACGATGAGCTGGTTAGAGGCGCTCAGGAGCATCGAGGAACTCGAGGATGCCCCCCTGGATGCGGAGCTGATCGCGCAGCTCGAGAGCGCCGGACGCGCGCGGCCGGCGGCGCCGATCCGATTCTCGACGCCGACCTTCAAGGACTACGCCAGCACCGAGTTGCGTGGCTGCTCGAAGAACAGCTTCCCCGCATTCTCGATCACCGGCGGCGCCTGCGGCCTGAACTGCGATCACTGTCGGGCGAAGATCCTGGCACCGATGCTGTCGGCGACCTCGCCCGAGATGCTCGACCGCAAGGTGCGCGGGTTGATCGCATCGCAGGGCCTGCAGGGCTTTCTGCTCTCGGGCGGCTCCAACCGGCGCAACGAGATCCGTTACGAGCGCTTCTATCCGACCATCGAGCGTCTCAAGCGCGATCATCCCGGCCTGCGCATCGCGATCCATACCGCGCTCACGGACGCCGCGGGCGCCCGGGCGATGGAGGCAGCGGGGGTCGATACGGCCATGATGGACGTGATCGGCGATGATGCCACGATTCGTGAGGTCTACCATCTCGAGCGTCCGGTGGCGGACTTCGAGTCGACGCTGGCGGCGCTCTGTGCGACCGGCATGCAGGTCACGCCGCATATCGTCATCGGCCTGCACTACGGGCGCATATTGGGCGAGGCCGCCGCGCTCGAGATCGTGAGCCGCCACCGGGTCGGCAGTCTGGTGCTGGTCGTGGTGATGCCGTTCTACGCCGTGCCCGGCACCTTCGTCGTGCCCGACGCGGCCGAGGTCGGGCGGGTATTCGCCGCAGCACGCAGTCGGCTTGCGGGCCGCAGCGTGCTGCTGGGCTGCGCCCGGCCGCCCGGGATGCACAAGCGCGTCACCGACACCTACGCGGTGCTCGCCGGCCTCGACGGTATTGCCTTTCCGGCCGACGGTGCCGTGGCGGTGGCGCACGCGATCGGCCGACCAGTCGAGCAGCAGCATGCCTGCTGCTCGATCAAGCTCGGCGGGGCCCGGCCGGGCGGCGAGCGCGTGCGCGCCGGCGAGGATGCATCGGATGACGCCATCACCCTTGGAGGAGTCGTCGCATGAGCTGTGTGAAACAACGGGATGGCGCCCAGGGCGCGGGCGGCGCGGCGGAGCGCGACTTCAACGCCTTCGAGGTGATGCAGCCGCGCGCGCCGGCGCCCACGCCGCTCGAGCGCCGCAACGGCGCGCGGGTCAAGTCGGCCGATCAGAGGCCGACCGGACTCTACCTGCCCAACAACAACACCATGGCGCCGCACATGCGCTCACCGGAGTACGTGCAGCTGTCCACGGCCGCGGCGATGACGCTCGGGATCATGGCGGGCCGGATGCACCGCTGCGAATGCACGCGCTGCCTCAACCTGCTGCTCACCTATCCGGAAGGCTGTCGCGCGAACTGTGCCTATTGCGGTCTCGCGCGGCATCGCGAAGCGGAGCGCGATTACGCCGACCGGAACTTCATACGCGTCGACTGGCCGGCCGTCCCGGTGCGGCAGATCCTCGACATCGTCGCGCGCGATGGTGCCGCGAGCCCGTTTCATCGCATGTGCATCTCGATGATCACGCACCCGCGCTCGGATGCCGATACGGTGCAGGTGCTGCGCGCCTGGACGCGCCGCATCGACCCGGGCGCGATTCCGGTGTCGATCCTGTCGAACCCGACCACCATGAGCCGCGACGACGTCGTCAGGCTCAGGGATCTCGGCGCCGACATCTTCACGGTGGCTCTGGATGCGGCGACGCCGGCGATCTTCGAGCGCACGCGCGGCAAGGGTGTGCAATCGCCGCACAAGTGGCAGAAATACTGGGAGATTCTGCTGGCCGCGCGTGACATCTTCGGGCCGCAGAAGTTCGGCGCTCACATCATCGTCGGCATGGGCGAGACGGAATTCGACGCCCTGCAGCTCGTGCAGCGCCTGGTCGAGCTCGGGGGCCACAGCCACATGTTCTGCTTCTTCCCGGAGAAGGGCTCGCTGATGGACCATCTGCCGCCCACGCCGCGTGACCAGTGGCGGCGCGTGCAGCTCGCGCGCTACCTGATGGACTACGCGGGAGTGCGGCTCGAGCAGATGCGCTTCGACGGGCAGGGCCGCGTGAGCGATTTCGGCCTGCCGCGCGCCGAGCTCGACGCGGTCATCGATGCGGGCATCGCGTTCCGCACCTCCGGCTGCCCGGGCAAGTTCCGCGAGGACGTGTCCGCCTGCGATCGTCCCTACGGCGATTCTCCGCCGAGCGACATCGCCAGTTTTCCGTTCCAGCCCAACGGCCGCGACCGGCGCCGGATCCGCCGACAGCTCGGCATCCCGGCGGTTCGAGCCGAGTCATGAGCGCGCCGTTCCGCGTCGTCGACGCGGGCTTGCGTGAAGGGCGGTTCAACATCGCGCTCGACCAGGCGATGCTCGAATTGCATCAGGCAGGGGAGATTTCCGACTCGATCCGTTTCATCCATTTTCTGCCGGTCGCACTGGTGGGTCGTCACCAGGAGCTCAGCACCGAGGTGGACCTGCAGTACTGTCGCGAGCACGGCATTGCGGTCGGCCGCCGGATCACGGGCGGCGGTGCGATCTATCTGGATCCGGGCCAGTTGGGCTGGGAGCTGGTATTCGGCCGCGGCACCCCGGGCGGCGCGCCGCTCGGCGAAGTCGCGCGGCTGATCTGCGAGGCGGCGGCCGCGGGCTTGAGCCGGCTCGGGATCGATGCACGCTTTCGGCCGCGCAACGACATCGAGGTCGGGGGCCGCAAGATCAGCGGTACCGGAGGCTTCTACGATGGCGATACGCTGATCTATCAAGGCACGGTACTGGTCGATCTGGATCCCGCGGCGATGCTGGGGGCACTGCGCGTGCCGCGCGCCAAGATCGCCAAGCGCGGCCTCGACTCGGCGGCGCAGCGAGTGGTGACGCTGCGCGAGCTGCTCGGATCGGGCACGCCCACCATCGAGCAGGTGCAACAGGCGCTGCTGTCCGGTTTCCGTGAGCGTCTCGGGCTGGAGCCGTGGACCGATCGGCTGAGCGCCGCCGAGGAGAGTCGCGCACGGCAGCTGTATGAGGCGCAGATCGGCCGCGATGAGTTCGTCGCCGAGATCGGCGGTCCGCCCGGCGGCGGCCAGGTCCAGGTCGGCGTGCACACGAGCGCCGGCGGCACGATCACGTCCTACCTGCGGCGCGAGGGCGCGGGTGGGCGGCGCATCGGCCAGGTGCTGATCACCGGAGATTTCTTCGTCGCGCCGCCGCGGCTGGTGTTCGACCTGGAAAGCCAGCTGCGCGGCACCGAGGTCGAAGCGCTCGAGGCCACGGTGGCGGCGTTCTTTGCCGCGCATGCCGCGGGAGCGCTGTCCGTGACGGCGGCCGATTTTCTGCAATCGCTGCGCGCTGCCCTGGCGGCGCCGGTGGCGACCTCCGGCGCTTGAGATCCGGCCGCGGTACCCGAGAACGTGAAAACGCTCGCCGTCGTTCAGCACACCTCGTCCGAGTACCTCGGATTGATCGAGGACCATCTCGAGGGGCGTCGCATCCGGTTTCGATACTTCCGGCCGTTTACCGCTGGCGGACGGCTGCCCGAGCCCGCCGAAACCGCCGATGGACTGGTGCTGCTGGGCGGCGGCCCGTGGGGGGCGACACCCGGAGCGCATCGGCTGCCGACGCTGGACGCGGAGCTTGCCCTGACCGCGAGCGCGCTGGCGGCCGCGGGACCGGTGATCGGAATCGGTCTCGGCGCGCTGATTCTGGCCATCGCGGGCGGCGGCGCGGCGGCGCCGAGCCCGCTGGAGTTCGAAGTCACCAGCGCGCGGCGCACGGCGGCCGATGTGCTGGCCGGCTTTCTGCCGCAGCAATATCCGCTGGTGCGCTACGGGCGCGACCAGCCGATCCTTCCGGCAGGAGCGCGCGTGCTGGCGGTCGATGAGGCCGCCCGGCCGGCTCTGTTTCAGCTCGGGGAGCGCGGCTTCGGTTTCTCGGGGCACCCGGGTATCAAGTCCGCAATCATCGAGGACCTGATCATGGAATTTGCCGAGGGGCCCGCCGAGCCGGCAGCCGGACTCGAGGCGCTGCGCGCCGGGCGCCTCGCGATGGAACAGGCCCTGGTGCCGATCATGACGGGACTGGTGCAATGCACCGGCCTCATGGCCGAACTGCAGGCCGCTGCGGCGACGCAATAACGAACCCATCGCGCCGCGCTCGCTCGCGGCGCCGGCCGGCGCAATCCGTACTGCTCGCGATGCAAGCCTTGCGGTCGTTCCGGATATATATTAGCCTCGGCTAATAATTTGGGGGCGCCCCGCGGACTTTAAGGTTATCGAGGAGGCGGCTGCAGATGGCGTCGAAACTGATCATCGTGATGGCCAACACCGATCCGCGCAACGGCGAGGAACTGGGTGCGCCGATCTTCCAGGCGACCGTCGCGGCCGCCATGGAGTTCGAGGTCGAGGTCATCTGCACGGCGACCGCCGGCCGGCTCATGAAGAAGGGCGTGGCCGAGAAGCTGTTCGTCAAGCCCGGATCGCCGAAGTCGGTGCTCGATTTCATCGACGATGCGCACGAGGCGGGCGTGAAGTTCTTCTGTTGCTCGCCGAACCTGGATTTGTTCGAGATGACCGAAGCGGACCTGATCCCGCAGTGCAGTGGCATCATCGGCGGCGCCTACCTGATCGAGCGCGTGATGCAGGACGATTACAAGGTGCTGACCTACTGAACGCCTGCCGAGGTATCCGCGCATGGAGCATGCGAGCGCCACACGAGTTCAGCAGCACATCGGCGATCCGGTCACCGGGACGCCGCCGGTCAGTCGCGCCAAGCTCGAGCAGATCTTCGGTGACATCCAGTCGGATCTGCGTTTCGACCACGAGCTGAACGGCTGCCTCAACTGCGGCATCTGCACGGCCACCTGCCCGTCGGCGCACTATTACGACTACAGCCCGCGCGAGATCGTGCAGCTGCTGTGGACCGAGAATCTCGAGGGCATCTACGACGCGATGCAGGAGAAGATCTGGGCCTGTGCCCAGTGCTACACCTGCGCGGCGCGCTGTCCGTTCGGCAATTCGCCCGGCGGCCTGGTGATGCTGATGCGCGAGGTGGCCATCAAGCACGGGCTCGAGTCGGCCAAGAACGTGCTGCGGCCGTTCAGCCGCGTCATGCTGAAGCTGATCTCGACCGGCAATCAGCTCTCGCCGGACATGATCAGCAAGGACGCCTTTCCCGACTGGGGGCCGAACATCTCGAAGGTCGATGCGCCGCTGGCCACGCTGCGCAAGGCGATCCCGGTTCCGACGCTGCACACCACCAAGACCGCCTGGGAGGTCAACCTGAAGACCTCGGTGGAGCTGTACACGATCTGGGAGGAGACCGGTGTGCTGCAGAGCCTCAAGACGATCGACCCGAATCTGTTCGACGTGATCGGCGACATCATGGACGAGAAGCGCGACGACTATGCGGACTGGCAGGCGGAACAGGAAGAGGAGACGGAGGAGGCGGACTGAGAGCGCCCGGCGCACCGGCCGATCGGCCCCGGCCACAACCCTAATCAGAGGAACAGCAGCGATGAGCATTTCGAGCGACACGACCCCCGGTGAGCACCTCACGGGCCACGGCCCGGAATGGAAGGCCGCGCGGCTGGATGCGAAAGACGCTCAGATCGCGACCGTCTGGGTCGAGCAGATCATCAACAAGCGCTCCATGCAGACGAACAAGGAGCGGGTCGAGGACGTGCGCGACGTCATGTGGCAGCTCGAAAAGGACGGCGAGATCCTCGTGCACCGCGTCACCGACGATCACAAGCCCGTCATGGTGAAGACCCTCTATGGGTGGGACAAGAAGGTTCCGACCATCCGGCTCTGGCATCACAAGTCCTGCGGCCAGTGCGGCAACATTCCCGGCTATCCCGCCTCGCTGCTGTGGCTGATGAACCAGCTCGGCGTGGAGTACCTCGACGAGACCGATCAGACCTCCTGCACGGCGTGGAACTATCACGGCTCAGGCATCGGCAACCTCGAGAGCCTGGCGGCCGTGTTCCTGCGCAATTTCCACCAGGCCTACGTGTCCGCCAAGGCGCAGGGCCTGCCCGAGGGCTACTACTACCCGCTGGTCCATTGCGGAACCTCGTTCGGCAACTACAAGGAGATACGCGGCTATCTGCTGCGCTCGGCCAAGCTGCGCGAGCGCGTGCGCCAGATCCTCGGCAAGCTCGGCCGGCTGGTGGACGGCAAGCTGCTGATCCCCGAGGAGCTGGTCCACTACTCGGAGTGGCTGCACGTGATGCGCTCCGAGGTGGCGCAACTGCAGCAGGTGGACTGCAGCCAAATCCGCGCCACGATTCATCCGGCATGCCACGTCTACAAGATGGTGCCGGAAGACGTGATCTACGACGACAGCGTGCTCGACGGCAACCGCGTCGCCGTGTCGACCGGCATCATGCAGACCCTGGGCGCACAGGTCATCGACTACTCGACCTGGTACGACTGCTGCGGCTTCGGGTTCCGCCACATCATTTCCGAACGCGAGTTCACGCGCTCGTTCGCGATCGACCGCAAGATCCGGGTCGCGGTCGAGGAGGCGCATGCGGACGTGATGATCGGACACGACACCGGCTGCATCACCACGCTGGACAAGAACCAGTGGATCAGCAAGGCGGACGGTCGCCCCGTAGGCCTGCCGGTGCTGGCCGACTGCCAGTTCGCGGCGCTGGTGTGCGGCGCGCACCCGTACAAGATCGTGCAGTCGCACTGGCATGCATCGGCGACCGAGTCGCTGATGGAGAAGCTCGGCATCGATTGGCGCGCCAAGAAGGTCGAGTTCGAGGAGTATCTGAAGGAGGTGGCCGCGGGGCGGTCGGAGACCCTGTACGATCCGCGGCGGATGATCACCTCGGGGCCGGGCTTCAAGCGCATCGGGCAATCGGGATGAGCCGTTCGATCCTGATCGTCGGCGGCGGTCCCGCGGGCCTCGCGGCCGCACACGCGCTGGCCCGCGTCGGCCAGCCCAGCGTGCTGATCGACAAGGCCGCGCGCCTCGGCGGCGCACCGATCCTGTCGGGCTACGCCAAGCTGGTACCGTCGGGCGAATGGGCCAAGGACGCGATCGGCGGCATGGTGCAGCGAGTCGAGCAGGATCAGCTGGTCGAGGTGCACACCGGTACCAGCGTCACGAGATTGGACGGCAGCGCGGGCGATTTCACCGCCGAGCTCGCCGATGGCCGCCGGGTGCCGGCGGGCGCGGCGATCCTGTGCACCGGCTTCACGCACTTCGATTCGCTCAACAAGCCCGAATGGGGCTTCGGCACCTTCCCGGACGTGGTCACGACGACCCAGGTCGAGCAGATGATCTCCTCCGGCAAGGGCGTGCGCTGCCCATCGGACGGCCGCAAGCCGCAGCGGGTCGCGATCCTGCTGTGCGTCGGCTCGCGCGACCGTCAGATCGGCCGCGAATGGTGCTCCAAGGTCTGCTGCACGGTGTCGGCGAACCTGGCGATGGAGATTCGCGAGGAGCTGCCCGAGTGCCACGTCTACATCTATTACATGGACATCCGCACCTTCGGGCTGTACGAGACGAAGTATTACTGGCGAAGCCAGGAGGAATTCAAGATCAAGTACATCAAGGCGCGCATCGCGGAGGTCACGTCCGACGGCAGCAAGCTCATCGTGAAGGGAGAGGACACGCTGGTGAAGCGGCCGGTCACGATCCCGTTCGATCTGGTGGTCCACGCGATCGGGATGGATCCGAACGTGGACAACAAGGCCATCGCCGCGGCGTTCGGCGTCGCGCTCGAGTCCCACGGTTATCTGGCCCGCGGCAACGCCTACGGCAATACGGCCGAGACCTCGCGTGCGGGCGTGTTCGTGGCCGGGGCGGCTGCGGGCCCGGAGACCATCGACGATTCGATCGCGCAGGGCCATGCGGCCGCGATGACGGCGCTGGCGCAGGTGCTGCCGGCGCGCGTGAGCGCTTGAGGCGCGACGCATGAGCGGCTGGCTGAGCCGTCGCGCAGCGCCAGCGGAGCCCGGCCCGGTTCGGCTCGATCTCAGCGGCCCGCGACTCGCGCGCAGCCTGGCCAGGTTGGCGGCGGGGGCCGAGGCGCAGGGCGGCATCGAGCGCTACGTCGATGCCCTGAAGCTCAAGAGCGCGCTGTTTCGCGATGCCCTCGGTGCGCAGGCCGATGCGGCCGCGACACTCGAGCTCGAGACGTTCAAGGGGCTGTGCCCCTTCATGGCGACCGTGCGCCGGCGCATTGCGCGCTGGCTCGAGCAGCCGGCCTACGACGCGTTGCGCGCGGACGTCGCGCAGCTGCTGTGCGCGCTCGATGATACGGCGGCCACCGACCGGCGCCTGGCCGACTTCGGCGCGCGCCTCGGCGACGACGCGCAGCAGCGCTGGGTGCGGGACCTGGGGGCCGAGCTGCTGCACAACGTCGCGCCCGAACGCTATCCGCTGATGACGCGCTGGGTCTGGGACGCGGCCACCAACACCGGCGTCATTCGCGAGATCTGGTTCGCGCAGGACGTCGATCAGGTGCACATCGATGTGCCGGACGCCTATGCGACCTACCTGATGCTGCGCGAGGAGCTGAGCCAGTTCCTGACCCAGAACGGCTTCTTCCGGGACATCGTTCACTACGTCGATCTGTTGTGCGCGCAGGTGTACGCCGAGTACATCTGCGAGCAGGGCAGCAGCTACCTGCGCACCGACTTCTCGGCCGAGGAGGACCCGATGCAATACACGCGCCGCCTGCTCGGGCTCGACGGCGTCAAGGCGGGCAGCGGCCGCACGCGGCTCAAGACGATCGACGGCGAATGCTTCGTGCTGGCTGCGCCCGCCGATTCGTGGCTGCCCGGCTGAGCGCTGTCATGCCGATACACGAGAAATCGCTGATCCGCCCCGAGGACCTGAAGACGCACGAGCAGCTGGTGGTCGAAGGGGTGGATGTCTCCGGCCACTGGAGCACCTTCATCCAGACGCGGGTGATCGCCGATTACAACGAGGCCCTGGAGGAGGAGGTCGCGGCACTGCCGGGCGCCGAGCACATCCATCGCTGCTGGCAGTGCGGGTCGTGCACCAATGCGTGCACGGTCAACGCTCTCAATCCCGATTTCAACCCGCGCTTCTGGATCTACCTGGTGCGGCTCGGCATGCAGTCGGAGCTGTTGCGGGACAAGGACATCATCTGGCAATGCGTGTCCTGCAACAAGTGCACCTACGCCTGCCCGCGCGACGTCAACCCCGAGGGGGTCATGAAGGCGTTGAGCCACTGGCTCGAGCTCAAGGGCCACACGCCCAAGTCGCCATCGATGATCTTCGACGAGGAATTTTCCGAGCAGGTCATCCGGCGCGGCAGGATCGAGGAGGGCCGCCTGATACAGCGGTTCTTCAAGCGCACGGGACAGACGCTCAATCAGGAGTGGTTGGTCGAGATGGTGCGCCGACTGCTGCGCCACCTGCCGCTCGCTTTGCTCGCACGCCTCGGCCTGGCACGCCTGCTGGCGCCGCGCAGCCGCGGCTGGGCCGCGGCGCGTGCCGCGATTCAGGACTACGTCGGCGCCCAGCAGGCCCGGCAGCGGCGGGCTCTCGGCCTGGGCGAGCGGCTCGAGACCGGCGCCGCGGACGCGGCGGATACCACGCAGCATTGAGGGAGCCCGAGCATGTCCGACGACAAGACCGACAAGTACCGCCGCGTGGCGTATTACCCGGGTTGCGCACTCGAGGGCACCGGACATGCCTATAACCGCTCGACCCGACAGGTGGGCAAGGCGCTCGGCCTCGATCTGGTGGAGGTGTCGGACTGGAACTGCTGCGGGGCGATGGAGGTCAAGAACATCGATCCGAAGATCCAGACCTACCTGTCCTCGCGCGTGATGTCGATCGCCGCCAACCGGATGGGCATGGACGTGGTCATGGCGCCGTGCAACGGCTGCTACCACAACCTCAAGAAGGCCGAGTACGACCTGGCACATGATCCGGCCAGCGCCGAAGTCGTCGGCCGGCTCTCGGCCAAGGCCGGGCACGACGCCTATCGCGCCGGCCAGGTCGAGACCATCCACGCGCTCGACTGGATCAAGGCCGCGATCGGCGAGGAAGGGCTGCGCCAGCGGGTGCGCAACGGCCTCAAGGGCCTGCGCGTGGCCAATTACTACGGCTGCATGTACACCCGGCCGCGCCATATCTTTCCGGAGAAGGACGCCGGTCCGGGCAGCGAATCGACCTTCGAACCGCATTTCATGGACGATCTGCTGGCGGCAGCGGGTGCGCTCAACGTCGAATTCCCGCTCAAGACCGCCTGTTGCGGCGGCGCGCACACGCTCTCGGACAGCGATACCTCGACCAAGCTCGTGCTCAATATCCTGCGCGCCGCGGAGACGGCCGGCGCCGAGGTGATCGCGACCGAGTGCCCGACCTGCCATTCGGGCCTGGAGATGCACCAGATTCGCGCCGACAGGAAATTCGGGCACAAGACGCAGGTGAAGATCATCTACTTCACGCAGCTGCTGGGGCTGGCGCTGGGACTGACCGCGCGCCAGCTCGGGCTGCACGAGAATGTGTCCGATTCTCTCGAGCTGCTCGCGGCCAAGGGGCTGACGTGAGAGCGCTGCCGGACATCGAGCGGCGTCTCGCGCAGCTGCTCGACGGATCGCCGTGCGCCGCCGATGCCGGCGAGCTGCTGCTGCTGGCCGAAGAGGTGCTCGAGCAATGGGTGTGCGCCTGCGGCGAAGTGCCGACGGCCGAGCATCACGAGGGCTTCCGGCTGCTGGCCCTGCATCGTCAGGGTGCACGAGGGCGCCCGAGCTTCAATGCCTGCCGGGAATCCTGCCGTGAGCTCGCCTACCATTACAACCTGCTAACATTGCAGGTGCAGCACGCGGATGCCGGGGCGCGGGCGCGCATGATGGGGCTGCTCGCCAATCATCTGTGCCTGTTCGTCGCCGGCAAGCTTCAAGCCGAGGGGCTCGGAGAGTTCTGCTGCGCGTCGCGACCCCTGCGGGCCGGCGCCGGATGAACGATCGTCGGAAAGAGGGTTGGATCCATGGCCACGGTGCGCGGCTGCAATCTGCCGGATGAACTGCTGTACGACGTCCAGAACCACATCTGGTTTCAGGAGCTCGGGGACGGGAACGTCAAGGTCGGGATGACGACGGTGGCCACGGCGATGGCGGGCCAGCTGGTGTCCTTCACGCCCAAGGCAGTCGGCAAGGACGTCAAGGCCGGGAAATCGTGCGCCACCGTGGAGTCGGGCAAATGGGTCGGTCCCGCCAAGGTCGCTGCCGGCGGCACGGTGGTGCAGATCAATGAAGCGCTGGTCGCGACCCCGAGCATCGCCAACACGGACCCGTACGGACAGGGCTGGCTGCTGATCCTGAAACCCGAGGACTGGGCGGCGGTCAAGCCCACGCTGGTGCCGGGCACGCAGGTCGCGGGCCCCTATGAAGCGAAGATGACGGCCGACGGCTTCGCGGGCTGCAAGCCATGACCCGTGCCGCCGCCAATGCCGCGCGCCTCGCGCCGATCTGCGCGGCCCTGCGCCCGAGCGAGCTCGCGGCCCTGCATTCCAGCGCCGCGCGTGCCTGCACGGTGCTCAAGGCGCTTGCCAACGAAGTGCGCCTGATGCTGGTCTGCCAGCTGGCCGAGGGCGAAAAGTCGGTCGGGCAGCTCCAGCAATGCGTCGGCCTGAGCCAATCCGCGGTGTCGCAGCACCTGGCACTGCTGCGAGAGCACAAACTGGTGTCGACGCGCCGCAACGGCCAGTCGGTCCACTACGCCCTGGCGAGCGGCGCGGCCGCGGCCATCATCAAGACCCTGCACGATCAGTTCTGCACGAAGCGCCGCTGAGCCGGCCGTTCGGCGGTGATACGGCACACGCGGTGTTCGACCCCCTCGCCATGGCAATGACGCCGTCGATGCGGCCGCGGCCGTGTCGAGGCCGATGAGTCCGGTGCAGTGCGGCCCGATGTGCTGGTAGCCGGCCTCGGGCCTGCGGGTGCCGCGGCCGCCGCCGCCGCGGCAGCGGCCGGCGGGCAGGTGCTCGCGGTCGATCGGCGCCGCGTGATCGGTGAGCCGGTGCAGTGCGCGGAATTCGTGTCGGCCGCCTTCAGCCTCGAAGCGATGCCATGGGATGCGGTGACCTCTCAACCCATCGAGGGCATGATGACGATGGTTGAAGCGGATGCACCGCAGCTCGCCGGCGATTTTCGCGGCCGCATGATCTCCAGGCTGCGGTTCGATCAGGTCTTGGCGCGCGGCGCGGCGGTGCGCGGCGCGCGTTGTCTGCTGGCAACGAGCGTGACCGGCATTCTCGCCGACGGAACCGTGCGGCTCTCGAGCGGGCTTGCGGTCAGGCCGCGTATCCTGATCGGCGCGGACGGTCCGCGATCCCGGGTCGGTGCCGCGATCGCGCGCAGCAACCTCGAATTCGTCGCCACTCGACAGGTCACCGTGCCGCTGGCGCATAGGCACGTTGCCACGGACATCTTCCTGCGAGCGGCCTTCCGCGGCGGCTATGGATGGCTGTTCCCCAAAGGGCAATCGGCCAACCTGGGCATTGGCGTCGAGCAGCGCCACCGTCATCAGCTCAAGCCGCTGTTGCGCGCACTGCAGGCCGAGCTCGCGGCGGCTGGACGCATCGGGCGAGCAGGGGCGGTGCAGCTCACCGGTGGACTCATTCCAGTCGGCGGGCGGCTGCGCGTGATCGGCCGGCTCGGGGAAGTGCCCGTGCTGCTGGCCGGCGACGCTGCAGGTCTGACGAACCCGGTGACGGGCGCGGGTATCGAGGCGGCCGTGCGCTCCGGAGAGCTCGCGGGCGCGGCGAGTGCAGGCTGGCTCGCGGGCCGATCGGCGGCGCTGGATGACTACGAGGAGGAGCTTGCGGCGCTGTACGATGTGCCCTACGCGCGTGCGCTTCGACGCCGGCGCGCGCTGGCCGGCGCCTACGCCGGCGGATTGCCCGGCGCCGCGGCGCTGCGGCGCTCGTGGATATCCTCTGCGGATTATTGGCTCGATAGCGCGGGCTGACCGGCGCATGCCGCACGGGCGTCGCCGGCGCCACGCTGGCGGGCCGGCGGGTCAGTCGCCGGGTCTTGGCACCGGTGTCGACAGGCAACCCACCAACGTCTGCAGGCGCAGGCGCGTCAACTCCGACCACGCCTCACGAACCTCTGCTTCGCCGTCCTCGCCCTGCGCGGCGCGCACCGCATCGAGCAAGCGCTCCAGTGCCTGGCCGAGCTCGTGCGTGCGCGCGTCCGACGCAGTCCAGCCCAGGCGGCGAGCGGCACGCCGGTAGCCTTCGGCATCGAGCGACGAGCGCGCGAGCGCATCGAGCCGGCGAAGCCGCCCGATGTCCTCGCGCAGCAGCTGGGCGCGAAACAGGCTTGATTCGGCCGCGAGGCGTCGTTCCAATTCGTCGATCAGCGGCGCGGCGTGCATGCTGTGGGGGCACGGCCTGGCGTGGGGGTAGCTTTGGATGATGCGTCGAGCATGCGCGTGCTGCATTGAGCCGCTCAGGCGGCCGGGCGCCGTGCCGCCGCTGGCTGAGGGGCGCGGGCAGCGACCGCTGCGGCCGCATGATCGGGCCGCTTCACGTGCCGGCACAACGTATCATGCAATGCATCAATCACGGCGCTCACGGGGCCCGGCGCCAGCGAATAATAGATGGTCTGAGCACAGCGCCGCGTACGCACGAGCTTATGCTCGCGCAGCACGGCCAGGTGCTGTGACAGTACCGACTGGCTCACGTCGATCAAGGCGTTCATCTCGCCGACCGACGACTCGGCGTCCCGCAGCAGGCACAGCACCCGCAGCCGATGTTCATTCGACAATATGCGCAGGAAATCCGCGGCGGCGGCGGCGCGCCCGGCGAGCCGGGCGAGCGGGGCCGGGATGGTGGTTGCGCTCTTGCTGCGAGCCATGGGTCTGGTCCGATCGGTGCGATTTGCCGCCGATGTTAGTGCATCCCGAGGCGCAAATGGATGCCGGCAGTCAACATTGACATTCGCGGACGCTCGTATATAAGCAATTCGTAAAGTAGAGGAAGATCATATATTGTGAGCGGGTGCCGCGGGGGTCGTATGAGCTGCAGCGACTGGTGCCGGACGTGAAGCGCTCCTCGCGCTCCTACTGGAACGCCCATCTTGCGGGCGTCGCTCTGGGGCTGACGCTGTTGTCGACGTTCGTGCTGACGGGACACGGGCTCGGTGCGTCCGGGTTCCCGACCGCGCTGGCGGCCAGGACGGCGGACATGGTCTCGCCGGCGCTCGCCGCTTCCAATCAGTACCTGGGCCCGATGCTCGAAGACGGCCGCAATCCGCTCGATGCCTGGATCACCTGGCAGGTGCTGGGGGTGGCGATCGGGGGGCTCGCGGGCGCGCTCGTGTCGGGCGCATTCCGCTGGCACATCGATGGTCCCACGCACCTCAGGACCCTTGCGCGGCTGTCGATGGCGCTCGTCGGCGGCATGCTGGCCGGGTTTGGCGCGCGCGTCGCAGCCGGCTGTACCAGCGGTCTGGGCCTGTCCGGGTCCGCGACGCTTGCGATCGCGGGATTCGTGTTCCTCATGGGTTTCTTCGCGGCCGGCGTTGCCGGCGGCTTTGCGTTCCGGAGGCTCTGGCGGTGAGCCTGCCGCTGAATCTGGCGGGCCCGGGCTCGGGTCTGGTGCTCGGGAGCCTGTTCGGCTTCATCCTGCAGCGTGGCGGACTGGGCAATGGCTGCAAGCTCACGGGCCAGCTGCGGCTCGAAGACTGGACGGTCTTCAACGTCATGTTCACGGCCATCATCGTGGCGGCGAGCGGCCTGTGGATCCTCGATGCCACCGGCTACATGCCGGCGGCCGGCACCTTCGTGCCGGCCGCTTATTTCCGGGGCGCCCTTGCCGGGGGCGGCTTCGTGGGGCTCGGCATGTCCATCGGCGGCTATTGCCCCGGGACGTCGGTGGTGGCGGCGGCCAGCGGCCGCATCGACGGAATCTTCTTCTTCGTCGGGCTGGTCGCGGGAACGCTGATGTTCGCCGGCGCCTACGATCGAATGAGTGCCTGGATGCAGGCGGACACACCCCTGCCGGCATCGACTCTACCGGAACTGCTGCGCATGCCGGGCTGGGCGATCATCGCCGTGCTCGCGCTCATTGCTGCGAGCGTCCATCTGTGGGTGACCCGCGGCGAGCGCCGCACGAATGCCGCGGCCATGAAGGAGGCTCTGCGATGAAACGTCCACCCGTCCGGCGCTCGCCCGCCCGCTCGGCGCTTCTGCCCGCGCTCGCGCTG
This sequence comes from Gammaproteobacteria bacterium, assembly GCA_027315105.1. Classification (GTDB taxonomy): domain Bacteria; phylum Pseudomonadota; class Gammaproteobacteria; order Steroidobacterales; family Steroidobacteraceae; genus FEN-1191. The sequence goes on from DAHUYP010000076.1 coordinate 156,242, forward strand.
TTGCTCGGCTCGACCACCCCGGTGATGGCGGCCGCATCCGCGGCCGATGCCCCTTGCGACCGACAATCCGCCTCGCGTCCGAAGAACCCGTGTGCGCCAGCCAATCCGTGCGCGCCGGCACGCAAGAATTGCGACTCCGGGAAATCCACGCCGCCGGCCAATCCCTGCGCGCCGGCCAAGCCCGCCAAGCCGGCCAATCCGTGTGCTCCCGCCGCCGGCAAGAAATCGTGAAGGCGTCGTCCGACACGCAAGGCGCCTAGCGCCGCTGCCGCGAAGCGAGTGACGTGACAAGGGCATACGCATCGTCGCGCCGGCAGCCCCTGGCCGGACCCGCCGTGGTCGCACAGGCGCTCGATTACGTGCGTTGCCTGGCGCGGCGGGATCTGAACCCGCTGGCGGTCGTGCTCGGTTCGCGCGAGTCGCCGCCCGCATTCCACCAATATCCAGAACCCGGCATCAATTGGATCGGCGGCGGGCTCGGCTATTTCTACCACTCGCACGGCGGGCGGTCAGCGCGAAGCGCCGAACACGGGCATTTCCATCTGTTCGCGCGACAACGCGATCGCGGCGGCAGTTCCGGCGACCCCTCGTACGCGCACCTGGTGGGCATCGAGGTCGACGCCAGGGGCGCACCGCTGCGCGTGTTTACCACTAACCTCTGGGTCACCGCGGGCCATTGGCGCTCCGCCGGGTTCATTGGCGGCGAGCTGCGGCGCTTTGCGAGCATCGCCACGCGCCCGCAGAGCGGCCCGGAACGCTGGATAGGCATGCTTCTCAAGCTCTTTCCCGCCGAGGTGCGCGACGTGCTGCGACAACGCGAACGGCGCGTGGCCCGGTGGCGGCGCGAGCGCACGGCCGAGCGACGGCTGTGGGATCATCGGATCCGTACTCTGAGCTCGGCGTGCCTTTCGATGTCCGCCAAGACCCGATCGTGAAGGCGCCATCCTCGTTCGTCGCTGCGGCGGGCCTGTGCTTCGGGGTTGCCATGACGTCAGTTGCAGGTGTCCTACCCGGTCCGCTCGTGACCCCGGCCTGGCTCGAGGCGCATCGCGCCGCAGTGGTCGTGCTCGACGTACGCGAGGATCCGGCTGGATTCACGGCCGAGCCGCGCTTCGAGACGGATCCGACGACCGGCCGGCGCAGCCTCGTCGAGCTCGGCGGCCACATCCACGGCGCGCTGATGATCGACTATGCGCAGATGCGGACCGACAAGCTGATCGACGGCCGCAGGATCGCCGGGATGCTGCCGGATGCGCGGCAGTTCGAAGCGCTGATGCGCGCGGCCGGAGTGCCGGCGGGAAAGCCGATCGTGATCGTCACGCAGGCCACCGCACCCGAGGAGGTCGATACGGCCGCGCGCGCCTATTGGTCGATCAAGTATTACGGCGCGGATGAGCTCGCCATTCTGGACGGCGGCATGGCGCGCTGGCTGGAGGAAGGCCGCGCCGTGGAATCCGGCGCGGCGGCGGATCGAACGCTCCCCCAAGGGGATTGGAAGGCCGGCGCTCCCCGGGTCAGGATGCTGGCCGACAGCGCGCGGGTCGCCAGGGCGGCCCACGACGGCGTGCAGCTGATCGATGCACGGCCGGCCGCTTTTTTCTTCGGATTGCAGAAGCGGCCGGCCGTCGCCGAGGCCGGCCACATCGCCCATGCCATCGATTTTCCTGCCGAGCTGCACGCACGGCCGGTTGGAAAGTCGCAGCGCTTCCTCAGCGTTGCGCAGTATCGGTTCATCTTTCACGCCATCGGGGTGAATCCGCAGAAGCCGATGATCGTCTACTGCAATACCGGCCACATGGCCTCCGGAGCCTGGTTCATCGCCAGCGAATTGTTCGGCAATCACGACGCCGCGCTGTATGACGGGTCCATGCTCATGTGGGCGGCCGAGGGCCGGCCCGTGGTGGCCGCGCATTGACCGCCGCCGCATACCCAGTCCGCCAGCATGAGTCAGTGCCCGATGAGCAATGAACCAGCCGATCCCAGGAGAGCATGCATGAGATCTTGCCGCTCGATGACGTCGCGCGTTCCATCGCTGGCCGCGGTTGCCGGCGCACTGCTTGGCGCGATGCGGGTATTCGCCGCGACCGACGCGGGCGCGAACGTATTTCCTCCATGGAGCCATGGCGACAACAATCCGGTGCAGGAACGAGGCCTGGAATTCACCGTACCGGAAGTGGATAACCTGCCGGACTTCCATGGCGACCCGGCGGCCGCGAAATTGGTGGTGTTCGTAGGCGGCAACTATTTCTTCGCCATGGCACCCCTGGTCGCGCAGTTCGAGAAGCAGCACCCGGAACTCAAGGGCAGGATCTATTACGAGACCATTCCCCCCGGCCTGCTGGTCGAGCAGATCAAGAAGAATGGTACCGTCACCGTGGGCAACATGACCTGGACCGTGCATGCCGACGTGTACGCGGCCGGCATCAATCGTGTGCAGGGCATGATCGAGGAGGGCTACGCCAAGGGGCCTGCCGTGCCCTACGTCACCAATACGCTGACCATCATGGTGCCGAAAGGCAACCCGGCGCACATCGCCGCTCTGGGCGATCTGGGCAAGCCGGGTGTCCGCCTGGTCATGCCCAACCCCGCCTACGAGGGCATCGGACGGCAGATCAAACAGAGCCTGGCCAAGGCGGGCGGCGACGATCTGGTCAAGTCGGTGTATGAGGCCAAGGTCAGGAGCGGCGAGACCCAGCTGACGCGTATCCATCATCGCCAGTCGCCGTTGTACCTGATGCTCGGTCGGGCCGATGCCGGAGTCACCTGGCAATCCGAAGCCACTTTCCAGGAAGAAATCGGCAACCCCATCACCCAGGTGGCCATTCCAGACCAGTACAACGTCACCGCCACCTACGCCGCCGCGGTGCTGAAGACGGCGCCCCATCCCAAGGCCGGACAACAATGGGTCGAGTACCTGCGCTCGCCCGAGGCGCTGGCGATCTTCGGGCATTACGGATTCAAGCCTTATGCAGGCACGAAATGATTGCTGCCTCGGCCATGCCGGCCGGGAACTTCACCGTCCACCAACTGGAGAAGACAATGAAGTCTAGCCGTACTCTGCGTTCAATGTTGCTGGCCGCCGTCGCTGGCGCGGCGCTCGCGCTGCCGCTCGTATCCGCCGAGGCCGCACCGGCGACGCCCGCCGAGGCGGCGCGCGAGTCCGCCTACGTGAAGCCGAAGATCACGCATGAACCCTACGGCGAGGTCAGGCTGGTCGTGGCGCTGACCAGCGACGACAAGGGCATTCAGGGCATGAAGCTGCGCAACATCGCCAACAGCCTGAAGGCCGCCGATGCCTGGCATGGCAAGTTCACCGTCAAGATGGTGCTCTATGCAAAGGGCCTGACGCTGCTGAAGAACCCCGACGATGCCACCAGGAAGCAGCTCGACATGCTGAGGAGCCGGGGGGTGCAGTTCGAGGTTTGCGACAACTCGCTGGTGGAACAGGGCGTCGACTTTCATGCGCTTTACAATGTGACCGATGCCGATATCGTGCCTTCGGGTTTCGCCGAGGTCGCCTATCTGCAGGCCAGGAAGCACTACGTGGTCGATCCCGCGAACTGATCAGCAACGGCATTGCCATGCGCCAGCGAATCACGATGAACGTGCTGAAACCATCATTCTATGCCGGCGTGACGCTGGCGCTGCTGCCGACGGCGATGCTCGCCGCGTCGGGCGGGACGCCGTCCGACAGCGAGCAGATCACGCGCGGAGAATATCTGGCGCATCTGGGCGATTGCGCGGCGTGCCACACGGCGACGGGCGGCCGGCTCATGGCAGGTGGGCAGGACATCGATACGCCGTTCGGCATCATCCACTCGACCAACATCACGCCGGATGCGAATACCGGCATCGGCGGCTATTCATTCGAACAGTTCGATCGGGCGGTGCGCAAGGGCGTGGCTGCCGACGGGCGCAACCTCTACCCGGCCATGCCCTATCCGTCGTTTGCGAAGATCGACCAGGCGGATATGCGCGCGCTCTACGCATACGTCATGCACGCGGTCGCGCCGGTCAACCAGGCCAACCGGGAAAACGACCTGCCATGGCCGTTCAGCATGCGCATCGGGCTGTCGTTGTGGAATATGGCGTTCCTCGATGACCAGGAGTACAAGCCCGATCCCGCCAGATCGGCGCAATGGAATCGCGGCGCCTACATCATCGAGGGCTTCGGCCACTGCGGCTCCTGCCACACGCCGCGCGGCTTGGCGTTCCAGGAAAAGGCCATGAGCGCGCGTGGCGCGGACGGCGGATCGTTCCTGGCAGGCGGAAGCGTCGATGCCTGGCATGCCCCGAGTCTGCGTAATCTCTGGCCGGCGCCGGAAATCGCGCAATTTCTCAAGACCGGGCGCAACAGCCATGCCGCGGCTTACGGCAGCATGACGGAGGTGGTGCACTTCAGCACCCAGCATCTCACGGACGACGACCTCGCGGCGATGGCGGAGTTTCTGAACTCGCTGTCATCGAGCGAGGCCGCGTCGCCGGGCCCACCCGGTCCGGCGCCGGGCGCGCAGCAAACGGCGCAGGTGCTTTACGGGACCCGCGGCGGGCTGGGTTACGTGCAATTCTGCTCGGCCTGTCATCGCCTGGATGGCCGGGGCGTGGTCGATCTGTTCCCGACGCTGGCGGATAACCCGTCGGTGCAATCCAGGGACTCCTCGTCCGTCATCCACGTGGTGCTGAGCGGCTGGAAATCGGCCGAGACCCAACGCTATCCGCGGTCATTCGGGATGCCCAATTTCAGCAGCCTTTCGGATCAGGAACTGGCCGAGATCGTGACCTTCGTGCGCAGCAGCTGGGGCAATCAGGGTGCAGTCGTCGGTCCCGACCAGATCAGGAATATTCGAGATCAGATCAACCTGAAGCCCGCGGAGCCCGGTGGTTTCGCGACTCCACGCTTTGCCGCCATGCTGGAGAGTCATGACGCCGAGCGCCTGATCTACGGCATGCGCCTGATGACGGAGACCCAGGCGCTGTTGCCCAACAATGTGGGCGACAACCTGTCGTGCACCAGCTGCCACCTCAATGGCGGCACGGTTGCCAACGGTTCGCCGTATGTTGGCATTGCCGCCCTGTTTCCGTCGTACCAGCCCCGTGCTGGAACCACCATCGACTTCAAGGACCGGATCAACGGCTGCCTCAGGCGTTCGATGAACGGCAAGCCGCTGGACAAGAATTCGCCAGAAATGCTCGCCATGGTGGCGTACGTCGACTGGATGAAGGGCGACACCAAGCCCAAGGACGCCATTCCCGGCCGCGGCGTGGGCAAGATGAGTGACGCCATCCTACCCGACAAGGACCATGGCAAGCTCGTGTACCAGAACCAGTGCGCCGTCTGTCACGGCGAGCACGGCGAGGGGCTGAAGCAGGCCGACGGCGAAGGGGTGTTTCCGCCGCTATGGGGCGATCAGAGCTTCAACATCGGCGCCGGGATGGCGAGAACGTACACCGCTGCCGCGTTCGTCAAGAGCAACATGCCGGTCGCGAACACGCTGAAGTTCCCGCTGGGCCAGGGCGGCCTGTCCGACCAGGACGCCGTCGACGTTGCGGAGTACTTCACGCATATGCCGCGTCCCGATTTTCGCGACAAGGTCAAGGACTGGCCGAATGGCGGCAAGCCCAAGGACGCGAGGTACTGATGGGCCGCCCCGGCCGATCGCCGTGCGCGCTCAGCGGTTGATGAGCGCCGACAGGCGCCGGCGGTAGCTCGAGACCAGCTGCGGCTGGTCGGCGGCCAGCTCGAACACCGACAGCATCATGCGCCGCCCGGCGTCGTCACGGAAGGTGCGGTCGCCGGCGACGATCTGCAGCAGCTGTTCGAGCGCCGGCTCGAAGCTGCGCTGCGCGATGTAGCGCTGCGCGAGCTCCAGCCGCGCCGTCAGATCGCGCGCATCGGCGCCGATGCGGGCCTGCAGCGATTCGATCGTGGGTAGCGACTCGGCGCTGCGCAGACTCGAGAGGCGCGTGTCGAGCGCGCGCCAGCGGGCATCGCCGCGTTCGGCCGGCGCGATCGCGGCGAGCGCGGCCGCGGCTTCGGTGAGCCGCGCCGCATCGATCGGGGCCGGCAGGCGCTCGAGCAGCAGCTCTGCGAGGTCCAGATGCGCCTTGCCGTTGGCGGGATCGAGTGCGATCGCCGAGCGCAGCGCCTCGGCAGCGGCATCGAAATCACCGTCGGCGATCAACCGCTGGGCCCGGCGCCGTCCGAGCTCGGCCGGACCCGGCACGACACGTTCGATGAAGGCGCGCAGCGGCCCCTCCGGCAGCACGCCGACGAAGGCGTCGGCCGGCTCGGCATCGATGAATGCGATCACGTACGGAATGCTGCGCACCTGGTAGTGCGCCGCCAGCTGCGGGTTGGCGTCGGAGTCTACCTTCGCGAGTCTGAAGCGGCCCTGGTAGCTCTGCTCCAGGCGCTCGAGCAGTGGGCCGAGCGCCCGGCACGGAGCGCACCAGGGTGCCCAGAAATCCACCAGCACGGGCGCCTGGCGCGAGGCATCGAGAACCTCGCTCTGAAACGTGGATTCATCAACCTCGATCATGCCGGGGATCCCGCGTCGGACTGCCGGTCGGAACGAGCGAGCCATGGGAATGCCGCATACCGCGCGCATGGTAGCGCGCGCAAGGGTGTTTGAGCCGATGAGTGATGGGCATCCTGGACAGCACGCTATTCGTCCGGCCGCGGCGCTTCAGGCGCCCAGACGCGACAGGTAATCCGCAAGACCGGTCAGCTCGGGACGCTGCAGTCGCTCGAGCAGGCGCTTGTGACTGCGCGGAAAGTTGGGACGCCGGCCTTCCACGGCATCGTGCAGCTGGCGCAGCAGATATTCGTAGTGCTGGCCGGCCAGCCGCGGATCGCCCTTGCGGGCATCGCCTTCGGCTGCCGCACCGTGGCAGGAGGCGCACAGCCGCGCGTACACGCGGGCGCCGTACTGCAGGTACTCGCCGCTGCCCTGGCCGCTGGAGCGGGTGGGCTTCAGGCTCGCCATGTATGCGGCCAGATCGGCGACGTCCTGTGTGCTGCTCAGATGATGCACGTCGGTGAAATGCCGCATGCGCAGGTCCCAGCGCTGGTCGTGCCGGTAGTCGATCAGCTCGCGGGCCAGATAGCGAACCGGTTGCGCGGCGATCGCCGGTACGCTGCCATCGCTCGCACCCGCGCCGTCGGCGCCGTGGCAGGCGGCGCAGGTCTCGAACAGACTCTCGCCATGGGCCAGGTCCGGCTTGCAGCGCAGGACCGAGGTGAATTCCTGCTGCGCGACCGACGCTGCATCGGCCGCGAACGGCACCAGGGCCGCAAGCAGCCACCCGAGCGAGTGCATGATCGTCGATCGCAACGGCGTGCTCCTGTGCGCCCAAAGCACGCTACACGCAGCGGTGCCGGGCTCGAATCCGAATATGTACCTACGGTGCGGGTGCCGGTCGCGCCGGCGCCGTGAGTCCGCGGGCTGCTGCTTTTGGCGCACAATCACGTATCCTGGAGGGCGCCAACCGCTCGCCGCCACGGCCGCCCTCGCCGCGGGCGAGCCGGGCGCATTCGAATTGGCGGCGACTGCAGCGAGGTGCGGCATGGCTGATGCACAGAAGAAGACCGGGCTGAATCTGGGACCGAAGAAGCCGGAACTGGAGCTCAACAAGCCCGGCACACGGCGGTTCTGGCAGCAGCCCGACAATCTGTGGTGGCTCTACATGCTGGTGATGCTCGGATCGCTGTGGTTCTGGGAGGGCGCACAGAAGGTGGCGCAGCAACAGATCCCCTACAGCGAGTTCCTGCAGCGCCTGGACAAGGGCGAGGTCAAGCAAGCGACGCTCGGCGATCAGAGCATCAGCGGGACGCTGACCGAGACCGACGCAAAGACGCATCAGCCGCGCCGTTTCATTACCGAAAAGCCGCAGGATGATGCCCTGGCGCAGTCGCTGGCGCAGCACGGCGTGACGTTCGAGGTCGTGCATCAGACCCACTGGCTGGTCAATTTCCTGCTCAATTGGGTATTGCCCTTCGGCGCGCTGTTCCTGCTCTGGGGCTGGTTCAGCCGCCGCATGGGCAATCGCGGGCTGCTCAATCTGGGTGCCAATCGCATCCACATCCACGCCGAGACCGGCGTGCGCGTGACCTTCGACGACGTGGCCGGAGCCGAGGAGGCGAAGGAAGAGCTCAAGGAGGTGATCGATTTTCTCCAGGATCCCACCCGTATCCAGAGCCTGGGCGGGCGCATGCCCAAGGGCGCCCTGCTGGTGGGGCCGCCGGGCACCGGCAAGACGCTGCTGGCGCGCGCGGTCGCCGGCGAATCGGGCGTGCCGTTCTTCAGCATCAGCGGCTCGGAATTCATCGAGCTGTTCGTCGGCGTGGGTGCGGCCCGGGTACGCGAGCTGTTCGAGCAGGCGCGACAGAAAGCCCCGTGCATCATCTTCATCGACGAGCTGGATGCGGTGGGCGGCGCGCGCGGGCTTGCTCCGGGCATGGGCGGACACGACGAGCGCGAGCAGACCCTGAACCAGCTGCTCGCGGAGATGGACGGCTTTGATCCGTCCACCGGGGTCGTCGTCATGGCAGCCACCAACCGACCGGAGATCCTGGACAAGGCATTGCTGCGTGCCGGCCGGTTTGATCGCCAGATCGTGGTGGACAAGCCGGACCTGGCCGATCGCACGGCGATTCTGCGGCTGCACACGCGCGGCATGAAACTCGGTACCGACGTCGATGTGCGCGTGGTGGCGCAGCGCACCCCGGGGTTCGTGGGCGCCGATCTGGCCAACATCGCGAACGAGGCGGCGATCCGGGCGGTGCGCCACGGGCATGCGGTGGTGACCATGCCCGATTTCGAGGAAGCCATCGATCGCGTCATCGCCGGGCCGGAAAAGAAACACCGGGTCTTGAACGCGGCGGAGAAGCATCGCGTGGCGGTTCACGAATCCGGCCACACTGTGGTGGCGCTCAACGTTCCGACCGGCGAGCCGCTGCACAAGGTATCGATCATCCCGCACGGCGTGGCGGCGCTGGGCTACACGCTGCAACTGCCGGTGGAGGAGAAGTTTCTATCCACCGAGCAGCAATTCAAGGACCAGCTCGCCATCCTGCTCGGCGGGCGAGTCGCCGAGGAGCTGCTCCTGGGGGACATGTCCAGCGGCGCACAGAACGATCTGGAGCACGCCAGCCAGATCGCGCGCGCGATGGTGACGCAGCTGGGCATGAGCCAGAAACTCGGGCCGCTGACCTACGGCCGGCGCCAGCAGCTGGCCTTCCTCGGCGTCGCGGGCGAGGAGGAGCGAAATTTCAGCGACGACACCGCGCGCATCATCGATACGGAGGTGCGGGCGCTGATCGAGGAGGCCCAGCGGCGCGCGCGCGAGATATTGTCGGCGCGCCGTCCGGCAGTCGCGGCACTCGCGGCCGAGCTGCAGGAGCGGGAGGTCATGGATCGGGAGCAGGTCGAGCGACTGCTGCGAGAGCAGGCCGGCAACGCTTCCGCGCCGTCGGCGCCGGCGCCGTCCGCGGCCGGGTCGCCGCCGGGCTGATCCGTCGGCATGATGCCGGCCGCCGGATCGATCGGCCGCGGGCGCCGCGCGGGCGGCGCTAGCCGGGTCGCGGTGCGCCGGCTGAGCGAACGTCGAGCGACGCGAACGCACCGGCATAGACCAGGGCCAACAGGCCGGTGATGAAGATGCCGTCGAACGTGCCGGCACCGCCGATGGAGACGATCGGCGCGCCGAGGCCCTGAATCTTGTCCAGGTTCAGCAGGTCGGCGCCGATGAGGGTTCCGAGACTGCCGCTCGCGTAGGCGAGCGGTCCGGCGTAGCGTCGCGACAGCATCACGGCCACCACCGCGGTGACCAGGGGCGGTACGAAGACCGGCTCGGCGATTCCCAATCCCGGTTCGGGCTTGGCGAGGAAATGACACGCGGTCGCCACGACGGCGATGCCCACGGCGCTCAGGCCGAACAGGCGGTTCTTGCCGATCAGGTACAGCGACAGCAGCGTCGGGATCACCGCACCGCCCAGATTGACCGCCAGCACCGATGCCGGCCATTCGCGCACCACCGGAATGACGTAGCGAATGCCGAAATAAGTAACCTGCGCGGCGGTCGAGACGTGACGTTCGGGCCAATGGGCGATCGGAATGTTCACGTAGCTGCCCAGCAGGCACGCCAGCAGCACTGCCAGCATCGCATGAGGACCCAATCCCATGCTGGCCGATGCGAATCTGAGGACTCTGGCCGCAACCACGCCGACCGCGAGCCCGAACAGCACGACCAGCCACATTAAGACAGGCCAGGCGACCGGAAAGTAATGCACGCCGGAAGGCGACATCGGGATACCCATGCAGCAAGGCGACCGTAGACGAAGTCGATGCAAAGATGGATTATGCCGTACGGCGAGCGCACGGGCCGATTGATGAGCCTCGAATCGTCGTCCGGAATCGCATCTTGAGGTATTCAATTATGTGCAGCCGAGTCTCCTGGGTCCGCAGCCGGAGCCGCATGTCGTGGCATTGAAGGACCTGCTCGTATACGTGGATCAGACGCCCAGTGCGATCGTGCGGCTGCGCCTTGCCGTCGACCTGGCCGGCCGCCTCGGCAGCCGTTTGGCGGCCCTGTTCGTCAAGGAATGGAACCAGGGCCAGCTGCATGAGCGCAAGGCGGCGGAGCTGGGTCTGGCCTCGGCTCTTCAGGTCCAGAATCTCGACCGGCGCGTCGGGGCCTCGATCGAGCGTGCCGCCGAGCAGCTGCGGGCGACGCTGGAGCAGTTGGGCGCCGAGCGCGGTCTGGCGGTTGAATGGCGCTGCGTGGAAGGCTCGCCGGCGCTCGTGGTGCCGCAGCAGGCCCGCTCTGCAGATCTGTGCATCCTTGGCCACGATTCGTCGGCCGACAGTGATTCGGTCGACTACAGCTTCTCGGAGGAAGTGCTGTTCGTCACCGGGCGGCCCGTGCTGTTCGTGCCCACCTCCGGAGCGTTCACCACGCTCGGCCGCCACGTCGCCGTCGCATGGAACTCGAGCCGCGCGGCGGCACGAACGCTCGACGATGCGATGCCGCTGATCGAGAGCTGCGAACGAACGACGGTACTGGCCGTCAATCCGGCCGACCACCCGGGGCGTCACGGCGTCCCGTCGCCGGATCACATCGTCGAGCAGCTCGGGCGCCACGGCGCCTCGGTCGACGTCGTCAAGATCGAGAACGTTGCGGGGCAATCCATCGCCGACGTGCTGCAGGCCAGGGCGCGCGACATCGGCGCCGACCTCGTCGTGGCAGGGGCTTTCGGCCAGACGCGGCTGCGAGAGAGGCTCCTGGGCGGCGTCACTCGCGACCTGCTCGAGCGCATGATCGTGCCGCTGCTGCTGTCGCATTAGGGGCGGCCGCCGGCCGGTTGCGTTCGGATCGGGGCCATGAGCCGGCGCCGGTCGTGTGCAGGGCCACGGTTCCTTTCAGGTCAATGCGGCGACGCTCGAGAGCAGGGCTTCGAAGTTCCTGCCGTCGGCGTCGGCGCTCTCGGCCTCCAGCTGGCGGCTGAGCCGCTCCAGATCGATGCCGACGCCGAGCAGGTCGGACGGCAGCAGCGCCGTGTCATACAGATCGTGCTCCAGCCTGGGGGCCGGCCGGCCACGGTCCCGATAGGCCGTCAACGTCGCCATCGGCACGGCGCTGACCGTGTCGCGGCCAATCAACTCGTCGATATAGCGCAGCTCGCTCGAGGCGCCGGGCTGCTCATTCGCGCTGTTCCACAGCAGGCGTTGCGGGCTGGCGCCGGCGGCGGCAAGCGCCACCCAGCGCGGCGAAGCCAGGAACTTCTTGTAGTCCTGATAGGCGAACCGCGCGGTCTCGGTACCGGCCTTGCCGATGAGGCCGCGCGCGCGGCTCGCGCGCTCGGCCGCATGAACCCGGCACAGTTGATCATCGACTCGAGCGTCGATTCGGTGGACGAACACGCTGGCAACGGCAGCGACCTCGGTCAGCGAACCACCAGCCGCCCGCCGTTCCTCGAGGCCGGCCGCGAAGGCGTCGAGCACTTCGCGGTAGCGGGCCAGGCCGAACAACGAAATTGCGTTGACATTGATGCCCTCGGCGATCAGCCGCCGGATGACGGGCAGTCCGGCCGGTGTCGCCGGCACTTCGATCATGGCGTTGCTCCGATCGATCGCCAGCCACAGCCGCTTCGCCTCGGCGACGGCGCCGTCGCCGTCCGACAATGGCGCGACCTGCACGCTCACGAAGCCGTCGTGATGGTCGGAGCGGCGATAGACGCGATGCAACTCGTCGGCCGCAGCGCGCACATCCCGCAGCATGAGCTGCTCGAGTATCTGCCGCGGCGTGGCGCCGGAGGCGTGCAGGCGGCGGATGTCGGCCCGATAGCCCGGATCCGCGGCCACGGCTTGCTGAAAGACACCGATTTTGCAGGTCACGCCGCTGACACCGTCGCCGTCGATGAGCCGCGCGAGCTCGCCGCCGTGCAGTTCGACTCTGCCCCGGGCATCGAGCCAGAGGCTTTGACCGAATTCCTGCAGCTCCCGTAGCAGATTGACTACCATCTGGACGACGCCCCGCGGCGAGACCGGTTGGATGATGAGCACTGTTACTCCCGCGCGTCGGGGCTGGCAATAGGTATCTTCGCGCCGCGCAAGCGCTGCCATGCCCGTGCGGCCGGCATCCGCAGTGGCCACGCGCTCAGTGCGATCAGAGCGTCATTTCGCCAGCCGCTTGCGGATCGCGCGCAGTTCCTGCCGGCGCCTGGCGCTCGTCTTGGGAAAGGCCATCTCGAGGTCCTCGAGCGTCTCGAGGACGATCTGCGAGACGATCAGCCGGGCGTTCTCCTTGTCGTCGGCCGGTACGACGTACCAGGGGGCGTCCCTGGTGCTGGTCGCGGCGAGGCATTGCTCGTAGGCGCGCATGTAGGCCTTCCAGAAGCGCCGTTCCTCTATGTCGGCCATGCTGAACTTCCAGTTCTTGCGCGGGTCGTCGATGCGTTCGAGGAAGCGCTTTCGCTGCTCCTCCTTCGACAGGTGCAGGAAGAACTTCATGATGCGGGTGCCGTTGCCGGAGAGATGTCGTTCCAGGTTGACGATCGAGCGGTAACGCTCATGCCAGACCGTCGTCCCGGCGGACGAATCGTCCGGCAACCCTTCGCTGCGCAGGATCTCCGGATGGACGCGCGCGATCAGCACCTCTTCGTAGTAGGACCGGTTGAATATTCCGATCCGCCCGCGCTCCGGCAGGTCGCGGATCGTGCGCCACAGAAAGTCGTGCTGCAATTCGGCCAGGCTGGGATGTTTGAAGCTGAATACCTGGCACCCCTGCGGGTTGACGCCCGACATCACGTGCTTGATGGCGCCGTCCTTGCCGGCTGCATCCATCGCCTGGAAGATGATCAGCACTGCATGGCGATTGGACGCATAGAGCAGCTGCTGCTGGGAGCTCAGCCGTGCGACGTGGGCGGCCAGCATGTTGCGATACTGCTGTCTCGATCTGTAGACCGGCTCGATCTGCGTCGGCCAGCGGCGCAGATCGACCTCGTGTCCTTCCCGTACGCGCAATGCCTTGGAATCGACTTTCATCTTCATGCTTCCGATGGCGCCGGCACTTGGATCGATGGCGCCTGTCGCTGCGGCTCCCGCCGGCAAGCTACGTTCCAACCAATCCCGGAACAATAGGGAATTCCCGCAATACGGGCGTGCACCCGCGTCAAGTACCCTCAATGCCGCGGTGCTCTCGCGAGCGTCATCGGCGTTGCAAGGGGCAGCACAATGCGTCCATCAGGCGGGTTGGGATTCGGGTCGATCGGCGGCGTCGAGATCAGGGTGGATTGGAGCCTGCTGATCATCTTTGCGCTGGTCTGCTTCAGCCTCGCAACCGGGGTGTTCCCGGCGTGGCATCCCGACTGGGGCGCAGGGCTGTGCTGGATCACGGCCGTCGGCGCCGCCGTCCTGTTCTTCGTCTCGGTGCTGGCGCACGAGCTCTCGCATGCGTTCGTCGGCCGCGCCAACGGCGTCGTGATTCGTCGCATTACGCTGTTCATGTTCGGCGGCATGGCGCAGATGGACGCCGAGCCGCCGTCCTGGCGTTCCGAGCTCGGCATGGCGATCGTCGGGCCGGTCACGAGCCTGATGCTCGGATTCGCCGCCCTGGGTCTGGTGCAGCTCATCAGTGGTCCGTTGCACATCGATCCCGAGCATCCGCGCCAGGCGCTGGCGGCGCTCGGCCCGCTCGCGACGCTGCTGCTGTGGCTCGGCCCGGTGAACGTCATCCTCGGGTTGTTCAATCTCGTGCCGGGCTTTCCGCTCGACGGCGGGCGCGTGCTGCATGCGGTGATGTGGGGCATGACCGGAGACCTGCGTCTCGCGACGCGCTGGGCGTCGCGCCTGGGCCAGGCGTTCGCGTGGCTGCTGATGGCAGCGGGCATCGCAATGATCCTCGGGCTGCAGGTGCCGCTGTTCGGCACCGGTTTCCTCGATGGCCTGTGGCTCGCGCTCATCGGCTGGTTCCTGAACAATGCCGCGCTGATGAGCTACCAGCAGCTGCTGCTGCGCGAGTCGCTCGCGGAGGTACCGGTCCGCAGGCTCATGCAGACGCAGTTCGTGCGCGTCGGCCCGCAGCTGCGCCTGAGCACGCTGGTGGACCAGTATGTGATGGGCAGCGGCCAGCGCGCATTCCCGGTCGAGGCGGACGGGCGGTTCCTCGGCATGGTGTCGTTGCGCGACCTGCAGAAGTGTGCGCGCGACGCATGGGAGAGCACGACCGTGGGTGACGTCATGACGCCGACGGCGAAGCTGACTACCGTTGCACCCGAACAGAACGCATTCGAAGCCCTGGCGTTGATCGGCCGGCGCGACCTGAACCAGCTCCCGGTGGTGCAAGACGGCCAACTGCTCGGTCTGCTGCGCGACGCGGACATTCTGAAATGGCTGTCGCTGCACGGCTGGCCGGCACTCGCGCAGGCCGGGCATCATCGCGGCGCCGCCGGCGGGTCATGAGCGCGCCGGATTTCAGTGGCCTGCGATGCGCCGCCGGTCGCCGTCACGCCGGCCGCAGGCGGACGAACAATACGCTCTTCACGATCTCGAGGATGAATGCGAACGCGACGGATCCGGCCAGGATGGCGGCGATGATCGCCCATGGCAGCGCATGCATCAGGATGCCGAATCCGGCCAGTACCGCGATGATCGACACGTCGAGCACCGAAGACAGCAGCACCCAGGCGCTGGGGCGCGAGCTCCACAGGTGGCGGCGATCGCGCACCACGTAGAAGGCCGCCTGGCTGCTGCACACCAGGGTGACCGCCGCGAGCGTGCGCAGTCCATGGTTCTCGAGCCCGAGGCGAAAGTAGCCGATTGCCAGCACGACGCTGCAGAAAACCAGGTTGCACAACCCGATCGCAATGGCCACGAGCGTGACGCGCCCGATGCGCCAGGCATTCGGGCGCGCCGACGGCCGTACGTGGTCGGTGGTGGCAGACATGGCGAGGAAATCGCCGCCGATCATCACGATGACCATGAGCATCGGCGTCAGGACCGCATGGCCGGTCATGATCAGGCCGGCCGTCAGGAACAGCATCTGATTGATCTTGGTGGTGAAGGACCGCAGCATATAGGTCAGGATGCGCTGGTAGGTCGTGCGGCCGCATCGCACGGCCTCGACGATGCCGCCGAGGCCGGGCTGGGTGAGGACCACGCCGGCGGCTGACTTTGCGACGTCGGTCGCAGTCGAGACCGCGATCCCCATCTGCGCCTGGCGCAGGGCGGGCGCATCGTTGGCGCCGTCGCCGCACATGCCGACCGTATGCCCGCCGCTCTGGAAGGCGCGCACGATGTGGAACTTGTCCTCCGGAAATACGCCGGCGAACACGGCGAAGTCGCGTGGCTGCGCCCGCTCGGGCGGAGGCCCCGGCGGGCACACCGGGCCATCGAGCCCGACGGCGCGCGCTACCACGAGCGCGGTCGCCGCCGCATCACCGGTGATCATGACCGTCTGCACGCCCATCGATCTGAGCTCGGCGATCAGTGCGCGCGCATCGGGACGCGGCGGATCGCTCAGCGCGATCAATCCGGCCCACGCCAGCTGCTCGGGCGGGCCGGCAGCCACCGCCAGAACCCGGAATCCCTGGGTTTCCATCGCCGCGGCTGCGTCCGTGATGCCGGGCAGCGCCGGCACCAGCCGACCGATGCGGGCGATCGCGCCCTTGACCACTCGCAGCGGCTGGCCGTTCGCGTCGAGCGCCTGCGCCTCGGACATCTTCTGTGCCGGATCGAACGGCACGAACGACAGGCGCCGCGGCGCTGCGGCACCGCCGGTGCGCGCCGCGGCGGCCCGTATCGCCGCATCCACCGGATCCATGCCGCCGTCCGCGCTCGCCACCGCCGCCAACGCCAGCACGCGCGCCTGGTCGATTCCGGGCGCGGCGTAGACGCTGGTGACGGCCAGCTCGTTCTGCGTCAAGGTACCGGTCTTGTCGGAGCACAGTACATCCATGCTGGCGGCCTCGTCGATGGCCGATAGTCGCGTCGGCAGCACGCCGCGAGCGGCCAGCGTGCGTGCCCCGATCGCCGAGGCGAGCGTGAAGGTTGCCGGCAAGGCGACCGGGATGGCGGCCAGCACCGCCGTGAGCACCAGCGGAATCATCTGCAGCGCCGGCATGCCCGTCACGACGGCGTAGACGAGCTGCACGGCGACCATGGCGGCGCTGAACATCGCCAGATTGCGCACCACGCGCAGTACCGCCTGCTGCTGCGAGCTCGCTGCATGGGCCAGGCTGACGAGCTGCGCGGTCTTGCCGAACTTGGTGCGCACGCCCGTCGCCGTGACCTCGGCGACCGCTTCGCCTCGGCGCACCAGCGAGCCGGCGTAGGTTCGCGCGTCGGCGCCGGCCTCGACCGGCAGCGATTCGCCGGTCAGCATGGACTGGTCGAGCAGGACGCTTCCCTGCAGCAGTTGCACGTCCGCCGGCACGATGCTGCCGAGCGTGAGCTTGACGATGTCGCCCGGCACGAGCTCGCTCGCGGGCAAGGTGCGCCAGCTGCCATCGCGCCGCACGGCGGCCAGCAGTGCGAGCCGCGACTTGAGCGCATCGAGCGTCGCCTGCGCGCGCCCCTCCTGGAACAGCCCGAGCGCGGCATTGAAGACCAGCAGTACCGCGATGACCGCGGCCTCGACGTACTCGTGCAGCGTGAACTGCAGCACGATCGCGACCTCGAGCATCCACGGCACCGGCGCCCAGAATTTCGCCAGCGCGCGGCTCCAAAGCGTCGGGGCCACGTCCGCGACCGCATTGGTACCGGTTGCCTGCAGCCGGCGCTGGGCTTCCGCGGTCGTGAGGCCCACGGGATCGGGCCGGTCGCGCGCGTCCGCGACCGGATCCGGCTGCGGACGCCGGGTCAGATCCAGTTCAAGATTGGCGGGTGGGTCGGACATGCGAACGCGCGTGGTCGCGGCGTCGGTGGTTGGGGAGGCCAAGAATAGCGGATTTACGGCTGTCAGGACCGCGGCGTGCATGATCGCGCGGCTGGATGCGCTATGGCCGCCCACGTATGCTCTGACATCTGGGGCCGCCGGGATCGACCGAGAGCCGCGCATATGCCGGATCCGAGCATGATGACAGCCGATTACCCGCAGCCGGGGCGCGATCGGGCCCGTTGGTCGGCGAGCGTTTGCCGGGCGCGGCGGCCCCGGCCGGCCCGGGGTTGCGCGTGAGCCTCGAACTGCTGCTCAAAGGAGTCGTACTCGGCTTCGTGATGGCGATACCGGTCGGCCCCGTGGCCCTGACGTGCCTGCGCCGCTCGCTCGCGGCGGGGCGGCGCGCGGGGCTCATCTGCGGCCTGGGGGCCGCCACGGCAGATGCCTTCTATGCGCTGCTGGGCGCCTACGCACTCAAGGCCGTGACCCGATGGTTGGTTCGCGAGCAGTCCTGGCTGGACATATCGGGCGGCCTGATCCTGGTGCTGCTCGGCGCGCGTATCATGCGCCGGCGACCGATCGGACAGGCGGACTCGTTGCCGGGCGCGCACGGGAGGCTGACCAGCTTCCTCTCGACCTTCCTGCTGGCAATGGCCAATCCGTTGACGTTCCTCGTCTATGCCGCGCTGTTCGTCGGTTTCGATCTCGTCTCCGGTGCGGATTACTCAGCGGCCGCGGCGCTCTCGCTCGGAGTATTCGGTGGTTCGACGCTCTGGTGGCTGCTGCTGGCGTCGATTGCGGAATGGCTGCGTCCGCACATCGGCGGCGGCCTGATGCAGCGTATCAATCGCTGGTGCGGCGGCGCGCTGGTGGCCGCCGGGATCTTCACACTGACCGGCAAGATGCTGGCACGATGGTAGGCGCAGCTTCCCGGGCCAGCGCTGCCCTGCGCTTGCCGCGCCGCTTTTCCAGCGGCCGGCGTAGCCAGCCACACACGTCGCCGCGTACCTGTCAACCCATGTGCGCGCAACGCCGCGTTCGGATAGTCTTCGGTACGGCGGTCGCGCCAAGCGGTCTTGGCGGGCGAATCGGAGCCGGGCCGCGAACAGCGGTAGCGGCGCGGTGATATGCGGCCAGCGGGAGTCTATGCGCACATGAGGCAGTGGATGGTGTGGCTGATGTACGCGGCGGCGGGGGCTGGGGCGGCGAGCGCGGGCGAGACGGCACAGGTTGAGCTGCCGGCGCTGATGCAGCCGGCGGTCACCGAACAGCATCCGGGCAAGCTGATCTGGGCGGAGCTCGTGACCCCGGATCTGGCGACGGCCAAGCGTTTCTATGGTGCGCTGTTCGGCTGGAATTTCCGCGATCTTCATACCAGGAAAGGCGAGTATTCAGTCGCGCTGCTGGATGGCGCGCCGATCGCCGGCCTGATGCAGCGGGCCTTGCCGTCCGGCGAGCACCGGCAAGCGGCATGGCTGCCTTTTCTGTCCGTGCGCAGCGTGCGTCATGCGGCGCGCCTGATCGCGGCCCGCGGCGGCAAGCAGCTCGCCGCGCCGCGTACCTATGCGCTGCGCGGCCGGCAAGGGGTGTATGCCGATCCGCAGGGAGCGGTATTTGCGATCCTGCACTCGAGCAGCGGTGACCCTCCGGACGTGATGGCGGCCCCCGGCGAGTGGATCTGGAGCGCACTGGTGACGCAGCATCCGGATGCCGATGCGGCTTTCTATCAGGACGTGTTCGGCTACGAGGTATTCGAACTGCCGAATGAGGACGGGGTCGAGCACCTGGTGCTCTCGAGCGAGCAGTTTGCGCGCGCCAGCGTGAACGCGCCGCCGACGGCGAATCCCCGGCTACGCCCGCACTGGATCGATTTCGTGCGGGTGAACAGCGTGGCCGATACGATCGAGCAGGCTCAGAAGCTCGGCGGTCGAGTGCTGGTCGAGCCGCATACGGATCGACATGGCGGATTGGTGGCGGTGATCGCCGATCCGGCTGGGGCGCCCATCGGAGTGCTCGAATGGAACGAAGCGGGCGCGCAGGAGGCGCCGAAATGAGCGGCGCAGCCGTGCAGCGACGGGTTGCGGCTGCGGCCGCCCTGCTGCTGCTCGGGGCGCTGGCGGGGTGCGCCGGCTTCGGCGTCGACGAGGGCTACGACGACGGCTACGACGACGGCTACGATGACATGGGCGACGCCGCGCCGGCATTCGGATACGGCTTGGACTTCTTCGGGCCCGGCGATCTCGGCTATGGCTATGGCTACGGCTACGGCGGCTTCGGCGGCTATGGCGGCGGCTGGGGGCCGGGGTACTACGTCGGACCGCCCCGTTATGGCTACGGAGGAGCGGGCGACTTCGGCCATCCGGGCGGCTTCGACCATCCGGGCGGCTTCGACCGTCCGGGTGGCGTCGGGCATCCGGCGTATCGGCCGGCACCGATGTCGCGATCGATGCCATCGATCCCGACGGGCCCGCGCGGCGGCGGCATGCGTGGTGGCGGCATGCGCGGCGGCGGCCGCGGTCGCTGAGGTCACGGGGCTGATGCCTGCACCGGCCGGCGCGCACCAGCCCGGTCGCGGCCGATCACGGCTCCGCGTTGCCGGTCACCGCGACGAAGCTGGGAGCGCCCTTGCGGATCACTCGGAGCAGCAAGGGCAGGCTGGGGGAGGGCTTGCTGACCATCGCCAGATCCGCCACGTCGTCCAGGTGCTTGGATCCGGCATGGGTGATCAGATCGCCGATCTTCAGGCCGGCGAGCGCTCCTGCGCCGTCCGGACGCAACTGCGTCACGATCAGGCCGCCGATTTCGTCCGGCGCCTTGAGCGCCTGGCGGATCTCGAGCGTCGAATCGGCCACACCGAGCTCCAGATTCGGCACCCAGGTATCCCGACCGCCGCTCTGCCGCGGGTCGGCGGGCGGATCCGGCAGTTGACCAATGGTCAGCGCAATTGGCCGCTCGACGCCATCGCGCACCACCGACGCCTCCGCGATCGTGCCTGGAGTCAGGCGGGCGGCGACCCGTCCCAGATTCTCGGAGGTGATCGGCGCGGAGCCGATGCTCAACAATACGTCACCGACCATCAGCGTCCCGGCAGCGGGTCCTTGCGGCATCACGGCCGTGATCAACGTTCCCGCGGGAGCCGCGCGACCAAGGAGTGCCCGCGCCAGCGCCGGCGTCATGGCCTGCACCTCGATGCCCAGATAGCCGCGATCGACCCGTCCGTGTGACTCGATCTCGCTGACCACGGACGCCACCGTTTCCGCCGGAATTGCGAACCCCAGGCCGACAGAACCCCCGCTCGGGGACAGTATCGCGGTCGCAATGCCGATCACTGCTCCGCTGCTCGACAGCAGAGGTCCGCCCGAGTTGCCGAGATTGATGGCCGCGTCGGTCTGCAGGAAATCGATATACGGGTCTTCATCCAGCGATCGGCCTCGGGCCGAGAGTATGCCGGCCGTGACCGACTGACCGAGACCGAAGGGATTGCCGATGGCGATGACCGGATCGCCGACGGAGATCGTGTCCGAGGATCCCAGGCGCAATGCCGGCAGGCGGCCGGCGTTGACTCCGAGCAGGGCGATATCGGTGGTCGCATCGGCACCGATCACACGCGCGGGGATTTCCCGACCGTCCGCCAGTTTGACCCGCACTGCACGCGCGCCCTCGATGACGTGGCGGCTGGTGATGATGAGTCCGTCCTCACGCAGGATGAACCCTGAGCCCAGCGCGGATGTGGCGTCGCCGGGCGCCGCATTGATGCCGCTCGGCCCGGACAGCATGCGGCGCATGAACGCGCGCATGTCGAGAGTCGGAGTGTCGGCGCTCGCTCGCTCCACGGCGCGTTGGCCGGCGCTCTCCGGCTGTTCCTCGACCAGCACGGTGACCACACTGGGCCCTGCGCGGCGCACCAGTTCGGCGTAGCCGGCATTCGACGCCACGGCCGCGGGCGCGACCAACATGGCCGCTGCCGTGATCGCGGCCGTCAACCAGGCGGTGCGCATCTTCCCATCAATCCGCCCGGATGGGCTCGGCCGCGCTCCCGCAGGCAGGGATACGGCTTCGCTGATCTCAGGGCCTGAAGCACACACCGGGCACCACCCCGTTCGCGTTACGCGCTGCACGACGATCTTCCACTGATCGCTCATCCTAGGCCTGTTATATCGTGCTGTCATCCGCCGGTGTATCGTTTCCGGACCGTCCAACCGCGCTCGCAGGCGTATGGGATAACCGATGATAGAGCAGGGCGCTGGAATCCCGCCAGGCGATGAGCCGGAACGAACCACGGAGCTGGAACGCTGGAACGCGCGATTTGCCGGCGAGCAATACTGGTTCGGCACCGAGCCGAATGCGTTCCTGGCTTCGCAGCGACATCGGTTGCGGCCGGGCATGACGGCGCTTGCGGTCGCGGACGGCGAGGGCCGCAACGGCGTGTGGCTGGCGCAGCAGGGGCTGAAGGTGCTCGCGGTCGATTTCTCGCAGCCGGCGCTCGACAAGGCGCGGGGCCTGGCCGCGAAGCGCGGCGTCGCCATCGATACGCTGTGCGTCGACCTGGCCACGTGGGATTGGGGGCCGCCGAGCTTCGACGTGGTGGCGGCGATTTTCATTCAATTCGCATCGCCGCCGCTGCGCGCCAGCATCTTTCGCCGCATGCAGGAGGTGCTGTTGCCCGAGGGACTGCTGCTGCTCGAAGGCTATAGACCCGAGCAGCTCGAATACCGGACCGGAGGGCCGCCCCAAGTCGAGAATCTCAATACGGCGCGAATGTTGCGCGAGGCGTTCAGCGGCATGAAGATCCTTCAACTGGCCGAGTACGATGCGGAAGTGGCCGAAGGCAGCGGCCACCACGGCATGTCGGCGCTCATCGATCTGGTCGCGCAGAAGTGAGCGGCCGATGCGGTCGACGCACGGTGCTGCTGAGGATCGTTGCGGCAGCCTCCTGCATCGCCGGCTTGGCCGATGCGGCGGCGACGGCAGGCGGCGGGCGCGCGCCACCGCGGCCGGGTCCGCTCACGCCCATTCTCGGCAATGCCCGTGGCACGCGCGTGCTGGCGGTGTATTTCGATTATCACTGCCCATACTGCCGTGCGATGGATCCGCTGCTGCGAACGCTGGTGGAGCGAAACCCGCAGTTGCAGATCCTGTTCAAGGAATTTCCGATCCTGCGATGGGATTCCGAGACGGCGGCGCGCATCGCCCTGTCGGCGCAGCTGCGCGGACGCTATTTCGAGGTGCATGAGCGCCTGATGCAATCCGCCGGGGATTTCACCGGCGCGGTGGCCACCGATATCGCCCGCTGGCTCGACGTCGATCCCACATCGTTTCGCAAGGACATGGGAAGTGCGCAGATCAGCGCAGAGCTGCAGAGCAATGCGGCCGAGGCGCAGAGGATGGACATTCATGGAACCCCGGCGGTCGTTTCCCGAATCGCGATCGAGCAGGGAGGCCGCAGCTTGCCGCAACTTCAGGCCATGGTGGACGCGCTCCGGGGCTGACGCTGCAGCGGCCGGTCGCGGACTCGTGCGGCGTGGACGCCCGCCGTAGCTGCGGGACCCGCAGTACGCGTCCGGCGACTTGGCGCTGGTTGTGTGATGAGTATCACAAATAGCCCTGTTTTCAACCGTTAATGCCGCGTTCAGTGGGATTTAATGTGGGGCGACTAAGCTATCCACATGGCGCAACCGCAGATCTACGTGGACCTGGCTCGGTCGCCGCGGCATCGGCTGCAAGCCGTACGCCCGGATGCCTCCGCGCACGCGGACGCGAGCGACCTCGGACTGGTGCGTCGCGCCCAGTTCGGTGAGCGGCGCGCGTTCGACATGCTGGTGGTCAAATACCAGCCGCGGGTGGTCAAGCTTGCCATGCGCTATACGCGCAACCATTCCGATGCCGAGGATGTCTCGCAGGAGACCTTCATCAAGGCGTTCCGTGGCCTGCGCCATTTCCGCTTCGAGTGCGCGTTCTACACCTGGCTGCATCGCATCGCGATCAATTCCGCCAAGGATGTGTTGGTGGCGCGCGCGCGCGACCGGGCCATCATCAGATCGGAATTACCCGCAGCCGACGATGCTGCCGGTTTTCCGGCACGCCTGCAGGAGTTGGAGACGCCGGAGGGCTTGACGGTCAACGAGGACATCCGCGGCATGGTCAATGCGACCCTGCAGGCGCTTCCCGAGACGCACCGCACGGCGATCATGCTGCGTGAAATCGACGGCCTCACGTATGAGGCCATCGCCGCGACGATGGACATCCCCATCGGCACGGTACGTTCGCGGGTGTTCAGGGCGCGCGAGGTGATCGATACCCGTTTGCGCCTGGTCGTCGACGGGGGGCTGGGGCGCCGCGGCAAGCGGCGGGCGCGTGCGATCCGCGAGCCGTCGAGAGTGCCCGGATAGCCCGGCCCTGGTCCGCACCGCCGCAGCGACGAGTGCGCGGATTAAGGACACATTAATGCAGGATTAACGCCGGCGGCCGAAGCGCACCCGTGGATGGCGGGTCCGCGGCAGGCCTCGGGCGCTGCCAAAGGCTCACGCCGAGGCTTGCCTGGAGGCTCACTGCAACGCTGCTATCAGGTAGTGACCGGCATCGTCATCGGCCATCAACTCGATCTCTGTGGGCGCAGCGGCGCCGCTGGCGGGGAAATAGCTCGCCAGGCCCGTGAACCTCAGGGTGGCGCCGTTACAGATGCGAACATAATTCTCGCTATAGGCGTTGAAGCGCGAATCGATCAGGCCGAAGGAACCGGTGTATGTGCAGCTGTTCGAATCGGTGGCGGAAAATGCGCCGTTGCCAAGTATCGTCGCGCTCAGGGTGAATCCATTGGCGCTGTAGGTCCAGGTGCCCGCGAGCGTCGCGAGCGAGGAGGCGGTGTTGTAGACGGTATCGAAGTTCAACGCCAGGTTCTCGACGTTACCCGCTTGATCGGTCAGCGTGCCGGTCATGCCGGGTGATGCGATGACCGCAGATACGGTGCCGGAATCCGCGAGGGTGCCATTCGGAAAATCGGCCGACTGGGAATAGCCAAAATAGCTGCCGGACAACTGGGATCCCGTGGTGCCGACGTTGAGGCGGTAGTAGGTCCCGTCCGCACCGCTCATGCGGGCATCGCCGTTCTCGGCGATGATGGCGATGACCGGGGTTTCCTGCTGCGTCGCCGTGTTCGTCACGGTGCCCTGGTAGATGCCCGAAGGATCCACGCCGCGCGGAGGCTGGCACGCGCCGTAGGAGCCGTAGGAGCCGTAGGAGCCGCCGGAGCCGCAAGAGCCTCCGGAGTATCCGCCGCAGCCGACCACGAGCGAACTGCCCGTGATCGCCACGACTGGTAACAGACGACTTTGCACACTCATGGTGCCTCCGCGAGGATTCGAGTCAGGTGGCCCGGATCGAATTTTAACTCTTTTTCAAAGCCGCCAGGATGGCAATTGGACGAAATGGCCGCAGCGATGCAATCACGGCTCGGCGTCTGCGCAGTGTCTGCCTGGACGTTCACATCACGGACTCGTTAATCTGCAGTCCGCATGGGCGTGGAATTCAAACTCTCCGATCGCGAATTGCCGGTTTCGCCGGTCTTCGTTCATTTTCTGGCGCAGGTGCTCTCGCAGCGCCCATTCGAGCGCGAGATCTGGGCCGACCAGCGCTCGGAAGCGCTCTTGCGCAGCGCCGATGACCCGCAGCGCAGCGCCAGCGACGCGGCCGCGGCCGTCATGGGCAGCCCTGCGGGGCGCGCCTGGCTGGCCCGCGCCTACGGGCTGCTGTTCGCGCTGCTGACCGGCGATCCCGGTCCGTTGCAGGAACTGCATTCGCGCTTTCATTTCGTCAACATCATCGGCATTCCGCGCACCGGCGGCTCCTATCTCACGGCCGAGCTGTACCGCGCCCTCGGCATGACGCCGGAACAGGTACCGAACGTGATCGCCCATGACAGTTTTCCGGAGGCCGGGCCGTTCCAATTCCAGCCGGGCTTGAACAGTTGGACGCTGAGCCTGAAGACCATGGCCGAATACCTGACCATGGTCGAGATCTTCTTCGACGGGCAACCGCGCCGCTGCGGCAAGATCGTCGTGCCGAAGAAGCTCACCAAAGGCGTATACGCCGGCGGATTCTTTCATCGTATCCTCGGCGAGGGCATGGAGCAGGTCGTGACCGTGCGGCATCCGGCGGCGGCCTGCGTGTCGACCTACGAAAAGTCGGGCGGCCTGCCGGTCGGCGGGTGTTTCGCCGTGCGTTCGAACATCGAGGAATGGTGCCGCCGCGATCTGCTGTCCACCGGTAGCGGCGCAGAACGCCTCGAGCGGATGGACTATTTCGACGCCTATCTGCGCTATTGGGAGCAGTATCATCTGCGTCTTGCGGTGGGCGGATTCTCGGGCGGCCGTGAGCGGCGGGTCGTCGCGTTCGAGCGCTCAGCGCTGCAGTCTCTCGCCCAGAGCTACCACGATCGCTACGGCAGCGGCCTGCGGGCGTCCGAATTCCAGGTGTCCGACAAGGCCCGGCAGCTGCATCCGGAATGGCTGCAGCGGGCCCAGCCGTCGATCGATCGGATCGCCGCGACCTGGAAACTGGTCGGGATGGCGTTCCCGGCGGAACAAATCGCCGCCTGCTGGTGATGGCCGCGGATTGCGCCCGCGCTGCCGGGCCGGCGTGCCGTGAATTCGCGCCGGCAGGACGTCGTCGATGCCGATCGGGACGTCTGCCGGCGCTGCGCTACCGGCACCGATTTGGGTCCGGTTGTCGAGTCCTGGCGGGATCACTTCGGGGTGAGCGCCACGTCGCCGGATCGCGGTGTGGACGGCTTACTTGTCGATCTTCGTGATCTTCGAGCCTTCGAGCGATAGATCGCCCATCAGGCCCTTCTCGCTGAACACGAATCCGAGGATGGGCTTGGTGAGCTGCTCGGCGTCATACTGTCCGCCGGCGCCTTGCTTCACTACCGCGACGGCGGCGTCGGTACCGACGGTCCAGCCCTTGCTGGCGGTGAATTGGTCGAGCGCCTTCGGCGTCATGAACATGACGATCTCGCTGTGCTCGGCCACGCCGAGGGTGAGTCCAACCGAGGCCCCGCCGATGCTGTAGTAGCCGACAGTCTTGCCTTTGACCTGCAGGACGCCTTCGCCATATTCACCGGCCAGACCGAGTCCGGCTTTGGTGATGCGCGGGAATACCAGCATTCCGGCCGCGCGATTTGCCAGCTCCTTGTGCTTCGGGCTATAGGCATAGAATTTCTTCAGGCTGGCGGTGACCCGCGCGTCGACCTGCGCCTTGCTCTCGGCGAACGACGCGGTGCTCACTGCCATGCCGATCAGCAGCACGCTGCAGGCTGCCAGCACTCGATTCCGGTTCCTCGCGATATTCAAATTCATGTCAACCCTCCTGACTCACTGCGACTCGATGGACGCCGATCCGGATCGGTCGTCTCGCTCTGAAATGGATGCCGGGCTGAAGGCACCGGCGCGCGGGATTCAACTGCAAATTGTGCGAGTGCGCAAACGTTTTAATGATGCGTTCATGTGCATCTAACCTCGCCGCGCCGGCGGCCGGGGTAGGGCGCGCCGGAGCCCGGGGACCGGTCCTTAATGTGACGTTCATCGACATTTAATGTGTGATGTGCCGGTGCATGTGCAGCGTGCGAAGTGGTGCGTCCGCTCGCGGCCCATCGATAACGGTTTTCGATAATGTCAACGGGATATCATGGGATGATGGCATATGAGGACCTGCTTGCCGGCCTGATCGAGTTACACGTGCTCTATCACGCCGCCAAGGAGGAAATCTTCGGCTTGGGGATGCTCGCAGACGTGAGCTTGGGGCGCACGCGCCGGCGGCTCTACCGCGCCACGCCGAAGACGCACCGGGCGCTGGCCGCGCTCCATGACCTCATCTGGGGCAAATCCGTGACCACGGTCGGAGACTTCGGGCTCGCGCTGGCGCGGTTCACCTCATGACGCGAGCGCAGATGCGCGCGCGGCGTTCGTGGCGTGCGCGCTATTTCGGCGGGCTCTCCAGGAACACGTTGCTGCTTGCCTGCTCGAGCCTGTTCGCGGACATGTCGACGGAGATGCTCTACCCGGTCCTGCCGGTTTTCCTGACCCAGGTGCTGCAGGCCGGCGGCAGCGTCGTCGGGTTCGTGGACGGCTGTGCGCAGGCGACGCAGAGCGTCGTGCAGGGTCTTTCAGGCGCGCTATCGGACAAGCTGCAGAAGCGAAAACCGCTCGCACTGTGCGGCTATCTGGTGGCGGCGTTCGCCAAGCCGCTGATGGGGATGTCCACGGTCTGGCAAGGCGTGTTCGGTGCCCGGCTGCTCGACCGCCTGGGTACCGGTGCGCGCTCCGCGCCGCGCGATGCGCTGATTGCCGCGTCGGTCGAGGAGCCGGACAGAGGACGGGCCTTCGGGCTCGAGAGCCTCGGCGACAACGCCGGCGCATTCCTCGGGCCCGTGCTTGCGGCCCTGCTGCTGTATTCCTGGCACACCGGCATGCGCTCGATCTTCTATGCGGCGCTGCTGCCCGGCCTGCTGGCATTCCTGATGGTCGTATTCGTCGTCGAGCGGCCAGCAGCAGCAGCAGCGAAGTCGAAGCTCGAGATCGGCGCCCGCCGTTACCCGAGGAGCTACTGGAATTACCTGTTGGCGACCGCGCTGTTCGGGCTCGGTAACTCGAGCAACGCATTTCTGATCCTGCGCGCCCAGGAGATCGATGCGTCGCTGGCGACGACGATCCTGATCTATGCGGCATTCAATCTGGTGGCGGCGCTGATCTCCTACCCGGCAGGAGCCCTGTCCGACAAGTTGGGCCGGCGCGCGCTCCTGCTTGCGTCGTTCGTCATCTCTGCGATCGCCTATCTGGGCTTTGCGCTGGCGCAGAACATACTGTGGATTGCCGCGTTGTTCGCCTTCTACGGTCTGTACTCGGGCATCTTTCGCGCCGTCGGCAAGGCGTTCGCCGCCGATCTCGTGCCGCCGCAGTCGCGCGCCGGCGGCATCGGCTGGTACGGTGCCACCGTCGGCCTGCTGCAGCTGCTGGCCAGTGTCGTCGCCGGGCTGTTGTGGGACCGGGTCGGGCACGCGATCGTGTTCTATTACGGCGCGAGCTTTGCCGCCCTCGGCAGCGTCGGCCTTTTGCTCCTGACTCCGGGAGGTCGGGCGCAGCGCGGCGGCCGGGCTGGCGAATAGTGGTATCAGCGACTCGCCGCACGGATATTGTGACGAATTGTGAACTCGATCTCATACGCTGGATGAGTGGTGCACGGCTGCGTGGCGCCGTGCGCTGGCGCGGCTTCCGATTATGTAGCCGACATCGACCGGTAGAATGAAGTCGAAGTCATGGTCGGTGTAGAATTGGCGCATGGCAAAGACGATTCTCGCGGTCGACGATGCGGCGTCGATACGGCAGATGGTGGGCGTCACGCTACGCGGCGCGGGCTATGAAGTCATCGAGGCTTCGGACGGCGACGAAGCGCTCGAGTATGCGCGCGGACATGCGGTCGATCTGGTGCTGGCCGACATCAACATGCCGCGCATGGACGGCATTACCTTGATCGCGATGCTGCGCACGTTGCCCGCGTATCGCCTCACGCCGCTGCTGCTGCTGACGACCGAGTCGAGTGCGGAACGCAAGCTGCAGGCGAAGCAGGCGGGCGCCACCGGCTGGATGGTCAAGCCGTTCAACCCCACGCAGTTGCTGGCCACGATCGAGCGCGTGCTGGAACGGCCGGCTGCGCCTCCGGGCTGACGGACGCCGCGCGCCTCGCCGTCCATATCGGCGGCCGGTGTCGCCGCATGCCGACAGTTGTCCTGCACCCCGGCGCTGACCGATATTTTCCTCGTGCAGCGGCCGGCGGCGGATCCGCCTGAGCCGGCATCCCGCTGCCGCATCAATGCCGTTCCAGGAGGTGGCAATGGACAAGTCGTTCGTGCTCGGGTCCGTGATGGGGGCGCTCGTCGTGACCGCAGGCGGTGCGGCCGCCGGCTACCGGATCATGTCCGGGTCGCACAGCGCCGAGGTCGTCAGCGTCAAGGCACTCAATAGGACCATCCAAACGCCGCGGCAGGAATGCCGCGACGAGCAGGTGACGCATACCAAGCCGGCCCAGGACACCGAGCGGTTGGTGGGCACCGGCGTGGGCGCGGTGATCGGAGGCCTGCTCGGCAGTCAGGTCGGAGGCGGCAGCGGCCGGGCGCTGGCCGCCGTGGCGGGTGCAGCGGCCGGCGGTTACGCCGGCAACAAGATCGAGCAGAACGCGCAGCAGCGCGATACCTATACCACGACCGAGCAGCGGTGCACGACCGTGTACGACAGCACCGAGGTCCCGGCCGGCTACGACGTGGAGTACGTGCTGAACGGCAAGCGGCTTCACGTGCACATGGACCACGATCCGGGCAAGCGCATCCCGGTGAAGGACGGCCACATCGTGCCCGAATCCGGGCCGCGGGACGGCGTGCCGTCCTGACCGGCGCCGCGGTGGGGCCGGCGCACGCTGGCTTCCGGCCGGCGATCCATGATGCGCTGTCGGTCAGGGGGCCGTTCGTTTAGCCTGGGATCAGGCGCGAGACCGGAGAACCGCGATGCGATACCTGCTGACGACGTTGGCCGTGGTGGCGGGATTCTGCGGCGTGGCTTGCGCCGCCGACCCGCCCGCCAAACCGCCGGTCGCGGAACCCGTGGTCCTGATCACCGGCTCGGATCGCGGCATCGGATTCGCGCTGGTGCAGGAATTCGCGAGCCGCGGCTGGAGAGTCATGGCAACCTGCCGCGATCCCGCTCGTGCGGCGGCATTGCAGGAATTCGCGGCCGCGCATCCGGCAGTCACGATCGATGCGCTCGATGTAGCCGACGATGCCGCGATCGATCGGCTGGCGGCCAGGTATCGGGGACAGCCGATCGACGCGCTGGTCAACAACGCCGGCATCCTCGGCGACGTCAGCGGCCAGCGCCTCGGAACGCTCGATCCGAACGGATTCGAGCAGACCATGCGCGTGAACAGCTATGCACCGCTGCGCATGTCACAGGCCTTTCTCGAGCAGGTCGCGGCCAGCAAGCAGAAAAAGATCATCGCCATCACGAGCGGAGCGGGATCGCTGTGGCTGGCCCAGCAGACACACGGCTTCTATTACTACTCGATGAGCAAGAGCGCACTCAACATGGCCATGCGCATGCTGCAGAATGACGTGCGCAGCCGCGGCATTCTGGTCGGCATCGTGACACCGGGCCCGGTCGATACCGACATGCAGCGCGAGTATCGGGCCGCCGCGGCGCAGGCCAATACGCCGGTCACCACGCCGGCCATGACATCGGCCGATAGCGCGCGGGCGCTGGTGAACTATGTCGAGACCTTGTCGGCCGACAAGGCAGGGCGGTTCTACAGCTACGATGGGCGCGAGATACCCTGGTGAGGCGAACGGCGGATCCGGCCGCTCCCCGCCGCGCTCAGCCGCCGCGCAGGTAGGTGAAGCCGCCTTCCTTGACGTACAGCTCGCAGCCCTCCGAAGTCGCAGGATGATGCCGCGACCGTGGCGGCAGCCGCAGCCAGGTGCGAGCATCGTAGGAGCCGTGCTCATCATCGAACGAGCCGCGCAGCACCAGCAGTTCCGCGCCGCGCGGATAGGTGATCTCGCCGAGTGCCGCCCCCGGCGGCCATTGTTCAAGCCGCATCGAATCGGTGTAGCCATCCTGCGCGTACAGGCGCTTGAGCCTGCGGGCCGGCACGGTGGCCTCCCATGCGATGGTGCCGGTGTCGAGCGCGACGTGGCGGCGATCGCTGCCGGGGTATTGCCTGAGCTTCACGAACAGCAGGCAGCCGTCGCGAGAATACGGCGCATGGCGAAAACCCTCGGGGTTGAGCAGGTAGGTCCCGGCCGGCCAATCGCCCTGTTGGTCCGAGAAAATCCCCTCGAGCACCAGGATCTCCTCGCCGTGCGGGTGATCGTGCAGCGGAAACTGCGAGCCCTGCGTATAGCGCACGAGAGAAGTGACCTGGCCCGATTCCGTCGGACCCACCCGGTGCAGCCGCTTGCGCCACACCGTGCCGCTCGGACTGGGCGACCAGCTCATGGTCTTGGTGTCCACGACCACACGGACGGCAAGATCACCATTGAGGGAATCGTGCATGCTCTGACCTCTGGGCGCAGGCGCTGCGGCAGGGATGACGGCGGATCGTCCTGCGCCTCGCGCTTCGATCTCGGCGGTGAACTCCACCGCAGAACATGATCCACCGGTCCAATTACGCGCGCAACCGGAATCCGTCGATCGGTTGCGGGGGTCGGGCAAAACGGCTGCACATCGGGCCGGCGTCAACGCGAGCGGGCAGCGGATCGGAGCGCGGGCGAGGGCGAGGGCGCGCGCAGACGCGCTGCTACTCGTCTGCCTGGCCGTGGCGCGATGGCGTCCTGAACACCACGCCGCCTTTCATCACGAATACGACACGCCCGACGGCCGCGATGTCCTCGAGCGGGCTGCCTGGCACGGCGATGATGTCGGCGTAGCGACCCGGCTTGAGTTCACCGATCTGGCCTTCCCAGCCCAGCAGCCTGGCGCCGTTGATGAGGTCCGCCTGCAGCACGGCCAGCGGTTTCATGCCGTACCTGACCATCAGCACGAGCTCGCGCGCCTGGGTGCCATGCGGGAACGGGCCGACGTCGGATCCGACCGCGAAATCGATGCCGGCCGCAAGCTGGCGCTTGAATTCCCGCGTCTTGTACTCGAGCAGCGCCCGATCGCGTGCGGCGCGCGCCGGTGTCGCGGCATGCTCGGCGAAATACTCCATGATGGCGAAGGTCGGTACGGCCAGGATGTGCTTGTCCTTCATCAGTCGCATCGTCTGCTCGCCGAGCTGGGTCGCATGGTCAATGGAGGCCACGCCGGCTTCGGCGGCGTACAACGTGCCCGGCTCGCCCATCGCGTGTACGGCGACCGTGGTACCGAGGCGCGCGGCTTCGTCGACCGCGGCCTTGAGCTGGGCGGCCGTATACTGGTAGGGGGTCGTGAATATTCCGTCGTGCAGCGTGTCCCGGCCGGTCTGATAGATCTTGACGAAGTCGGATCCTTGCTTGTGCTGCTCGCGAATGACGGCGATGAGCTGCTCTGCGTCGTTCGCATGGGTGGCGTTCGGCAGCACGCGTTGCTCGGGATTGAAACCCGGCGCGTCCTCGTGTCCGCCGAGGATGTCGATGGCATTGCCGCTGATGCGCAGCCGCGGGCCGGGGATGAGACCATGGTCGATGGCGTCGCGCACGGCCGTGTCCGCAGACCCGGCACCCTCCGTGCCCATGTCGCGTTCCGCCGTGAAGCCGGCGAGCAAGTCGTCCTTGGCCGCCAGGGCCGCGAGCAAGGTGCGGGACGGCACCGATTCCTCGACCGTCTGCAGATCCTCGGCGCCGGGGTGCAGGAACAGATGCACGTGCGCGTCGATGAGGCCCGGCATCAGGGTCGTGTCACCGAGATCGAGCAGCCGCGCGCCGTGCGGATGCGCAACCGAGGAGCCCACCGCCTGGATGCGCTCGCCCTCGACCAGCACCTCGCCCGGCTCGATGATCCGTCCGCTATCGACCTCGAACAGTCGCGCGGCGTGCAATACGATGGCTGCACGGGGGGCTTGCGCGAACGCCGCGGGCCCGACTCCGGCCAGCATCAGCGGCAGCGCGCGGGCCAGAGCCTGGTTGCGAAGTGCGCCGAGGCGCGATTTCCACGATGACATGCGAAAGGATCTTATAACGTGCGGGCCGTCCGCGATAAGCGCGCGTACCGCGCCGGCGGCTCGCGGGGCCTGAGCTGATCGGGATCGCAGCCGCGTGCCCGGCAGCCGGCCGGTGCATTGGCCGGAGGACCTATCGGAGGGTCGCAGGGGGCGTGGCCGCCGTGCAGCGATGCCCGTATAGTTCCCGGCGTGCCCGGAAGGTTGACGCGCAGACTGAATCCATCGCCAGCGACGGCCGCATCGTGCGCGGGCGTCCTGCACGGCTCGAAGCGCGGCCGCCGTGCGCCCTGGAATCATGGCTGAAGATACCCCTCTGTCGAGGCTCGCCGGGCTCGCGCCCCTGGTCCGCGCGCACCGCGACGATGGCCGGCGCGCCCGCCGGTTGCCGCAACCGCTGGTCGACGCGATCAACGAGCATGGGCTATTTCGCCTTTGGGTGCCGCAGCGCTACGGCGGTCATGAGATGCCGCTGCCCGAGGCGCTGGAGATCTACGAAGCGGCGGCGCGCCTCGATGGTTCATTCGGCTGGTCGGTGATGATCGGTGCCGGAGGCGGGCTGTTCGCGGCGTATCTGCCGCCGGCGGGCGCGCGGGCGCTGTTCTCTGCGCGCGGCGCCGTGGTCGCCGGTTCCGGCGCTGCCGGCGGCGTGGCCGACCGGATCAGCGGCGGATACCGCGTGCGTGGACGCTGGCGCTACGCCAGCGGCGCCGAATACGCCACGATCTTCACGGCCAATTGCCGCGTCACCGAGCGCGGCCAGCCGGTGCTGGCAGGCACGGAACCATTGATCCGCGCCATGGCGTTCGATCCCAAGGACGTGACGATTCATCGGACCTGGAATACCAGCGGGCTGCGAGCGACCGGCAGTCACGACATCGAGGTGAGCGACGTCTTCGTGCCCGCCGGCGAGACGTTTTCCGTCATCACCGATTCGCCCCGGGAGAGCGGGCCGCTGTACCGCATCCCCTTTGGCACCTTGACGGAGCTGCCGGTAAGCGCCGTGGCGCTGGGTATCGCGCAGAACGCCCTGGCCGAATTTGCTGCGCTGGCGCAGTCGAAGCGAGTCGCGGCGGTGGACGCGCCGCTGGCGCGCCTTGCAGCGGTGCAAGACGCCATGCGCGCCGCGCGTGCCGGCATCGATCAGGCGCGACGCACCCTGTACCAGCACGCCAGGCTGATCTGGGATGCGGCCGCAACGGTCGGACAGGCCGATCGAGGCGCACTGGACGATTGCACGCGCGCCTGCGTTCACCAGGTACGCTCCCTGGTCGCGGCGATCGCCGATCTCGTGCCGCTGGCGGGGATGAATGCGCTGCAGATCGACGATGCCTTTGCCATCGGCTGGCGCGATCTCGAGGCGACCGCCGCCCACTATTCGGTATCGCCCCTCTGCCTGTCCTCAGGTCCGCAGGCATAGTCACAGAGGCAGTCCGGGGCGCCGGTTGACTAGGGATGAAGATAGACGAATCCCAGTCCCTGCAGGCGCGCGATTTCCGCCACTCCGCTGGGGACCACGTCTTCGGCGCGTACGCCATAGAGGTCCTCCGGGCGCAGGCCCATGCCCTTGAGTGTGTTGCGGCACACGAGGAAGCGCACACCTTTGGTACGCAGCTGGTCGAGCTCCGCGGCCAGGGCGGCATCCGACTTCGCCAGTTGGAACAGCTTGACGCCGGCCGCGAAGCTCACGACGCGGATCTCGACCTTGTCATCGGTGGCGGCGAGATGTGCGCCGATATGGCGCAGCAGCCGCTCGAAATAGGCCCGTTCGTCCGGCCAGCCACCGTCGTTCTGGTAGACGACCTTCTGAAAGACGTAGTAGCCGGCAGGCGGCGCAGCGCTCATCGGGTCGGACGCTGGTGCGGCGATCGCCTCCAACCCGATGGCGCCGGACAGCAGGCATACGGCGAGCACGAACTTCATGTGGATACCTCGAGATGATGCAGGACCATCGATGTTGCCATGTTGCCGCCGGCCGCACGCCGATGACATGCCATGCAGCGAGGATATATCCTTCCAGTCCATGGGTCTCATCTACCTGGTTCGCCACGGACGTACGGCGCCGCAGCCCGCGAACCCACGGGATCCGGAGCTCGGTCCGGACGGTCAGCTGCAGGCCCATGCCGTGGCCCGGGCTCTCGATGCGCGGGTTCAGCGCCCGTTGCCGATCCTGACCAGCCCGTTGCGGCGCTGTCGCGAAACCGCCGCACCACTGGCTTCCCTGTGGAAGATCGAGCCGATCATCGAGCCGCGCGTCGCCGAAGTGCCCTCTCCGATCGGCACTGAGCGGGCAGTGTGGTTCCAGCAGACCCTGGCCTCGAGCTGGCACGAGGTCGCACGGTGCGGCAACGCGCTGCAGCCCGGCTACGAGTCGCTGTTGGCCGCGTGGCGGCGGGATGTCGCCGAGGCAATTCTGGCCTGCAGCGGCGACACGGTCGTCTTTTCCCACTTCGTACCCATCAACGTTCTCGCCGGTCTTGCACTCGGACAGAGCCGGGTGACCTGTTTGCGCCTGGACCATGCGTCGGTGACGGTGTTCGAGACGGTTGCCGGCGATGTCCGTTTGATCGAAAGCGGTCGCGAACAGGAAACCACGGTGGTTTAGCGCGGGCGTGCGGCCGTGGCCGCGAAGCGCAATGCAGGGATCCTGGACTCACTGTCATGATCGGCCCGTCCGGACTGCAATAGAATTCCGGACGCCCGTATCCTTCCGACGACATGGAGCATTGGCCCGATGAAGTCAGTTGCCTATCGCGCCGCGATCGCGGTCAACGCCGTCCTGTTGGCGCTCGGTTGGCCGGCTCCGGCCGCCGCACAATCGACGCCGCGCCTGCGGATCACGCAGACCGTCGCGCTCGGTGCGCCGGATCGCTGGGACTACGTGGTGTTCGATCCGCCTTCCCATCGGGTCTATGTCGCGCACGGGGATCGGATCACGGTCGTCGACGGTATGGATGGCTCGATCCTGGGGCAGGTGACAGGCTACCCGGGCGGTACCCATGGCATCGCGATCGTGGCTGCTCTGGGACGCGGATATACCGATGACGGCAGCGCCGGTGAGGCGGCGGCGTTCGATCTGAAGACCTTGAAGACGATCAAGCGCATCAAGACGGACCAGGATGCGGACGCCATCGCCTTCGATCCGGTGAGCGGTCATGTCTTCGTCATCAACGGCGATAGCGGCACGATCACGGTGATCGATCCGAAGCGAAACCGCGCCCTGGCGACGGTGCAGGTCGGCGGCCAGCTCGAATTCGCCGTCGCCGGGGACAACGGCAAGCTGTACGTCAACGGCGCGGCCCGGAGGGAGATCGTCCGCCTGGACACCCGGAGCAATCGCATCGACGCGCGCTGGCCGATTTCGACTTGCACCAGCCCTCACGGTCTTGCAATCGACCCCGCGGGCCATCGGCTGTTCTCGAGCTGTCTCAACGACGTGCTGGTGGTCGTCGACCTCGACTCGGGAGCGACCGTGGCGACGCTGCCGATCGGTAGCGGCACGGACACCGCGGCGTTCGATCCGGTGCGCCAGCTGGTCTTCAGCTCCAACGGCCGCGACGGCACATTGTCGATCATCCAGCAGAAGGATCCGCAGACCTTCGTGTCGCTCGGCAGCGTGCAGACAGCCGTGTCGGGCCGCACGATGGCTATCGATCCGGTCAGCGGGCGGATCTATCTTGCGGCCGCCGAAGTCGGCGCGCCGGCGGTGCCGGGCCATGCGCTGCCGGCGGTCTCGGGCCAAGGCACGGGCGAGCCGCAACTGCCGGGCTCCGTCATCCTGCCCGGATCATTGAAGCTGCTGTTCATCGATCCGGCGCCCTGAGCGCAGATCCGCGCGGCCGCGGCAGCCGGCGAGCCAATCACCTGTCGGGTGCGCTCGAACGCTCGCTGGCCGCCAGCCGGTTCTCGTCGATCAGGCTCGACCGAGCGGCGATGCGTGTTCCCGG
Organism: Gammaproteobacteria bacterium; assembly: GCA_027315105.1. Classification (GTDB taxonomy): domain Bacteria; phylum Pseudomonadota; class Gammaproteobacteria; order Steroidobacterales; family Steroidobacteraceae; genus FEN-1191. The sequence continues at coordinate 193,240 of DAHUYP010000076.1, forward strand.
CGCGCGGCAGCGTACACTTCCCGCGCCGCATCGATATTCATGAGGAAGATCCCCAGTCCCGTGACCAGATCCGGCCAGGCGGAGCGTGTCAGCGCGGTCACGGCGCCGGCGACGATGATGGCCACGTTGGCGATGGTGTCATTGCGTGCCGAGAGAAACGCGGCACGCGTCAGATTGCCGCGGACGTGCCGCACGCGCGCGAGCAGCAGCGCGCAGCCCAGGTTGACCAGCAGCGCGCCGAGGCCCGTGAGCGTGAGGGCCAGAGGCACGGGCACATGGCCGCTTGCCCAATGCTTGCCCGCGGTCCAGAGCGTAGCGACGCCCGGCACCAGCAGCAGCAGTGCGAGAGCCTTGCCGAGGGCTGCCTGACGGCGTGCGTTCCACGCGAGCGTCACGAGGACGAGCCCGTTGAGCGCCGTGTCCTCGAGGAAATCGATGGAATCGGCGAACAGCGAAACGGAGCCGATGAGGGTCGCGACCGAAAACTCGAGGCCGAAATATGCCAGGTTCAGCGCGGCGACCAGGGCGACGGTGCGACGCAGCGAGCCGGTGTCCGCAGTCACGGCATCAGGACCGGTGTGTTCATCGATGCATGGCCACGCCCCCGCGGCCGATATTCACATCGGATCGCGCATCCCACAAGCACGGCCCCGATCCGACGTGCGTTCGCGCCTGCAATATGTCGCATCGGTGCGCTGCGCCCGGCGTTCATGGCACTCTCGTTCAGGTTCTGTTCAGCCGCGCGCTCGCACAGTGCGTTCGCGCCGGCACGGTGCGTCTACCGCCCACGACGCGGAGGGAATCGCGATGCCAATCACGTTTCGCCACTGGGTGCTCGGTGGCGTGTTGATTACCGGGACTTTCGGCCTCACGGCGTGCGGCGGTGGCGGCGGCAGCGCCGCCGGCAGCGGCATGGGGCAGATGCGCCTGGCGGTCGCCGATGCCCCGGTTGACGGCGCGCAGCAGGTGGTCGTCGAATTCACCGGCGTGCAGCTGGTTCCGGCCAACGGCCAGGCGGTCGACATCACGTTTGCCGCGCCAAGCACCATCGATCTTCTCAATCAGAGCGGGACCGCGTCCGCGCAACTGTTCGACCAGCCGATTCCCGTGGGGGACTACGGACAGATTCGATTGATGGTGGTGGCGGACGGTGATCCGAGCCACTCCTACATCGTGCTCGCGGACGGCACGATGCACGGACTGCAGGTGCCGAGTGGGTCGCAGACCGGACTGAAGCTGGTCTCCGGCTTCACCGTGCCGAGCAGCGGTGTGGTCGACTACACGATCGACTTCGACTTGCGGCAGGCAATCACCTGTCCGCCCGGGCAGGCCCCGGCCTGCTTTCTCAAGCCCGCCCTGCGCCTGGTGGACGACACGACGGTCGGCAATATTCAGGGCACCGTGGCGGCGACGGCGGTTCCGGCAGGCTGCACGCCGGGCGTGTACCTGTACGCGGGCACGGTCACCAGCCCCGAAGACATGAACAGTGCCGCCGCTTCCACCGATACCAACCAGCCGCTGACTTCGAAGGTTCCGGTGCTGGCACCGACCGGTGGCTATTACTACCAGTTCACCTTCCTGCCGCCGGGGACCTATACGATTGCGTTCACCTGCCAGGCGGCCCTGGACAACCCTGATCAGCCGGACACCGGTCAAGTGAAGCTCCAGACCGTCAACACCGACGTGGTGGTCACGGCCAATCAAACGGTGACGGTGGACATCCCGTGAGGTAGACCGCTTCGGATACCGGCGCCGATTTCGCGACAGCGGGATTGCGATCAGCGCCGGCTCAGGCCGCAGCGGCGAAACCAGAAGATGCGCTCCCGGCGTTCCTCCTCCTCGTGCAGCATCTGCGCAGGCTTGAGGAGGTCGCTGCGGCTGACGATCCCGATCAGCCGGCGTGAGTCGGGAGCGTCGACCACCGGCAGGCGCTCGAAGCCGCCGGCCGCCAGGCGCGATGCCGCCGCGCGACAGGTGTCACCGGGCGTCACGAAGGCCGCCGCCGCGGCGGGCAGAGTGCGTGACAGCGGCTGCTCCAGGACTTCACGCGGCAGCGCGCGCAGCACGGTGCGATCGAGCATGCCGAGCAGCCGATGGTCCTGGACCACCGGATAGGCGCGGTGCTGCTGATCGGCGCCGAAGTGACTGCGCATCGCCTCCAGCGCCGAGTGCGAGCCCGGGATGGCGAGCACCTTGCGCGTCATGATTTCGTCGATGAAATGCCGCTCGAGCGGGTCAACGCCGAGCTCGCGAACCACGTGGCGGCCGCGGCGCGCGATCTTCTCGGTCAGGATCGAGCGCGGCATGACGATGACACTGAAGCCGTATGCGATGGCGCAACCGAGGATGGTCGGTAGAAAGGCGTTGACGTCGTGCGTGAGACCAAAGGCGAATGCGACTGCCGTCAATGGCGCGCGCATGGTTCCGCCCAGCATCGCCGCCATGCAGACCAGCGCCCAGAGCTGCGGTCCGCCGCCCGGCAGCCAGTCCCCGAGGACCGAGCCCAGTCCCGCGCCGATCATCAGCAGCGGTGCCAGTACGCCGCCGGAGGTGCCGGAGGCCAAGGCGATGATCCAGATGCAGGATTTGACCAGCAGCAAACCCAGTGCCGCAGGCAGCGACAGATGATGCTGCAGCAGATCGGCGATGACGTCGTAGCCGACGCCGAGCGCGCGAGGCTGGATCAGCCCGCCCACACCGACCGCGAGGCCGGCCAGCGCCGGCCACCACATCCAATGCAACCGCAGGCGACCGAACCAATCTTCGGCGCGGTAGAGCAGCCGGGTCATCAGGGCCGATGCCGCCCCACTGACAAGACCGGCCGCGCAGCATGAGAACATCGCGGCAGCCGTCGGCTCGGCGGTCTGCAGCGGGAACAACGGACCTGTGCCGGCCCAGAGGGGGCGTAGAAATCCGGCCACGGCGCAGCTCACGGCAACCGGCAACAGGCTGCGGGGCCGCAGCTCGAACAGCAGCAGCTCCACCGCCAGCAGCACGGCGGCCAGGGGCGTGCCGAACACGGCCGTCATGCCCGCGCAGGCGCCCGCGACCAGCAGCACCTTGCGTTCGGCGGCCGTCAGATGCAATGCCTGCGCGAGCAGCGACGCGGCCGCGCCTCCGGTCATGATGATCGGGCCCTCGGCGCCGAAGGGGCCGCCGCTGCCGATCGCGATCGCGGATGACAGGGGCTTGAGGATGGCGATCTTGGGCGACATGCGGCTCTTGCCGAACAGGATCGACTCGATCGCTTCCGGTATCCCGTGGCCGCGGATCTTCTCGCTGCCATAACGTGCCATGAGGCCGATGATCAGCCCGCCGATGGCCGGCACGACCATGACCAGCGGCCCGAGCCGATTGTCCGCCGGCGGGCGCGCCGCGAGCGAGATCGACTGGAAGAAGAACAGGTTGGTGAACAGTCGGATCGCGCCAAGCAATGCCGCCGCGCCCAGGCTGCTCACGCCGCCGATGATCAACGCGACGGCCGACAACACGAGCATGCGGGTGTCGGCGGCAAAATCGCTGCCGCGAGCGGTCACCTCGGCGCGCGTACCCTCAACTGACACGGGTGACCCGAAATACGTCGCGCAGCGACTGCAGCTCATCGCGGTGACGTCGAGCGATGCGCTCGGCCAGCCGTCGGCCGCGGTCGGTGAGGTGCACTTCGATGCGGCGGGCATCTTCCTCGTTGCGTCGCTTGCCGACGAGGCGTAAGGCGACGCAGCGGTTCACCAGGGCGGCGGTGCCGTGCGGGCTCGCCTGCAGGCGCTGCGCCAGATCGCCCACGGTGGCCCATTCCCGGCCGGCGAAGCCTCTGATGTGCAGCAGCAGCAGGTACTGCGTGGGCGTGATGCCGGCGTTGCGCGCAGCCCGTTCGCTGAAGCGAAGGAAGCGCGCCAGCTGCGAGCGAAAATTGGACAGCGCGATGTACTGCTGCTTCGATAGCATGCCGATCACTCGAATGGACCTGGGTATCCGAGAAATATATCATGGCGTGATATAAATGATCGTTGATGGGCGCGAACTGCGAACCGCGTCGCGGAGCCCCGGCAAGGCCGCGTGGCGCGGTGGTCGCGGGGCTTGCTGGCCGAACGTCGCTATGCTATGAACGCCCGGGTCGGGCAGATGGCCGACCGGAGGCGCTGGGTTCCAGCAGACGAAGGCGAGCTATGGCGCAATGCCGGCCAGTGAGGCCGGGGGATGCGAGTCTATGGGCGATCCGACGAAAAAGGATGGCGCGCCGAGAGCATTCAGCTCGCCGGCCTGCTCGATGCATGAGGCGCCCGACGCCTATATGGGCTACGCCGCAGCGCCGGAACTGCACGACTTTCTCAACGAACTGCTCGAAGCGGAGCGCGCCGGTGCGCGTGTGACTCTCGAGAGCGCAAGGGCGGCGCACGAGGTGCGGTTCGCGGATCTGCTGCGGGCGATTCATCGCGACGAGGCGCGATGGTGCGCCATGCTGGCTCGCCATCTCGAGGCGCGCGGCGCGACGCCGTCGACGAAGGTAGGCGCGTTCTACGACAAGGCGATGGCGATCGCCGACCTGCGGGAGCGCATCGTGTTCCTCAATCGCGGCCAGGGCTGGGTGGCGCGAAAGTTGCGCGAAATGCTGCCGCGAGTGCGCGATGAGGCGCTGCGGGCGGATCTCGCGCAGATGCTGGGTTCGCACGAGAGCAACATCGCGCTCGCGAATGACCTGGCGCGCGGCGCGCCGTAATCCTTCGTTGACGCGCGCCGAATCCGAGCTCGGGTCAGGTCATGGTGTCGGCGCGGCGCCCGATCGCGTACCAGCAGGCTAGAGCGCTCATGGCGGCAACCGTGCTCGATGGGAAGGCATTGGCCGGCCAGCTGGAAATGGAGCTGTCGGCCCGCATTCGGACCATGAAAGCGCGAGCTCAGGGGCTGGTGCCGGCCCTGGCGATCATGCGGGTCGGGGGCGATGCCCGCTCCGCGGCTTATGTCAGGATGAAGATTGACGCTTGCCGACGGGTCGGGATGCAGTCGGTGGCCGTGGCCCTGGAAGCGTCCATCACCACCGGCGAACTGCTGACGCAGCTCGACAGGCTCAATGCCGATCCGACGGTTCACGGCATCTTTCTTCAATATCCCGTTCCGCCGCATATCGATGAACGCCGGTGTTTTGATCGAATCGCGTTCGAGAAGGATGTGGACGGGGTCAGCGCGCTCGGATTCGGCGCCATGGCGATGAATGAAGGCGCGTTCGGCTGCGCTGCATCGCTCGGAATCATGCGGCTGCTGCAGCACCATGGAATCAGGGTGGCCGGATTGCACGCCGTGGTAGTGGGCCGCAGTCCGACGTTCGGAAAACCCATGGCGATGATGTTGCTCAACGCAGATGCGACGGTCACCGTCTGTCATTCGAAGTCGCACGGCCTGCAGCAGATCGTCGGATCGGCGGACATCCTGGTGGTTGCCGGCGACGAGCCTGGTCTGATCCGCGGATCGTGGGTCAGGCGGGGGGCGGTGCTGATCGACGCCGGCTATTGCTCCGGGGGCATCGGCGACATCGAGATGAGCCAGGCCATCGACAGGTGTTCGGCCTACACGCCGGTACGGGGCGGGGTGGGGCCCATGACGATCGCGACACTGATGGCGCAGACCGTCGATGCCGCCGAGAAGATCGGACGATAGATCGACACGACGTCACGGCTGGGTGCGGGACAGGTGCATTCGGGAGCGATTTGACTCATGGCCTGCCGGTTGTTCGCCAATGGATTCAGGCCGGCCTTCCTGGCCGCAGGACTTGCCGCGCTGCTGCTCGTACCGGCCTGGATAGCTGTGCTGGTGTTCGGCGCGCCGCTGGGCAGCTCCTGGCCTCCGACGCTGTGGCACGCGCATGAGATGCTGTTCGGCTTCGTCGGGGCCGCGATCTCGGGCTTCCTGCTGACCGCGGTGCCGAGCTGGACTGGCCGACGCGGTTTCGCGGGACCGCCGCTCGTGATCCTGCTGGCGCTATGGCTGTGCGCGCGCGTGCTCATCGCCAGCTCCGCCGCCTGGCCGGCTGCGGTGGTGTCGGTGGTGGATATCGCATTCCTGCTGGTGCTCGCGGGACTCGTGGCGCGGCCGTTGCTGCGGGCGCGAAATCGCAACACGCCGCTGCTGCTGGTGCTCCTGCTCTTGGCGCTGTGCAACGGCGTGTTCCATTGGTCGTTGGCGCACCACGACCCGGTGACGGCATCGCACGCGCTGCGGGTCGGCATCGACATCGCGCTGGTGCTGGTCACCGTCATCGGCGGACGCATCGTGCCGGCGTTCACGGCGAACGCCTTGCGCGCGACCGGCCGTGAGGTTCGGCTGCGGGCGTGGCCGGGCGTGGGCGGTGCGGCCGTTGCGGTGATGGTGGCCGTGGCACTGACGGATCTGTTTCGGCCCGACGGCCGCGCCGCCGGCATCCTGGCCGGGGTCGCTGCCGCCATCCAGGCCGCGCGATTGCTGCAATGGCGTTCCGCCGCGGTACTTCGATATCCGATCCTCTGGGTGCTGCACCTGGGTTACGCATGGTTGCCGCTGGGACTGGCGCTGCGATGCGTGGCGCAACTGGGCGGGCTTGCGGCCTCCGCTTTCTGGCTGCATGCGCTGACGGTGGGTGCGCTGGGGACGATGATCCTCGGTGTGATGACGCGGGTAGCGCTGGGACATACCGGCCGGCCGCTGGTGGTCGATCCGCTGATTACCGTGGCCTACGTTCTGCTGCTGGCGGCGGGACTCGTGCGCGTCTTCGGACTCGCCGTGCTGGGGGTCGATTATTCCACCGTCATCGTGGCGAGCGCGGGGCTCTGGACCTGCGCGTTCGCGCTCTATCTCTATGTGTACGTGCCGATTCTGTGGTCGCCGCGAGCCGACGGCAAACCCGGTTGAGTCCGGGGCGGCGGACGGATCTGGAGCGCGCTGGACCATTTCATCTCGACCGCAACGGCGCCGGCTACGAGCGCCGTGTTGCCTACCGCGGGCGCAGACCGGCGGCGGGCTCGGTATCCTTGCTGAACAGCAGGTTCAGCACCAGCCCGCGCTGAGCCGGCAGCGCCTCGAGGTAGGGCGCAATCTCGGACTGGCGGAAGAATTGCGGCCAGGCGACCTCGGGTGCGCAATCGCCGGACGAGCACGCTCTCCTGGCGCGGGCGTGATGTCGAATGTCGAGTCCGTAGGGGAGACTCAGCAGGTACATGCTGCCGAAATTTCCGGCCACCAGGCGGATGAACTCGGCCGCGCTGCAATGTTGCTCCTGCAGGTATTCCGGCGAGAATTCCACCAGCAGCCAGCGGGTGCGCGCCAGCGTCTTGGTCGCGCCGCGCATCGCATGCACTTCGTAGCCTTCCACGTCCATGACCAGCAGATCGACCCGTTCCCAGTCGGCGGGCACGGAGTCGTCCAGCGTCACCAGGGGCACTTCGAGCTCGCCGCGGTCGCGAGCCACGCGGCTGTTGCCCGTGTTGATGCGATTCTGAGTGAATCGGATCGTGCCGGTCCGGTCGCCCACCGCCGCGGGCCGGACGTGGACGTGCGCGACCTCGTTGAGCCTGAGGTTCAGCTCCAGCAATTGCAGATTCGCCGGGCTCGGCTCGAACGCAATGATCCGAAGCGCATTGGTCGCACGCGCGATCGGAATCAACAGGCTGCCGATGTGCGTGCCGACGAATATCAGGTGCGGACCGCTACAGCCGGCCAGCACCGTCGTGAGCGCGTCGATTTCCTCGCTGGCGTATTGCCCATGGCGCAGCAGCGCCCGCGACACGTGAAAGTCGGCGGGATCGACCGCAAACAGACCATTGCGCGTCCTCGCCAGCAGCGCAATGCCGTATCGCGACAGGACCCTCGATCGCAGCCATCCGCGTACCCGGCGTGATAGCCGCTTGTGCCAGCGCATTTTCAAGAGCTCGTCCCCCTTCCAGGCCCCGCAGACATCGGTCGCGATGCGCGTGCTGGCGACATCGGCGCGGCCCCAATATATCCGTCACATGGAGAATCGTCGGCCGTGCGCGCGACCCGCGAGCCGCGCACACGGCCGTGGCGAGTCGAGCCGCAGAGTCCGCCCGTCAATACCCGGGTGCCCGCGAAGCGCCCAGCCTGGAGCACGATTGGATGCTGTCGGTTGGATGAATGTCGCCGGCGCAGGCGCTCTACAGAGTGGACCAGGAATCGCACCAGCCCGCCGCCTGCACCAGCTTGTCGGGGAACAGCGAGCATCGTCCCTGCGCCGCGCCGCTGGCGCCGTCGTAGAGCGAGCAATTGGCGCAATTCGCGCCCGGCTGGGCATCCTTGGCGCGGCTCGCATCCGCGACATAGTGCACCTTCATGGCGGCCGGATCCTGCTCGCCGATCAGCGGCAGGTCGGCGGCGCGCGCCGAGCGTGCGTGCGCCAGCTGCGCCAGCGATAGCCCGGCGGCGACCTGCTGCAACAGCGCGCGGCGCGTCGGATCGGTCGGCTCGTGCATTTCCAGCCTCCTGTCGCGTCTCGAGCGTGCTCGTCAACGCACCTGCAGCACGATCTTGCCGATGTGGCGGCTGCTTTCCATGAGCCGATGCGCATCGGCGGCCTGTTCGAGCGGATAGGTCGCGTGCAGGTGCGTCTGCAGGCGCCCCGCCGCCAGCCCCGGCCAGATCTCGCGCGCCAGCGCGTCGCGGATCGCCGCCTTTTCCTCCACGCTTCGTGGACGCAGCGTCGAGCCCGTGATGTGCAGACGTTTGAGCATGACCGGCATCAGATCGACCTCCGAGCGGCTGCCCTGCAGAAAGGCGACGTACACCAAACGCCCGTCGGGGCGCAGCAGGCCGATGTTCTTGGCGATGTAGCTGCCACCGACCATATCGAGCACCACATCGACGCCTTGGCCGCCGGTGAAATCGCGCACGCGTGCGACGAAGTCTTCGGTGCGATAGTTGATCGCCAGCTCGGCGCCGAATCCGCGGCAGAATTGCGCTTTCTCTTCATTGCCGACGGTCACGAATGCATGCGCGCCGACCTGTCGCGCGAGCTGCAGCGCCGTGAGACCGATGCCGCTGGAGCCGCCATGGATCAGCAGGCGCTCGCCTGCGCGCAAATGCGCCAGGCCGATCAGATTCGCCCACACGGTGAACCAGCCTTCCGGCAGACCGGCCGCCTGCGCGAGGCTCAGAGCACCCGGGATCGGCAACGCGTGGCGCGCCGGCGCGACGCAGAGCTGCGCATAGCCGCCACCCGGGGTCAGCGCGCAGACTTCGTCACCGACTCGCCATTGCGTGACATCGGTGCCCAAAGCCGCGACGCGGCCGGCGACCTCGAGTCCCAGGATCGGCGAGGCGCTCGGTGGCGGCGCATAGCGCCCCATCCGCTGCAGTACGTCCGGCCGATTGACGCCGGCATAATGAACTTCGATCAGGATTTCACCGGCGGCCGGTACGGGGGCGGGACCCTCTTCGATGCGCATCGACTCGGGCGTGCCCTCGGGACCGTATTGGATGAATTTCATGCGCGGATCATTTCAGCCCTCGGCACCGGATAGCAAGGGCCCCACCGCCGCGCGGGCGTGTGCGGCAGGCATGCGCCGTGGCTAACAGGACTTGATCAAAGCGGTCGGCGGAGCGGGTTCTTGAGACATTAATTATTAATAATAATCGATAGTTACGATATATAGCTAATGTACATTATCGATCGAGCCAGAGGAGGCTCGCGAGCCCTCGTGCTCAGCCGAGATGGGCGCGCGGCCCGAAGCGTGCGCTACGACGCGCCCCGCTCCATCGGCGCTCGCGCAAGCCGGCGATCAGGGAACGGAATCGGCTGCGGCGAGCGACGACGCTCGACTGGGGGTGAGGCCTGAATGGAAGAAGCCCTCGGCATCGTTGCGGCCGAATACTCGCGGCTCGCGGTCAGCAATGCCAGGTTCATGAGCTGCAGGCTGCGCCGCGCGGCTGCCATGACCTTCAGGCGCATCTGCTCCGTCTGCGCGTAGGTAACGATGACCTGGAGCGCGATCTTCGGATGCTCGTCGTCATAGCGCGCGTGATTGCGGAACCACTTGGACGTGCGCGGATTCATCTTGACGTCTTCGCGACGGCCATAGGCCTCGAAGGCCTCGAGCAGCTTGCGCGTCAGGTCGCCCGTGGCGCCCTCGATCGCGAAACTGGTGGCGGCGACGGCCTCGGCCAGCGAACCCTTCGCATTGATGTACCAAATCCAGTCGTTCAGCGACTGCACATCTCTGAGCAGGGGACGCTCACCGGAGGCCAGCGCCAGCATTTCCCGGCGAGGGATGCCAAAGCCTTCTCCCATCCAGAGCCAATGTTCGGCGTGCTGCTTCTCGACTCGAATGTTATCGATCAGGAAGCCGCGCGCGTAGTCGTCCTCTACTTTGATCAGCGCCTCCGCAAGGAACTTCGGAAACGTATGCACGAAAGGATAGAGCTGCAAGCACCAGCCGCGTATGGCGTCCGTGGACCAACTGCCGTTCTGCAGGTTCGTGGACCACTCGCCAGAAACGAGCTCGTCCCAGTCAGGCTGCACGTACCGCTTGAGCGCCTCGACCCACGGATGTTCAGCTTCCAGTTCCCGCTGTACGTCCACTTCAGCTCCCTTGATGAAGCTCACCAGCGCCGCGGCCCCGAATCCTCAGGATCAGGGCACGCATTTGACTTAACTTTCGGCCGCTGCGGCCTCCAACCCTGTCGCATCCCCGTAATGGGAATGTGTCTGCAGACACAGTCATACGTTATGTACAGTCTACAAAGAGATCTTACTTAACGCAATGTTACGCGGCTTTCTTGACTCGGCACGGAGGAGGCGCGGGGGCTCAACAGGGCCTTTGAGCTGCGGGCCATGCTTTTGCGCGCAGTGCGCAGCAGGTCGCGCAGACGTGAATTGAACCTCGGAAAAGTGTCGCCATGGGGCGATAGCCTTGGCGCATCTATTCACCTAGTGTCCACGCACGATCGTGACGCGCCCATCAGCGACTGACCTCGGCCGACGGCGCGTCGAAAACCGATCGACGTTGCGCTTCGTGGCTCCGATCCTGGTATCGCTGACCGTCATGCTGGTCGCGGCTGTGTTTAGCATTGAATTGCTGTCGACGATCCGCGCGTGGGTGGGAGGAGAAGGGCTCTATTCGAAGGGTCAGAAGAACGCCATCTTCTACCTGTCGCAATATGCGCTCTCCGGTTCGCAAGAGGATTTCCACCTGTATGAGGTCGCAATCCGTTTTCCTCTCGGCGACTACGAGGCGCGTCTGGCGCTCGAGCGACATCCTCCGGACATCGCGGCCGCAAGAGCAGGATTTGCTGAGGGCGGCAGTAGCACGGCTGACATCCCCAGCATCATCACCGTATTTCGCCTGCTCCGTAACATAGACCAGGTGCGCCGGGCGATCGCCATTTGGACCGAAGGTGACACCTACACGTTGCAGCTGTGCGCGATCGCGGCTCGGCTCCACTCGGGCGATGGACACGCCATCCCGACCGCGGAGAGGGGGCAGATCATTGAGGAGTTAAATCGTATCAACCGCGAGCTCACGCCGCTCGCAGAGCGCTTCTCATCGACGTTGGCTGATCTGGCGCGCACGACGCGGACCCTGCTGATTCTCGCGCTGACCACCGGCACCCTGATCACGAGCGCGCTGTGCATCCGCATCATGCAGGCTCGCGTGCGCGAGCGTGATGCGAAGGAAGCGAGCCTGGCTCGAAGCAGCGAGCTATACGCGGCACTGAGTCAGGCGAGTCAGCTGGTCTCCAGAGTTCGGGACCGCGCGCGATTGTTTCAGGAGCTGTGCAAGATCTGTGTCGGCACGAGCGGCATCGAACTGGCTGCGGTCGGGTTGCAGTCGCCAGAGACCCTGGATCTGCAATTCGTAGCATCCTGCGGCAAGCAGCACACCTCTGTGCAGAATATGGATAGGTTGCTGCGGGACGGCTCGGCCGCCGCCCTTGCCTTGCCGCTGCGCACGGACCAGCTATGGACCTCGAACCGAGCGCTCGGACCAGATTATCCATTTGCGTCCGATGCCGCATTTCCCCTGCGCTGCCAGGGCGACACGATTGGCGCCCTGTGCGTCTTCTCCTCCGAGCTCGGCTTCTTCCAGCAGGACATCGTGGAACTGATGGCGCAGCTGGCCCAGGAGGCGTCCTTCGCGCTGGATACGCTGCATCACGAGGCCGAGCGGCGTCGGCAGGCGACCACCCTTGCGGAGCAAAATCGCATACTCAACCTGATCGCAGCCGGCACGGAGCTGCAGGTCGTCCTGGACACGCTGGCCGCGTTCGTCGAATCCCAGTCCAGCGGGGCATCGTGTGTCCTCGTGGCTGGAAATGCCGACGGTATCACGGGCTGCGTCGGACGTTCTCCGTGCCTGCCTGCCAATTGGCAGCTGCAGGCAGCTTCCAGCGGGCAGTCATCGACGCTTGGGACGTGGATGATCACCGGCGGCAAGAACCAGCCACTCGGTACGTTATCCGTCTATGCGGGTGCGGACCGCGCATCAACCGGCCTGGATTCACAGTTGATCGATGTCTGCGTCAACCTGGCCGGCATCGCCATAGAGAGCAGCCGCGCCGCCGAGCGCATACGCCATCTCGCGCATCACGACGAGCTGACGGGGCTGCCGAACCGCTTGCTGTTCCACCTGCAGCTGCCACAGGCGCTGATACGCGCCGAGCGTACCGGCCGTGCTATCGGCCTGCTGTTCTTCGATCTGGATCGCTTCAAGATCATCAATGACACGCTCGGGCACGGCGCCGGCGACAACGTGCTGAAGCAGATGGCATGCCACTTGCGCGCGTGTATTGGCCACGGTGGCATGCTGGCCCGTGTCGGTGGCGACGAATTCGCGCTGCTGGTTGAGCAATTTGCCGACATTGAGGAGCTGTCGCTCATCGCGGGGAAGCTGCTGACAGCAATGGCGAGCCCCCTGACCATCGGCGGCCAGGTCTACCAACTCTCGGGCAGCATCGGCATCGCCATATACCCGCAAGACGGCGCCGATGGACCCACTCTCCTCAAAAACGCCGATATTGCGATGTACCGCGCCAAGGGCTCCGGCCGAAACCAATTTCAGTTCTACTATAGAGAGATGGGTGAGCATACGGCCGAACGTTTGATGCTGGAAAATGAGCTGCGTCAGGCAATCGCGCGGCAGCAGTTCGAAGTGTTCTACCAGCCGAAGATCGACATTGAGAGCGGCAAAGTCGCGGGTGCTGAGGCGTTGGTGCGTTGGCGCCATCCGCAGCGTGGATTACTGCTGGCCGGGGCGTTCGTCCAAGCCGCCGAGGAAATGGGACTCATCGGCGCGATCGGCAGTCAGGTGCTCGCGAGCGTTTGTCGCGCGATCGTGAAATGGCGCGAAGCGGGTTTGCCGGCGACGCGTATCGCCGTGAACCTCTCCGCCCAGCAGTTTACGGACCAGCAGCTCCTGAAGCATCTGGAGGACGCGCTGATTGAGACTCGTTGCGACCCAAGTTCCCTGGAAGTTGAGATTACTGAGAGTGCCGTCATGTCGGATCCAAACCACGCGCTCGCACAACTCGAGCAGATAAAGGCCTACGGCATAACGATCGCCATCGACGACTTCGGCACGGGACATTCATCGCTTGCGTACCTCAAGCGCTTCCCGGTCGACAGCATCAAGATCGACTACGCGTTTGTCCGCGACATCGCGCTCGATCCGGATGACATCGCGATCATTAAGGCAATCATCGCGCTTGGCCACTCGCTGGACCTCAAGGTGGTCGCTGAGGGTGTCGAGACCTCGAGGCAGCTCGAGATCCTGCAAAAGCTCGGCTGCGACGAATATCAGGGATTTCTGTGCAGCGAGGCGGTACCCGAGGGCCGGTTCACCCAAATGCTGACGGCCGGGCTCGCGAGCGAACCCCGGAAAGCAGAGACGCGAGCTAGCGGCAGCCGTCGGCTGCGATCATGGGCCTCGTGAACCAGTTTCGCCGTTACATCCAAATTGGGTTGATCACTGTATCTGCTCCCTCCTTTCAATCAATTGGACGAGAGCCAACGTATAGGCTGCGGTTCCGTCTATCATGCTAACCGTGTCACAGGAGAAACGCTTCCTGGCCTCCTAAAAGCTCAAGATGTATCCCATTTTCATGAGGTTGCAGAATCGGTCCGGAGCATAGACGAAGCAAACGCCAAGAAGACCGAGTTCGAGGCTGCCCAAAAGGCGAAGGAAGCGCCCCAAGCAATGGCCGCAAGCGCCGAACCCAGCGAGTAGGGGCAGGGCGCTCATGAATAAATCCAACCAAACCGATCCACTGCCGGGCACCGCGGCTGTTGGCGCCCGCGGCCGTTTACCGATAGTCTGAGAACCTTTCCCGAAGTCGATGCCGACCGGTGGAGTCGCGGTCCTCGGCCATGGAGTTCACCATCAGTTCCGAAGACGCTGCAGCTGGCGCGCGGCGCAGCCCGCCGGCTGCGATTGCGGCGGCGCGCGGTGCCGTCCATGCGGCGCTCAAGCGGCGCGATCCGGTGGCGGCCGCTGCCGCGCTCGAACGGCTCGGCGTGCTGCAGGACGCCGCAATCGGGCCGGCACGCGAGCGCGCCGCGGCCCAGGCCGAGCTCGGAGAGCTCTGGACGCTGCTGCAGGACTATCCGGCCGCCGCGCGCCACTACACCCATGCAGTGGAGCTCGCGCCGACCGAGTCGCGGCACTGGTTCAATCGGGCGGCGGTGCGGCGCTTCCTGGGCGAGCTCGAGGAAGCCGAGCAGGATTACGACCGCGCCATACTGCTCGAGCCACGCGACGCGCAGGCCTACCTGAATCGCTCCGAGCTGCGGGTGCAGAGCGGGGCGCGCAATCACGTGGCCGAGCTCGAGCGCGCCCTGGCGGTCGGGCCCGGCACCTGGGATTACGAAGTTCCGCTGCGGTACGCGCTGGCGAAAGAATACGAGGACCTGGGCGAATTCGCGGCATCCTGGCGGCACCTGTCGGCCGGCGCCAGCATGCGCCGGCGGCATCTGCAGTACGACCTCGCCACCGATCTGGCCACGGTCGACTGGATCCGGCAGGCATTTCCTTCGGGCGCGAGCCTCGGCGGCGGCTGCGCCAGCGAGGAGCCGATCTTCATCGTCGGCATGCCGCGTACCGGCTCGACGCTCGTCGATCGGATCCTGAGCAGCCACACGGACGTCTACTCCGCCGGCGAGCTGCATGCCTTCGCGGCCGTGCTGATGGAGGCGGTGCATCGGCGGCTCGGGCGCGTGCCGCCGCGACAGCAGCTGGTGGCGGCGTCGGCAACGCTCGATTTTTCCGCGCTCGGTGAGGACTATCTGCGCGCCACACGCCCGCGCACCGGCCATAGCCGTCATTTCACCGACAAGATGCCGCTCAACTATCTCTACTGCGGGCTCATCGCGCGCGCGCTGCCGCGGGCGCGGATCATTCACGTCACCCGCCATCCGATGGCCAATTGCCATGCAATGTACAAGGTCCTGTTCGAGCGGGGCTATCCGTTCTCGTACCAGCTGGGCGAGCTGGCCGAGTATTACCTTGGCTATCGGCGCCTGATGACCCATTGGCACGCGACGCTGCCGGGTCGAATCATCGACGTTGCCTATGAAGACCTCGTGGCGCGCAGTGCGCAGGAGTCAGCGCGGCTGCTGCGGCTGCTCGGGTTGCCGTGGCAATCCGCGTGCCTCGAGTCGCATAAGAATCCGGCTCCGGTCGCCACCGCGAGCGCGGCGCAGGTGCGGCGGCCGATCTACGACACGGCGGTGTCGGCATGGCGGCATTACGAGCGCGAGCTCGAGCCGCTCGCCGCGCGCCTGCGGGCCGGCGGGGTGAGCATCGACTAGCCCGCGGCACGACGGCGCGATACCCCGGCCGCATCAGCCATTGCGGCTCGCGCCGCGCACCCATGGCGCCACGTCGACTCGCGCATCGTTGAAGCAGGCGCCATCGGCCAGGTCGGCCTTGTGGGATGGCGTCAAGGCCGATACCGTCCGGCGGTTCGGGCTGGTGCGCAGCCAGGCGCCCTTCTCGGAGCAGACCACGCCGGCACGCACCGTATCCGTGATGCGCAGGGGCAGAAACACTTCCCCCAAGTCGTTCCACACTCTGACCCATATGCCATCGGCCAGGCCGCGTGCTGCGGCATCCTCAGGGTTCATCTCGAGCGTCGGGGTGGCATCGTTGGCCGCGAGGCCGCCGAAGGTGGAGGTAATGCGCTTGTCAGAGGCGGGCGTGATCAGCGTCAATGGATAGGCGGAAGCCAGCGGCCGATAGCTGGGCAGGGCTGCGTCATGGTCGGCGCCGAGGGTCGAGGAGCGCAGCTCGATCTTGCCGCTGGGCGTACGCGGCCATACATTGCGGAACAGCACCGGTTCGGCGCCGTCATACTCCATCCTGATTGCCTGATCGGTCGGAATCCGGTTCGCCGCCATGCCGTGCATCCGCGGGTCGTCCGATTTCAGGGCCGCGCACATCAGTTCACTGTCGGTGGCCTTGAATGCGTCGTCCGTGAAACCGAATTTCGCCGCCAGGCGGCGGAATATCTCGGTATTCGGCAGGCTCTCGCCCACCGGCGGAATCACCGGCTCGGCTCGCTGCAGATATTGCTGGCCGTAGGCCGGATAGACATCGGCGTACTCGAAGTGCGTGCACGCCGGCAGGATCACGTCCGCGTATGCCATGCTGTCGGTCATGGCGATTTCGATCCCGGCGATGAACAAGTCCTCGCGCGCCAGCGCCCGCTGCATGCGATTCTGGTCGGGGTGCACGATGAGCGGATTGTGATTGTAGATGAACAGCGCCTGGATCGGCGGGTCGAGCGCCGGGTCGAGCAGCCATCGGCCGACGTCGATGATATTGATCGTGCGCGTCTGCGGTGGCGCCAGATCCGGGCGTGTCAACGAATCGACCGACTTCGGAAATGCGTGGCCGGCCCCGCCCACCAGGCCGCCGCCCGCCACGCCGAACTTTCCGGCCAGCGCAGGCAGGGCTGCAATGGCGCGCAGGCCCGAGCCGCCGTTCTGATTGCGCTCGAGACCATTGCCCCAGGCGATCACCGCCGGTGAGGCCTGCTGGTACCAGCGGGCGAGAGTACGGATATCGGCGAGCGCCACACCGCAGATCTGCGCCGCGCGCTCCGGAGGGTAGGCGTGCGCCGCCTCCATATAGGCCTCGAAACCCAGCACGTGCCGCTCCAGGAAGGCGTGATCGAGCCCGCCAAGCCGCTCGAGCTCGACTGCGATCGCCCAGGCCAGCACCACATCGGTACCCGGACGGATCGGCAAGTGCAGGTGGGCCTGTTCGGCGACCCTGACGCGCCGCGGATCGATCACCGCCAGTCTTGCACCGGTCCGCTTGGCGGCATTGATCTGCCGCATCAGATGCAGGTTGCAGCTGGTCGCGTTGTTTCCCCAGACGACGACGAGCTTGGCGAGGCGCACCTGCTGCAGTGGCGTGCCGGGAGTGGCGCCGAAGGTGGCGTCGTAGGCGGCGCTGCGAATACCGCCGCACAGCGGGCGGCGGTCGAGTCGCGAAGCGCCCAATTTATGAAAGAAGCGCAGCGACATGGAGTCGCCCGCGAGCATGCCGTGCGGGCCGGCGTAATTGAGCGGCAGCACCGCCTGCGGCCCATGGCTGCCGACGACGGTACTGACGCGATCGTGGATGGTCCGCAGGGCTTCATCCCAGGATATCCGCTCGAACCTGCCTTCGCCCTTCGCGCCAACGCGTCTCAAGGGATGGCGCAGGCGGTTCGAGCCATGCACGAACTCGGGATAGTAGCCGGCCACCTTGGCGCAGACCGCACCGTGGGTGATGGGATTGGCGTTCGAGCCCTTGACCGCGACCACCCGGTCGCCGGCGACCGTCACGGCGAGACTGCAGGTGTCCGGGCAATCGAGGGGACAGACACTGGGCTTCTGCATGCTGGCGGCATCCTGGTCACCGTGCGGACGTGCCAGACTAACCCAAGTGGCCTCGGATTCCAGCGCGGGCATCGCGGCAACGCACCGCGCCGGGCCGGCGCAATCGCCGACCGGGAGGCGCACTTGGTAGCGGCTGATTCGATGTGCGATGATGATTCGCGGCAAACCACAGCAAGAACAAGGGCAACATCGTGGCCCGCGAGATTGGAGCCCGGCGCGGGAAGTCGGGGTACCGCTCAAGCGGCCGAGCTTATGGAGCGACCATTCGCCAAGGCCAATTCGTGCGCGGCCCGTCTGCTGGGCGCTCTTTTGTCGACGGCGGTGACCCTCGCGCAGGCCAATGACACCGCGAGCGGCGGTGGCACCGAGGCGGCGGCCGGTGCCCCGGCGGCGACCGCTGCCCCGGCGGCGGCCGTTCCAGCCCCCCCGTTCGCAAGACTGGAGATCGATGCCGGCGCGGCGGCGAATCTGCGCACGGCGGCCACGGGATCGCTGGAAGTCGAGACCGTGCCGTTCATCAGTGGCTTCGTGGCGTTGCGCGGCGGCCTGAGTTGGGTGGCGGCGTCCAGCTTTCGGGGCGAAAACCGCAGTCAGCTCGGGGTCTCGACGCAGGTTGCGGTCAGTTGGTGGCGGTTCGAGCTCGCCACCGGCCCGCTCCTGCTGCAGCACAGTGATGCATACAACTCGGGTACGATCAACATCGCCTCGAGCCTCGATTTGGTGCTCACCCGGCACTGGCGATTGCGCGTCGAACACTGGTCCAATGCCGACAGCGGGTTTCCGAACATCGGCAGAAATCGAATACTGGTCGGCTATCGTTTCTAGCCGCGGCCTCCTATCGATCGCCGCGCTTGAGTCGTTCGATATCCTCCTGCAGGTGTCTGACCTGCTGCTCGAGCCGGCTCAGGCGATCGAGCGCCGCCAGCTCCAACTGCTCCGGCGCTGCCGTCGTGGCCGCGGCCGCCGGCGCCGTGGCGAGCCGCGCAGCAGACGCCTCGCCACCGAACAGGTGCGCATAACGCGCCTCGCGCCGGCCCGGCTCGCGTGGCAGGCGCAGCACCATCGGGCCGCCGTCACGTTGCGCGAGTGCCTCGAGCGCCGCTTCGACCTCGCTGGCGTCGGCGAATGTCGCCAGGCGCGCACCATGGCTGCGCAACTCGCCGGGCGTCTGCGGCCCGCGCAGCAGCAGCTCGCAGACGACGGCGCGCTCCTGTGGCGTGAACTGAAACATGCTGAACTCGGTATTACAGAAGCGCTGCTGGTATTTTGGCACGCGGCTGCCGAAGCCGGATCGCTCGAGCACCAGGTGCTTGCGCGACAGCGCATCGACCACTGCCTGTACCTCGGCCTCGGCGAGCTCGAGAATCGGATCACGATTGCTCTTCTGATTGCAGGCATTCGTGAGGGCGTTCAGGGACAGCGGATATTGTTCGGGCGTGGTGATCTGCTTCTCGATCAGGCAACCGATGACGCGTGCCTCGTGGGCGGGGAGCTCGATGTTCATCGCGGCATTATAGGCAACCCGGGGTGGCCGGGGGGGCGCGCGCGGACATCGGTGGCGCGCGCGCTGCGCCGAGCAGCCACCTTCGCGGCGCGGCTCAGCCCCTGACGAGCTCGGCGACGGCGCCCACCAGATCGATCAACAGCAGCACCAGGATCGGCAGGAAGCTCAGACCGAATCCCGCTCCGCGCTTGGAGGGCGCGGCCACGTAGCCGCGCAGGTACAGCACCCGGCCGATCAGGTAGAGCAGTCCCAGCAGCGCGATCCACAGCGGTGGCACGAACGCGCTCGCCATCCACAGCGCCGGTACGAACACCACCAGCAGCTCGAGCGTATTCATCTGCACCCGGAAATAGCGCTCGAAGACTTCGTGACCCGCGATCGCAGGTGCCTGCACGCCGAAGCGCGCGCGCGCACGGCTTACCAGCATACCGAACAGCAGGTACTGCAGCAGCGCCAGTACGGAGACGAGCACGGTCACGGCCATGGATCACCTGTCGGTCGGGGAGGTTGATGACGAGCGATGCATGGTGCCCGAGCGCGGGGCCGGGCGCCATGGTCAGTCGAGAGCACTATCGAGCATGCGGAATATAGTAGATTGGAGGAATGAGTGGAGTTCAATTCCATTGCGACCGGCGGTCGCGCCGGGCAACCGGCGCACGATGGCCGCCGGCACCCGTATCGCGGGCCTCCCCGGCATGATCTGGAATCCGGCCCAGTACCTGAAATTCTCACAGCCGCGCCTGCAGCCCGCGATCGACTTGCTGGCACGCATATCAGGTTGCGAGCCGGCACGCATCTACGACCTGGGCTGCGGCGCGGGCGACGCGACGCGGCTGCTGGCTCGGCGCTGGCCGCGGGCCAGCATCGTCGGGGTCGACAACTCACCGGCGATGCTGGCGCAGGCGGCACTGCAGCAGCCTGGCGTGCGCTGGATGCAATGCCACCTGGGCGACTGGCATGCCGACCAGCCGGCCGATCTCATCTATTCGAACGCCGCGCTGCATTGGCTGCCGGACCATCGGCAGCTGCTGCCGGCACTGGTGCGATCGCTGGCGCCCGAGGGCGTCCTGGCACTGCAGATGCCGCGCAATTTCGGTGCTCCATCCCACACGCTGATTGCCGAGACCGTACGTTCCGGGCCCTGGCGCAGCAAGCTCGAGGATCTGCTGCGCCCGACGCCGGTGGCGGTGCCGGAATTCTACTATGCACTGCTCGCGCCGCTCGCCGGAGGCATCGAGATCTGGGAGACCGAATACCTGCACGTACTCTCGGGCGATGATCCGGTCAAGGAATGGACCAAGGGCAGTTGGCTGGCCCAGTTTATCGAGCGCCTGGATGTCGCGGAGGCGGGGCGTTTCGAGCAGGACTACGCCCGCCGGCTGCGTTCGGCCTACCCGCACCGCGCCGATGGCACGACGCTGTTTCCGTTCCGTCGCTTGTTCATCGTGCTGTCCAAGGCCGAACCCAGCCGGTGTACGTGATGTCAGTAGCCGCCGCCACCGCCGCCTGAACTGCCGCTGCCTGCTCCGGTCCCGTAGTCGATCCGACCGTAGACCCCGTCCGCCTGGCTATTGACCCCCGCGGTGAAGAAGAGCGTCGTGGTCGGCTGGCTGTTGACGCCGTTGCCGAAGGCGATGCCCCACAGACCGGGAACCTGCACCGGGGCACCGCTGGGCTGCATCAGGGTACCTGTCAACGCTCCGGTGGTGGCGTTGTAGGCGTTGATCCTGCCGTCGCCGAAGTTACCGACCAGAAGCTCGCCGCTGAAGGTTCCAAAGCCCGCTGGCGCCAAGGCCATGCCCCAGGGAGCGTTGAGTGAGCCGCCTGAGACCAGATGCTTGATCAGATTGCCGGTGACATCGAACACCGACAGATAGCCCATGCCCGGGCCCACGACCGCCAGATGCGCGGTCGCATCCTGCTGCGCGTACGTGACGTAGATTTGCGCACTGCCGTCGCTGGCCGGGATGTTCTGGATGCCGTAAGGCGCATAGCCCTGCGGAACCGCCGGATCGACGAACGCGCCGGCGGCGGTGATGTTGGTGAAGCCGTGATCGAACACATCGACCTTGCTGTTGTGAAAGTCGGCGGCGTAGAGGAAATAATTGCCATTGCTGTCGTGCGCAATCGCCAGGCCCGTGAATGCGGCCGCGGCGCCGCCGCCGTCATAGGCGGTGATGCCTTGATTGCTCGACACCGCCGAGGACCAACCGGAGATCGTGCCGCCGGTGCCGTCGAAGACGAACATGCTGGCGGCCGACAGGCCATTGGCACTGACGACGAAGGCACTGGACTGGTTGAGGACGATTCCCGTGGGACCGGCGCTGCCGGCGCTGCCCGACGGAACCGTCACCAGCGGCGATTGCGCCACGCCATTACCGTCATAGAGCGTGATCGTCGACGTGCCCTGGTTGGCGATCCAGGCGAATGCCTGCGGGTTGAACACCAGGCCCCAGGGATTGACAAGATTCGCATCGGCGTAGGTTGCGGAGTAGGTCTTCTGCACGGCGGCGTTGTCGGCCACCAGATAGTGGACGGCATAACCGATTGGCGCGCTGCCTCCACCCATGCCGCCGCTGCTGCCGCCGCCGCAGGCAGCCAGCAGCGACAATGCGGCAGTACAGGCAATGCCGATCGTCCTACGAGCGGATCTCATGGCGAATCTCCCGGCGGCTGCAGCGATATTTCTGCAGCCATTAGTCCCCGGATCGGCCGCAAAGGTTCTTTGCCGGCACGGTGCGGGAGGGCGCGAGCCGTTTCAGTGCGCAGTCGCCGAATTCACCACCGCGGACGCGGCGCGCAGGCAATGGTCCGGAGGATAGGCTGCGGCGAGTGCGGCGCAGACGTCGATCGTGTCGTCGGAGCCGATGTTGGCGCGCGTACGTTCGAGCAGCGCGAACAATCGCGCCGCATCCAGATGCGGCATGCGCGCGAGCAGCAGTGCGATGGCGCCGGTCACGTGCGCCGCGGCGAAGGAGGAGCCGCTGCCGAAATCGTAGTGCCCGTCTGGGGCGAGACTGAGAATATCCCGACCGGGTGCGTACAACACCGCCGGCGAATGCCGCCGCGCATCGGAGACATCGACCGCGATGACGCCATCGATGCCGAGCGGGAATCCGTCCAACCTGCCGTCCTCGGGCACGGCGCCGACGAACACGGTGCCGCGGCGTTCGCCGAAATCGACCAGCTGTGTCAGCAGGGGATCGGCCGGTCCGCCCAGGCTGAGGTTCACGACCTGCGCATGCGCGTCGATGGCTGCGCTGAGGGCCAGGGCCAGCGTGAATGAATTGCACCAGGCCCCGATGCTCTGGGGTTGCTGGGCCTGACAGGCCTTGTAGATCTGCAGGCGCGCCGCCGGGGCGACGCCGACGATACCGAGGCCGTTGTTGGCGACCGCGCCGATGATGCCGGCGACTTCGGTGCCGTGGCGATCGGCGTCGAAGGCGCGCATGTCTTGGTCGACGAAATTGGCGGTTGCGGCAATGCGGCCGGCAAGGTCCGGGTGGTGGACGTCGGCTCCCGTGTCGATGATCGCGACGCGTACGCCTTCGCCGCGCGACCACTGCTGTGCCGCACCGGCGCCGATCTCGGTGAAGCCGCGCTGCAGGGCAAAATACGGATCGTTGTAGGAGGGCGCGCCGGCAGCGGCACGTGTCGTCGCGACACTCGTGGCCTCGGCGCCGAGTGCGCCGAACAATTGCAGCGGCTGCGCCAGACGCACTCGCCGGTCCTGTGCGAGCCCGCGCAGCACGGCGGCGCGCTCGGCCTGGAGCGGCAATGCAAACACCAGGCAGTGAACCTTCAGCGGCGCAATCGGCCATTGGCGCACCAGCTGCAGGCCGTAGTCATGCGCCAGCGCCGCCGCCGTCGCTCGCGCCTGATCGCCGACGACGTAGGCACCCGTGCGCTCATAGCCGTGCGGCGTCGAGCCCGGTTCGCTCATCAGCGCTGTGCCGGGATTGGCGACGGTGACGAGAATCAGTCGATCGGCCTGCGCATTGAGCGCGCCGCCGTCGCTGGCGCCGGAACCGGAGATATGCGGCGTCGCTGCGCAGCCGGCCAGCAGGGGGCCCAGCATCGCAAGCGCGGCAAGTCTGCGAACCCTGCCGGCTGCGCACCGCCGTCTCACCGAGGCAACCTCAAGGGGAGGCGCCGATCGGCTCGGCGAAGCGTACGGCGGCATGGGCGCGTAGTGCCTGCACCGCCGTGTCGGTGGCCGCCCGCGTCGAATCGTCGGCGGGTCCCAAGGACCAGACATCGCCATCGCTCGGAGCGGTCACCACCCGCAGGCGGGCGCCGGCCAGCAGAGCCTGCAGCTCCCCGAGCGTCATCGTCGGCGCGAAGACCGCACGGATCGTGGCTTGCGGCGCGGGCGATGCGGCCGCCGACAATGTGCGATAGGCGCCCGTGCGCGCGATCGCATTGGAATCGCCGGGCGCCGTCCGCCACCATAATGCGGCGCCGAGCGCACCGAGCGCGATGGCTTGCACGAGCATGGCCGCCATCACCCAAGGCATCCATGCGCGGCCGAAACGGCTGGGATGACGATGATCGAGCCGCGATGGCAGCTCGGCGTCGGCGCCGGCGTCGAGACGCGCGCTCAAGCGCTGCCACGAGGCGTGCGGATCGAGATCCGGGGTGCCCTTGCGGGCAATCGCCATCTGAACGCGACGCTGAAACTCGAGTTCGGCCCCGCAATCCGGGCAGTCGTGCAGATGCGCCTCCACGGCCTGGCACTCGGATTGTGGCGCACTGCCGTTGATGATCCACGGGATCAGATCCCAGGCCCGACGGTGGAGCGAAGTGGATGCGTCCGTCACGACTGGCTTCCTCTGCAGTGACTGGCGTCCTCGATGCCCCCGAGCTTGGGCAGCAGGTTCCGAAGCTTCACCCGTGCCTGGAACATGCGCGCCTTCACGGTATTGACCGGGCAGTCCATGATGGCGGCGATCTCCTCGCAGGAATGACCGGCAAAATAGGCCAGCTCGAGCGTCGCGCGCTGTTCCAGAGGCAGCGTGGCGAGGCCCTGCTCGAGCCAGTCGAGGCGTTCCTCGTCCACCGGCGCCGCCATCCTGGGCGGGTCGGCGGCCACGCAGCTGGCCAGGCGTGCCGCCGCAGCGTCGTTGTTGCGGCGCAGTGTCTTGAGCGTGCAACGCCAGGCGATGCCGATGACCCAGGTCGAGACGCGCGAAGCGCCGCGGAACTCATCCGCTTTCTGCCAGACGGTCCAGAAGGTATCGTTGATGGCTTCTTCCAGCGTTTCGCGCTGCGAAGTCAGCCTCGAAAGGAACTGCAGCAGTCGTCGCTGGTATTCGAGATACAGCTGTTCCAGGGCGCGACGGTCCCGCGCAGCGACTCGTCGCAGCAATTCGCGGTCGTGCACATCGTCATGCGACATCAACGGCGCCTTCGACATCGCTATCGGCGGTAGCAGCCATGGTTCCCCGGGGGCACAGCATGGCCCTTGACCGTGAGTGCCGCAATCGGTGCTGCGGGTTGCAGGGCGCGGGTCAAAAAGACCACAACAGGCTCGCGACCAGCCGGTCACCGGCCAGCGCACCGAACAGATGCCGCGCGGTCGCATCGGTGCCGACATAACGCAATGCCAGTTCATAGGCGTCCCATCGCCTGGCCAGCCCCGCGCTCCAGTACGCGTACGAGGCCGCGATCTCGGGTTGCAGATCGTAGTAGCCGATTCCGAGGTCGGCCGACAGGCCGTGCGGCAGGGGCTGGCGAGCGGTGAGTTCGACGGCGAAGGCGGCGCCGCGGCCATAGCGGTGATAGTCGGTCACCGCGTAGGTATCGGGCGAGCCGATGAGCTGCAGCAGCACGCGTTCGCGCCACTTCAGGCTGGCGCTGAGCTCGTCGTAATCGTATCGGCTGCGGTATGGATTGCCGGGATAGTCGTAATGGCGCACGCTCACCGCACCACTCCAGTCTGCGCTCAGCACGCGCTGGTAGGCCAGATAGGGGATCAGCTCGACGCCGGTGCCTTGCTCGCGCAGCCGCTTGACCGTCTCGGCGCTGAGTCCGCCGATCCAGCTCGTGCCGGCGGCATACGCGTCGGCCTGCACCGAGGCCTGCCCCTCGCTCTGCGACAGACCCCGGAATACGTTGTCGTTGCTTGCGCCCAGCGCGCCGCCGATGTCACCGGCGCACGCGATGGACGCGCTCAGGGCGGCAAATAGGGCAGCGTAGCAACCAGTTCTTCTCTGCATGGAGTCCGGTCGAGGCGTGCAGGCGTGGGTCGATGCATGGCGCGGATGCCGGCCTCGGCATGAGCCGGGCGTTGCGCGGCATGCCAGGCACCACGACCCTGGGTGCGGCCGGCCGTACAACGCGCGCAGTCTCGTCTTCGCGGCGCCGATACGCAAACCCGGTGCAAAACCTGCGGCGTGGCCGCGGGCACTTATGGCAGTGATCAATGCTCGCGCCACCCCGTTCCCCGCGCTCGGATACCGGCCCTGATGCTCATCGAACCTATGGCGCGAGTGCGCCGATTGTGCGCGGCGGCTGCGCTGTCGGGCGGCTGTCTGTGCGCCTGCTCCGGCAGCGGCGTCGGACTCGACGGCAACGGACAGCCGCTGTCGTCCGCCGGCACCATGCCGGTACCGCTGGCGGCCGATTTCGATTCCATCCAGGCCAACGTGTTCACGCCGATCTGCTCCGTATGCCATATCGGTGCAGGCGCGCCCCAGGGCCTGATCCTGGATGCCGCGCACAGCTACAGCCTGCTGGTGGACATACCAAGCACGGAGGTGCCGAGCCTGCTGCGCGTCGACCCCGGCAATCCGACTGCCAGCTACCTCATTCAGAAACTCGAAGGACTCGCCGCGGTTGGCAGGCAGATGCCACTCGGCGAGCCGCCGCTGCCGGCATCGACGATCGCGTTCATCGTGCAATGGATCACCGACGGTGCGCAGCCTGGCGCCGCCGCGGCGGCGACGGCCGCGCAGTTGCGGATGGTTGCGGCCGCGCCGGAAGACGGCGCCGTGTTGACGGCGCCACCGCCCCGGATCGTCATTGCATTCACACGGGAGCTCGATGCGACGCGCGCCAACGCCCAGTCCGTGCGGCTCGAGCGGCTCGCCGGCGCCGGCGGCGGTGCCGGCGATCTGGAGTCGGTGATCATCGTGCCGGTCACCGTCAGTGTGCCGGCCCGCGATCCGCGCGCACTGCTGCTGACACCGATCGCCTCGTTGGCGAGCGGGCGGTATCAAGTCGTCCTGAACGCGCAGTCCGGCAATGAACTCGGCGCGCTCGACGGCACGCACATCGCGACGCTGCCACGCGACGGCGGCGGCAACGAGATCCTGATCAGGTTCACGGTGGGCGACGGACCATGAGCTCGAGTGCCCGGGGGGAGCGCTGGAGTTCCAGGTGGCTGCGAATCGCGCTGCTCTGCCTGGCCTGGGGCGAGATCCGGATCGCGGTCGCCGAGCCGTACCTGGCCGTACAGACGGGCTATAAATGCATCGCCTGCCACGTCAATCCAACCGGCGGCGGAATGCGCAATGCCTTCGGTGATTTGTTTGCCCAGAACGTCATGGCGGCCCGGGGGCCGCCGGCGGGCGCCCCGGTGTGGACTGGTCAATTACTGCCGGACATCCTGCGCATCGGCGGCGATCTGCGAGCCGACTGGTCGCGCACCACGACCCCGCAGTCACCCACGCAGCAGCAGTTTGCACTCGAGCAGATGCGGATGTATGCGGATCTGAGCGTGATTCCAAATCAATTGGGTGTCTACGTCGACGAGGGGGTGGCGCCGGGTGCGGCGCAGACCATGGAGGCATACATCCGTTACGGCGACACCTCCGATTGGTATCTCAAGGCGGGCCGCTTCTATCTCGCGTTCGGCTGGCGGCTGCAGGACCAGACTTCTTTCGTTCGTCAGGTGACCGGCATCAACATGAACGCGCCCGACAACGGCCTGGAATTGGGCTTGGAGCGCGAGCATTGGGAAGCACAGCTGGATCTGACCAACGGTGCCGCCAATGCGCAGAGCGGCTCGGGCTATCAGGTGACCGGGCAGATCATTCGTACGCAGTCGATCTGGCGGCTCGGCATCGCAGGCTCATTCACGCAATCCAGCGCCGGCAATCGCGAGATGTCGGGTCTGTTCGCCGGTCTGCGTACCGGACCGGTGGCATGGCTGGGCGAAGCCGATCTGGTGCGCCAGGCGGGCTACCCGGACGGGACACGCACGATGACCCCGATGCTTGCGGAGATGGATTGGGCGCTGCACAAGGGCCACAATCTCAAGCTGACCTACGAGTTCTACGATCCGGAGCTCAGCGTGCCCAACAATGCGCAGACCCGCTGGAGTGCCGTCTACGAGCTCACCCCGATCCCGTTCCTGCAGGCGCGAGCCGGGTTTCGGCGCTATCAGGGCATTCCGCAGAACAACGTGCAGAACCAGACCTTCTCGTTCGTGGAGCTGCACGGCTTCTATTAGCGGCGCCTGAGTCGCAGCGACCCTGCGGCCGGCGGGGAGTGCGTGACGGCGCGCGCCGCAGGGCGCGCACCGCACGGGCTCAATGACTCACGGGCTTGGACACCAGCAGACCCGTATTCTGGCGTGCATAGACCTCGTTCCACATCTGCTCGGCGCGTCGATCGCGCAGCAGCAACGAGCCAATGATCACGCCGAGGAAGCCGAGGGGAATCGATATGATGCCCGGGTTCTTGAGCGCGATCAGCGGCTTCTCCAGGCCCATGAACGACGTCTCCTGCCCGGCCCATTTGGCGAGATCGGCCCTGGCCTTGCCGACGGCCTTGTCGAGCGTCGCGAGTTCCTTCTTCGCCTGCGCCGCGTGCGCCGGGTCGCCGCTCGCCAGGAGCTCGGTCGACGCCGCTCGCTTGACCGCCTCGCCGGCGAGCACCTTTTCCGCCGCCGCCTTGATCGCCTTGGGATAGGTGAGGTTCGGAGACAGGAGCGTGAGCCCGACCGCCGCAATCGTGCCCACCAGCATGCCCGTAACGATGCCGCCGGTGCTGCAGCGCTTCCAGTAGAGCGTCAGCAGCACGCACGGAAAGTTGGCGCTCGCGGCCACCGCAAACGCCAGTCCTACCAGCACGGCGACATTCTGGCCCTTGGCGGCGATGCCGATGCCGATCGAGAGCGCGCCAACAATGACCGTGGCGACGCGCGCGGCGCGGACCTGACCCAGCGGCGTGACGTGCTTGCCGTGGCGGATCACGCCGACATACAGGTCGTGCGCCATCGCCGATGCGGCCGCCAGCACCAGGCCGGCGACCACGGCAACGATGGTGGCAAACGCCACCGCGGACACGAAGGCGAGCATGAAATTGCCGAAAAAGGAATCCGGGCCGCCACCGATGAATTGCGCCAGCAGCGGGGCCGCCATGTTGCCGCCGGCATCGACCGCGGCGATGTTGCCGGGGCCCACGAGCTTGGCGGCGCCGAAGCCCAGAAAGAGGGTCAGCAGATAGAAGCCGCCGATGATCGCCATCGCCCAGACTACCGAGCGCCGCGCCTGCAGCGCGGTCGGTACGGTGAAGAAGCGCATCAGGATGTGCGGCAGCCCGGCGGTGCCGAACACCAGCGCCATCCCGAGGCTGATCTGGTCGATGGGCGCCTTCAGATACAGCCCGGGCTCGAGGAATCGCTGCCCGAGCTCCGCGGCCGACATGTTCCTGGCCGAATCGCCGAGCAGCGTCGCCACCCGCGCCTGAACCGCCGGATCGGACACCACGGCCTGCAGGAAGCGCGGCAGCGAAAAGCCGTATGGCAGCCACACCAGCGTGACGATCAGCAGCGAGGCGAATACCAGCAGCACGGCCTTGATGATCTGCACCCAGGTGGTCGCGATCATGCCGCCGAACAGCACGTAGGCCAGCATGAGCACGCCCACGCAGGCGACCGAGGTCTCGTAGTTGATTCCGATCAGGGTCTTGACGAGCACGCCGCCGCCGACCATCTGTGCCGTCAGATAGAACGTGGACACGGTGATCACCGACAGCGCCCCGACCACGCGGGTCTTCTTCGGATCGTTGCGGTACGCGAGGATATCCGACAGCGTATAGCGGCCGATGTTGCGGCAGGGCTCCGCGATCAGCAGCAGCACCGTGATGTAGGCGACCAGGAAGCCGACCGAATACATGAAGCCGTCGTAGCCATAGAGCGAGATCAGCCCCGCGATGCCGAGAAACGAGGCTGCCGACAGGTAATCGCCGGCAATCGCCCAGCCATTCTGAAATCCCGATACGCCGGCACCCGCGGTGTAGAAGTCGGCGGCCGAATGTACGCGCTTGGCCGACAGGTAGGTGACGTACATGGTGATCGCGATCACTACCGCGAACACGGTGAAGGTCAGCCAGCGGTGTCCTTCGGGTACTCCGGCCTGTGCCAGGGCCGGGCGCGCGATCAGCGCAGCGCCGGACAGCAACGCGAGCGCCGGCCATTTCCTGATGGGTGATCGCATGGCTCAGCTCCTGTCCGGCATGGTGAAGTCGGTCGCGATCTGCGCGGCCAGCTGATCGAAATCGCGGCCGGCCTTGCGCGCGTACCAGAGCGCCACCCACCAGGCCAGCACGAATTCGCTGAGGGCGAACAGCAGTCCAATGTTGACCACGCCCCAGACGCGGATCCTGAACAGGGATTGGTAGTAGGCCGCGCCGATCGGCAGCAGGAAATAGTAGAGCACCGACAGCACCATCAAGCCCCAGAGGAAGCGGCTCTTGCGCCGGTGCAAAGCCTGAAAACGCGGGTCGCCAATGAGCGCCGCCCAGTCGACGCCTTCGTTCCTGTCCATGATCCCCTCCCTGTGCCCGACCTCGGTCTGGTCGTTGTTCGATTTGCCGGCATTGTATCTCGACGCCGCGGCGGCTGGCGCCGCCGGCCGCCACCGCCCTGCGTGAGCGCTATCCTCGGGGAAAAATTCGCAAAATGCCAGCGCGGCCGCGCGCCCATGGCAGCCGCCGCCCGGCTCCAACGCCGTGGCGCCTGGAGACGGGCCTTTAGAGATAGGGCGATAGCAGCCAGAACAGGCTGTCGCGCACGCGCCGCCAGACGCCGCGTCGGAGCAGCGAATCCCGATCCACGGCCACCGAGCCCTCGCGGGCACGGATGACGTAATCCGCGAGCTGCCGGCAAACCCCCGGGTCGTAGACCTCCATCGCAATCTCGAAATTCAGGCGCAGGCTGCGCGGGTCGAGGTTGGCCGAGCCGATCTGCGCGTAGCTCTCGTCCATCACCAGCAGCTTGGTATGCGCAAACGGCGGCGGCTGCAGATAGATCCGTACGCCGCGCTCGAGCAGCGGCGCCAGCCAGCGCCTCGCGGCCCAATCGACGTAGCGCAGATTGCTGCGCGCGGGCAGCACCAGGTTGACCTCGACGCCGCGCAATGCTGCCGACTGCAGCGCCGAGCTGAGCTCCGGCGGCGGAATGAAGTAGGGCGTCATGATCAGCAGCTGCCGGCGCGCCACCGAGACCGCTCCGAGCAATACGAACAGCAATTTGTCGTTGTCCTCGTCGGGCCCCTCGGTGATGACGCGACAGACGCAGCTGCCGGCGCTCGGCGCCGTTGCCGGCAGCGACAGCCTTTCGTGCGCCGCGAACAACCAGTCGATGCTGAAGCATTCCGCAAGCTGCGTCACGATCGGGCCCCGGACCTGGAAATGCAGATCGGCCATGCGTCGCCGGCCGCGCCTGCCGAATTCGCGGCCGCCGATGTTCATGCCGCCGATGAAGCCCAGGCGCCCGTCCACGAGCAACAATTTGCGGTGATTGCGCATGTTCAGCGACACCGTCGGCGGCAGCAGCCGCGGCGGCAGGAAACGCCGAGCGCTTACGCCCGCACGGTGCAACAGCGGCACCGCACGCGGCCGGCTGTACCACTCGCCGATGCCGTCGATCAGCACCCGCACGTCGACGCCGCGAGCCGCGGCAGCACCCAGCGCCCGGATGAATTGTTGCCCGATCTCGTCGCTCTCGAAGATGTAGCTCGCCAGCCAGATCGAATGCCGGGCGGCGGCGATCGCGGCCAGCATGGACGGAAACGCCTGCTCGCCATTCTCCAGCGGCACGATCGCATTGCCGGGCAGGCGCGGCCACTGCGTGACCGCGTCGCCGATGCGCGTCAGGTGGGCGGTGAAGTCATCGGCCGCCGGCGTCCGCAGCGGCGCCGGCGCCTTTGCGGGGCTGACGCCGGCGCGCAGCTGCCGGGCGCGCGAGCGAACGCGATTGATGCCGAAAAGACCGTAGAGGATGGATCCGGCCAGCGGAAACAGCCAGCACACGACGATCCAGCCGAATGCACTGCGCGGATCCGGCTTCGTCAGCAGCGCATGCACGGTGGCGAAGGCCGCGCAGCTCACCGAGATGACGACGACGAGCCACGCACCCAGGACTTCGTACGAGGGGAGCATCGAGCGCATCATAGCCGCAGATCACGGCGGCGGATGACACCCCGTGGCCTGGCAGGAGCCCGCCTGCTCGATCTCGACCGTGGCGTGCTCGACGTTCAACCGCTCGGCCAGGCGTGCGTGGATCGCAGCGACGGCGTCGCCTTGCCGGGCGTCGGGCGCCAGGGTCGCGTGCAGCGTGACCGTCGGCCGCTCGCCCGTCATCGACCATACATGCACGTGATGGACACCGGTCAGTCCGGGCACATGGCCGATCAGCTCCGCTGCGACGCATTCGATGTCGAATCCCGCCGGCACGCTCTCCAGCAGCACGTCGGCGGACTCGCGTGTGAGCGACCATGCGGAGCGCAGAATCAGCGTCGACACGACCAGCGACAGTAGCGGATCGGCGATGATCCAGCCCTTGGCGAGAACCAGGACCGCGGCGGCGCTGGCCGCGCCCGAGCCCAGCAGATCGCTCCAGACGTGCGCCCTGGCGCCGCGCTCGTTGAGCGCGCGTGCGCCAGACAGCGCCAACAGGGCGGCCAGGTTGGCCACGCCGCCCAGCACGGCGACGCCGAGCATCAACTGCCCGTTGACCGCGTGCCGATGCATCAGGCGCAGGATCGCCTCATACACGACCCACGCCGTCAGCAGCAGCAGTATCTCGCCGTTCACGAGCGCCGCCAGGGGCTGGTAGCGGCGGTGGCCGTAGGTGCGCCGCAGGTCGGGCGGACGGCGGGCGAGGCGATGCGCGAGCAACGCGAGGCCCAGCGAGGCCGAATCGGCCAGCATGTGGGCCGACTCGGCGAGCAGGGCGATCGAATCGGCGAGGTAACCGCCCGTCGCCTCGACCAGCGTGAAGCTGCCGAGGATCAGCAGTGCGATGCGCAGCCGGCGCGCGCCCGTGTCGTGCGCATGATCGTGGGCGCCATGCGGTTGCTGGACAGTCATGGCCGATGCTCCGTCAGCGCGGGTTGCCGCCGGTGCGGTCGCGGCGGCTTCAGGCGATCACCACGAGCTCACCGTAGCCGTACAGCGCGACGTCATTGGTGAGCAGGATCATGGGTTCGACCAGGGCCTGCGCGATCAGCAGGCGGTCGAACGGGTCCGCGTGCAGCGGCGGTAGCTCGGCGATTCTCGCCGCGTGCTCGCCCGAGATCGATAGCAGGCTGAAGCCCGCGGGCTCCAGCGCGTCCACGACCTCGCGGGGATCGGCCCGCAGCGTGCCGCGCGCGGATTTGACGGCGATCTCCCAGATGGAGGCAGCGCTGACGAACACCTCGGCGGATTCGATCCGCCTGCGGGCGGCGGCCGGCAACTTCGACGGCCGGGCGAGCGCCCAGAGCAGCAACTGGGTATCGAGCAGCACGCGCACGCTCAGCGACCCACGAACTCCGAGATGAGGCTCTCGTCCGACGGCGCATTGAAATCGTCCGCAACCTTGATCCTGCCCTTGAGCAGTCCGAGCTTCTTCGGGCGGGCGACGGGGATGATCGGCACCAGGCGCGCCATGGGTTTGCCGGCCTTGGCGATGATGATCTCGGCGCCGGCCGCGACCTCGTCCACGATGCGCGACAGATGCGTCTTGGCCTGGTGGATGTTGACCACGGCTTCCATGCTTGCCCCGAATAGACTAAACTAGACTTAGTCTATGCGGCAGAGGCGCGCCGGGCAAGGGCTCTTATGACGCCCCGGCATTCGTGCGCAGGTGTTGATGCTCGGTCGGGCATGATGCTGCGCCGATCGATGATGGCGCAATCGAGGCACTGCCGGGGAGCGAACGCGGGTAGAATATCGCATCGGATCCGGCCCGAACCCCCGCGGGCCGAGAACCCGGAGGCAAGGAGCAAGCGCGTGTCAAATGCCACTCCAGCGATCCCGGCGGCGCAGTCCGCAGCCGCGCAGCAGCCGCGAGCCACGGCCGGCTCGCATGACGCTCTGCAGCGCGAGCCGCTGCAGGCGGTGTCGGCGCAGCGACTGGATGGTGAGTCGAGCCGCTCGGTGACCGAGACGCTGGCCGCCGAAGTGCCGGTGGCCATGCTCTACAACACACGCCCGCATGCCGTCATGCTGGCGACGCCGGCGGACCTCGATGACTTCGCCTTCGGCTTCGCGCTGACCGAGCGCATCATCGCCTCGACCTCCGAGCTGACACTGGTGGATCGACACTGGACCGAGCACGGCGTGGCCCTGCAGATGCTCATTCCTCCGCAGCGCTTCCTCGCGCTGCACGACCGCGATCGCAATCTCACGGGTCGCACCGGCTGCGGCTTGTGCGGGACGGCGACGTTGGAAGCGGCCATCCGCCCGGTGCGGCGCATCGAGACCCACGGGCCCCGCGCCAGCGTGGAAGCGCTGCGCGAGGGCATGCAGCGACTGTCGGGCCTGCAGCCGCTCAATGAGGCCAGCGGCGCCGTGCATGCGGCCGCTCTATTGACGACCGACGGCGGCTTCACGGTGCGCGAGGATGTCGGTCGCCACAATGCGATCGACAAGGCGGTCGGCGCCGTGATGCGCGCCGGCCGCGTGCCGCACAGTCTGCTCGTGACCTCACGCGCCTCCTACGAGGTGATGCACAAGGCGGCGGAGGTGGGCTGCCGGCTGGTGGCGGCGATCTCCGCCCCGACCGCCCTGGCGCTGCGGCTGGCGCAGGAGGCCGGCGTGACGCTGGTGGGTTGGACCAGGCCGCCGCGGCTCACGGTGTACTGCGGCGAACTGACGTAATCATTCGCCGACGCGTGACGGCGTCGGCCAGGAGCTGAGCGATGCGATCGATAGCGGAGACGGATCTGGGGACCCCTGGGCGGGCGGCGGAGCAGCAGGTGCGGGTGCTGATCGACGGGGTAGGGGTGAGCGTGCCGGCGGGCAGCTCGGTGATGCGCGC